>NZ_FWZT01000001.1:0-300000 GCF_900177345.1 Pseudobacteriovorax antillogorgiicola
GCCTCCAGATGACAGGATGATGATTGCTCATCATTCCTCGAAATTGACGTTTGTAATTCTTTTGCGTCTTTAGCTATTCAGTTTTCAAAGAACTTTGCCTTGGTTTTTCAACCGTTTGCTGTGAGTTGTTGTTAACTCCTCATCAGTGGCGTGAGGAAGACTTATACGGACTTGCCCCCAACTCGTCAACACCTAAACCCTAAAAAAGAGATTTTTTTTTAAAATAAATCGCAATGTTATCTATGCCAACGTGTCGATTCACAAAAATATCAATTATATTAAAGTTTTAAGGAAATTTTCCGATATAGGACTGACGGGAAACCATGAGGACCTAAATATGAAGTCAGTCTATTTCCTCTTAGCGGTCACAGCCACTCTTGTGGTTGGCTGTGGAATTACCGGAACTCGGTACATTAATTACCAAGGCACGAGTGATGCCGGCGGTGCTGGTGGTGTAGCATTTTGTCAGGCAGCAGTGGATGCCTTAGCTCTGGGCTTCACATCAGCTGGATGCAACTGCCATTCGTCCACTGCTCCAACCCTCTCAGGAGATACAGCAACAGACCGCTTAACCTTTTTGGCTTTAGCAGACAGCAAACACCAAGGGGACCCAGACGAGTTAGTGGCATATCTAAAGACTCAGCATACAGGTAGCTCAGCGGTAACTGGTGAATTAGCGACTGGCCTCGATGATTGGGCCACAAGCGAAAAGGACACAAGCATTTGCCCCCCGGCGGAAACTGATACCACAACCGATACAGAAACAGATGCTGACGGTGCCTAAGTAGAATCAGACACCCCTCAGGGTGCCTGTTGATCATGTATTATATGTTAAGAAGATTTTTTTAGGTCGGGAAAGTAAGTCAAAAATTCATTCTTTTCATCTTCGGTCGTATACTGACGGAAAGTGTAGTTCTTTATGTCCGTCGTAACTTTCTCAAGTTCTCCGATGTTACAACGATTGTCATAGTCGATCAGAACGTAGTTCAAGCCTGTCTGCAGTACTTTCAGTGCCATAATTACGTGATCGAGTCTTTGAGCAATAACATCCTCTGATGATAGAGCACCAATCATCCCTAACAAGAAGTTCTGTAGATCATCATCCAGACTTTTGACATTGCGCATGTCTCGCATGAACTTACTATCGAATCGCTTGAGTCTATTCTGCAGGAGAACTTCAGGGTCGGCTGTCGTCAGAGCAGATAAATCCTCGCCCTTTTCGAACTTATCCTTCACTTCGTCGAAAAGATCATCGATCATCTTCTGGAGACCATCCACGAGAACTTGTGTTTCAGCATCAGGATTAAAGTATGCTTGTTCCAGAGCATCTTCTGCGGCTTTACGCTTCTGCTCTGTAATGCTGCTTATATTCTTGACGCCTTCCATCACAGTATCAACCGTACCTTCCATCGTTCCTCGGATGTGATTGAGCTGGTACTCCATCAGCGCCGAAAAATGTTCCAGGAAGTCGATGAGGTACGAGCTGCCACCTTTTAAGCTCTCATCGGCCATGAACACTCCCGAAATTTCTCAGGTTAATGCTGAATGCATTAACCTGCTATTTTAGAAACCGCTGCAACTAGCTGATCAGGTTGGAATGGTTTTACCAACCATCCTTTTGCTCCAGCATCCTTTGCTCTTTGGATGAGATCTGAAGCACCTTCTGTTGTCAGCATGATAACTGGTACAGTGCTTCCCTCGCTTTTTAGTTTTTCAACCATCTCAAGACCATTCATGTTAGGCATGTTCACATCGCTGATCACCATCGCAACATCAGCGTTTGCCTTGAGCTTCTCGATACCATCAGCACCATCTTCCGCTTCAATCACTTCGTAGCCACCTTTAGTCAATGTGAAACTCACCTGCTGACGAATCGTCTTGGAGTCATCCACGATCATCACTTTCTTACCCATGATACTCTCCCTAGTTAAAAAGTCTTAAGACACCTTCTTATTACTTACCTTTGGTTGCCCAAAAATCTTATGAAATATTTGCTTCTCTTCCTCGGCGGTATAACTTCGATACACCTCGGTTAAAATCTCATTACGCAGTTGCTTGACACTCGACTGTGTTGAAAACACACGGTGATCGTTTACAACTTTCGACAGGCCAGCTCGTAGCAAGTGGATCGACTGTGTCACGTGGCTCAGCCTTTGCGCCATGACATCATCCATAGAAACCGAGCCAACCACTTTAACAAGCAGGTCTTGCACATCAGTATCCATTGTGCTCAGGGCTTCCATATGCTTGGAGAAGACACCACCCGAGCGCCTCAATTTATTTTCTAGAGCGATTCGCCTTTGTTCGTAGGCACTTTCACTTGTTTTCGTCGCTTTTGTATCTGCCTCTTCCATTGATGCATTCATGAAGTCATCGGATTGATCGTCCTTAACTAACACCCGCGACGCTTTTTCGATCTTGTCGTCTGCTGTTGAGCTGATATGATTCACCGAAGACATAATGTCTTGCACGGTCGATTCCATTAGCTTTCGAATCGCCATTAGCTGTTGCTCAGACAAGAAGGTAAAATCCCGAATGAAATCAACTAAGATTTTTGCAGACAAAAATGCTTCTTTGCTATCCACAGGTACCGCCTGTCCTTTTGCGAAACATATAGAACTCATCGCGAGCATCCTTCGAGAAAAGTATCGGCCCCCCTACTTGTTCCTTAAATGAGAATTTTCACCAGGGTTGTCTTTCATGAGAGAATTCAGGCGTTTATTCAGCAAAAATAGGGTAATCTGAGATAATTTTTGCCTAAGTCCTTACTTCACGCCAAAAAAGTGACAGTGTAAATCGGACTTTTTGGTTGTGATATACTGATGCTTAGCGGCACCCATCTTGACGAGTCACCGATTGTGAAAACCGACATCCTAGACTTTTTCTACGAACATACTGCTGAGTTCGACTGGCACGAGGGCCTCGATCTATATACCACCGGTAAGGTCAAAGAAGTTCAACATATTCATGGACTTATTACTGGAAAAGTAACATCAAATATTGGGAGAGACCTAGAAGTTCGGCTAAAAGTTCATCCCAATGGTAGGTTCATTCAATGGATCGAGTGCACTTGCCGGAAGAACCGAACTACAGGCCAATACTGCGAGCACATCTCTGCACTCATGATCTGCTTGCAGCATGACCACGGCAAGTTCCTTGCACAGATCGATTCAAAAATGCCTGTTAAAGCTCCCACCGTGCCCCGCAAGGTGCGTTCTGCGCAGAAGAAAGAGGAGCCCGAACCTGCAAAACAGGATGGTGCAGCTCAATCTATCCTGAGCCATCTGAAGAATATTCATAGCATCAGGCTTATGGCTAAAGGGCCAACAATCCGAGTTCGTGCCGAGACTAAACCAGGAGAATTTAAAAACTACACTTTCCAGCTAGATGAGGCCGCCAAGTTTTTGGCATCGTCTCCCAAACTCAAGTCTGCGACTGACGAGGTGAAGCAGCTTAAGGTTTACCAAACACCTGTGACTTTAGGGACAAGGATCTATCAGATTGAGGATGAAAAGATTGTTGCTGAAAAAGTCATTGCGATCAAACATACCGCAAGAACCCTAAAATCTCTCGGTCAGGTCGATACATCCATATCAAATCAAACCGGTCTTCATAAGCTCGTTAACCAAGAGAACCCTAACGGCAAAGAAGGTACATTTGAATTCATTCCGATAAAATCTGCTGGTCGCTACATTGGCAAAGAATATTTCTTCTACCCTCAGCGCGGTTATTGGAAACTGAATCTAGCAGATGTCCACGGCGACTGGCATGAGTTACCACTGAAGAAGACCTTCAAAGATGATCAAGCTGCCGATCTCGTCGATCGCGGCTTTCAAGAATATCTAGAGTACGGCCCCATTTGGCTCGACGAAAATCTCAAGTCTCATCAAATCGATAGCACTCCAGAGCTTTCACAGATAAAAATCCACAAGTCCACGGATGGCTGGTTCTACTTAGATCCCAGTTATGGTCAAGGGAAATCGAGTGTTTCCATGGTGGATCTCATGGTCCAGTTTCGGAAGAACCAACGCGACTATCTGAAGAAAGGTGACAAATGGGTAAAAGTTCCTGAGTTTATCAAGGAGCATAACTGGGACCTCGATGACACTGGCAAGTATCTCAAAGTAGACTCTTTAGGTCTGCTTCGGCTGAAGGCTGCTGTGGGAGACTTCGATCAGTTTGTCGGCAGCAAAGCCATGCTAAATAAAATCCGCAGCAGCCTGGAGTTTCAGCCTGTAGGTAAGCTACCGTCGCTTAAGCATACCAACTTAGATCTTAGGGAGTACCAGGAAACTGGTCTACAGTGGATGTGGTGGCTTTACCAAAATAATTTACACGGGCTCCTAGCTGACGAAATGGGCCTCGGCAAGACCCACCAATCGATGGCGCTTATGTCGGCGATTCAAAAAATCAAGCCAGACGCACGATTTCTGGTGATTTGTCCGACCACGGTTTTAGATCACTGGGAAGACAAGGTTAATGACTTCTGCCCTAACCTAAAACCGATGAAACATCACGGTCCCAAACGCAGCCATAATTTTAAGATCTTTGAAAAGAACCACGCCCTTCTCATCACCAGTTATGGTGTTTTGCTACGTGATCTAAAAAACCTAACGCAATCTGAATGGGACGCAGTCATTCTGGATGAGGCTCACTTTGTTAAGAATAATGACACCGCGACCTACCGAGCAGTTTGCAAACTACAGGGTCGCATTAGGCTGTGCCTTACGGGGACTCCAATGGAGAACCATCTCGGTGAGCTAAAAAACATATTTGACTTTCTGGTTCCAGGATACTTGGGCTCCGACTCATATTTTAAGTCCCACTACATATCTCCTATAGAGAAAGGCAATGCATCTGAAACAGAGCTGGAGCTACAAAAGCTCATCCACCCTTTCAAAATGCGACGCAATAAGTCCAACGTTTTAAAAGATCTTCCACCCAAAGTAGAGGATATCAGGCACTGCACCTTGTCCCCTGAGCAAGTCAAGATCTATAAAAAAGTTCTTAGCATGAAGGGGCGGCCGCTGATTGAGCAGCTTAAGAACGAAAGTTCTCCAGTACCTTATCTTCATGTTTTTGCTACGTTGACATTGCTCAAGCAGGTTTGCAATCACCCAGCATTAGTAGAAAAGACTTTGGACTACAAAAGCTCAGAGTCCGGTAAGTTCGAACTCTTGAAGGAAATCCTAGAAGAAGCCATTGGTAGTGGTCACAAGGTCGTGATTTACAGTCAGTATGTCCAGATGATCAAAATCATTTCTCAGTATCTAACTGACGAAGATGTTGGCCACGTAACCCTTACTGGCTCCACACGGAATCGCGGGGCGGTTATCAATAAATTTCAAACACAGGAAGATTGTAAAGTGTTTGTTGGCTCACTCCTAGCCGGTGGCGTGGGTATCGATCTCACAGCTGCGTCGGTCGTCGTTCACTACGATCGATGGTGGAACGCGAGTAAAGAAAATCAAGCAACCGATCGCGTCTATCGAATGGGTCAAAACAAGAATGTTCAGGTATTAAAGCTTGTGAATCGTGGCACCTTAGAAGAAAAAATCGATGCTTTGATCAACTCGAAAAATGAGCTGTTTGAGAAGTTTATGGACAAGGATGAAGAGATCTTCAAATCCTTGTCCAGAAATCAGCTTATCGACCTTCTACAATAAGCCTATTTCAAGTGGCTTGATTGGATGAAGTCACGCAATCGGAACCTCACAATCTCTCGACCTAAGACTTCTATAGTCTCGTTGAGAGGTGGAGAGTCCTTTCGACCAGTGATCATCAGTCGGATAGGCATAAAAAAGTCTTTTGGCTTCCAACCAAGCTCATCCTTGTAGGCCTTAAGACATGCTTCAATATGATCAACATCCCACTCATAAAGATCGTCTAGTTTTTCAACGAGTCCCTTCACCATCTTTTTCATCTCGCCTTTTTCTTTACCCTTGGGCACGATCGCTAAACCATCATAGTTTAAAGCACCGTTGAAAAAGAACTGATTGTTGTCGGTGAATTGCTCAAAGCGGCTCATACGCTCCAAAACAAGAGGCTTCATCTTTCTCAAGTAGTCTTCAGAGAAGATTTGCTCACGAACATAATTCACAAACTGATCTTCGTTCATCTGATGCATGTAGTGCTGGTTCACCCAGTTAAGCTTCACTTGATCGAAGATTGGCCCCCCAAGGGACACCTTTCTGAAGTCAAAAACTTCGATCATCTGGTCTAGTGAGAAGATTTCTTGATCATCGCCATAGCTCCAACCCATGAGCGCTAGAAAATTCACCATCGCCTCTGGCAAGATCCCCGCCCGGTGATAGTAATCCAAGGATACGGGGTTCTTACGCTTAGAAATTTTCGACTTGTCTGTATTGCGAAGCAATGGCATATGGATCCAGGTCGGCTCATCCCAGCCAAAGGCCTCGTAAAGGAGCACATGCTTGGGTGTTGATGAAATCCATTCTTCAGCGCGAATCACATGGCTAATATGCATAAGGTGGTCATCGACCACATTGGCAAAGTGATAGGTCGGAAAGCCATCGGACTTGATGAGGACCTGGTCATCAAGCTGCTCGTTGTTAATCTCCACGGCGCCGCGTAACTCATCATTAAACTTGGTCGTGCCATCAAGCGGCATTTTCAAACGAACAACAGACGGAACTCCGTCGGCAACAAGCTTCGCAGCTTCTTCCTGACTCATATCGCGACACTTGCCGTCATATTTGGTTTGCTTGCCAGCAGCTTTTTGTTCCTCTCGCAAGGCCTGCAAGCGATCAGCAGTACAGAAGCACCGATAGGCTTTGCCAGAAGCAATAAGCTGCTCGTAGTGCTCTTTATAAATATCGAGTCGTTTGGATTGATGATAAGGGCCAAAGTCGCCCCCAACATCAGGACCTTCATCCCAAGACAAGCCTAACCACTTCAGGCTACTAAGGATCTGGGCTTCACTGCTCGACTTCGCCCGGGTCTGGTCGGTGTCTTCGATGCGAAGGACAAACTTACCCCCGTTTTTCTTAGCAAAAACATAGTTGAAAAGAGCTATGTAAGCAGTTCCCACATGGGGGTCGCCGGTCGGTGATGGTGCGATGCGGACTTTTACTTCTCTATTTCCAGACATTTCTCGTTTTTCCTTCACCTTATACTTGAAACCGTCAAAAAGATCCTATATACAGTACCATTTCCTGATAGTGGGTGTACCACTTTCACAGCGTTATAGTGGGCTGCGGCGTTCTCCGCAACCAGAGTTTCCAAAAAAATTCTTGAGATGTCGATAATTTGGCGGAGGAAGACATGGACAATACATTCAGCCAGACGGTTAATAGAGAGCCAGTCGGAACCCTTTTTATTAAAGATGTCGATAGGATAGACTGCGCGACCTTCGATCCAAGCGTCGGCGTCACAGGCAAGTCTTGGTACGTCGATGTCGAGGTAGGTGGTGCACTGGATGATAACGGCTTCGTCTACGATTTTAGCCTCCTTAAAAAGCTTGTGAAAAAGATCCTGAAGGAGACGGTAGATCACGCCCTTCTGATCCCTATCAAGTCAAGCTCGGTGGAGTTTGAGTCCGCAGGAGATAACGAGCGCTGGACCTTATCAGCAAAGACTAAACTTATCGGTAATAACTCAACTTGGACTTACGAGTGCCCCAAAGGCTCGGTTTACCCAGTTCGATCTTTGAAGATAACTCGCAACATTATCGAGCAGGAGTGTACGAAGCTCGTTCGTCATCGCTTGCCGAATACAATCCAGAAAGTCGCTGTAAAGCTCCGTAAGGAAGAAGGCGATGCTCATAGCACCTTTTTCCGCTATACCCATGGCATCACAGGCCACGAAGGCTTATGCCAACGATTGTTCCATGGCCATCGCAGCCGCGTGGAAGTGTTCGTTGCTGACGAACGACGCACTGATCTCGAGCGATATGTTGCCCACGATTTGTTTGGCTCCATCGTTCACATCGCATCTGTAGAC
Organism: Pseudobacteriovorax antillogorgiicola; assembly: GCF_900177345.1. NCBI lineage: Bacteria > Pseudomonadati > Bdellovibrionota > Oligoflexia > Oligoflexales > Pseudobacteriovoracaceae > Pseudobacteriovorax > Pseudobacteriovorax antillogorgiicola. The sequence continues at coordinate 7,963 of NZ_FWZT01000001.1, forward strand.
CAGGTGACCAGTGGTGTGTACGAACCAGGTATGCGAATGAATCGCGATGAATCTGTGAGCTTGGCTTACACGGGGAGCTTAGGCACTTATAAAGCCGAGATCCCATTGAGTCGCACCTTCTTTGTAAAGTCGTTTACATCGATCGAATCGATCACGACTGAGGTCGCCATGCACCTCAAAGAGCGCTTCCATATTCAAGCACCTGTACGAGTTCACTGCTACGAAGGCATCGATAAAGGGGCTATTACAGAAGTCTAGTCAGTTTTTTGATTTCAGGACTTACCAGAATAGAATTGCTGGCACTGCCTTAGCCAAAACTGAAGAAGGGGCTCCATCCCTTCACTCAGAAAAGACTCGGGATGGAATTGGACCCCTACAGCAGGGTAGTCATCATCCCAATACTCCAGTATCTCGACCTCACCCCAATCGTTAACCCCCGTAATCCAATGTTCCTTCAGCATAGACTGATCTAAAACGAGGGAGTTATAGGTAGCAACCGATAGCAACCCACCTAATGGGAAAAGCTGCGAACCTTTGGACACATGCACATCCCGACGCGAGCCATGAAATGGACTCTTAGCCTGGATCGTTCGGCTTCCTAAAACCGCACCAAGTATCTGATGGCCGAGACAAACTCCCAGAATAGGGGCTTTCCCCATCATGTCTGCTGTTAAGGACAGACTTTGTAAGACATCACGAGGAGACTTGGGACCAGGGGAGAGCACGAGTGGCTTTCGCTGAGAAAGATCGAACTCATTCATCCGATCGAAGGGCACTCGAATCAGATCGAGTTTATGCGATCCCCTTTGCAGCCAATCTAGGAGATTGAAACTAAAACTGTCATAATGATCTATGAATAAGACTTCCATACAATCCACTAGATAGCCGTCAGGCTGGTATTTAGCAATAGGAGAAACTCAAGTTATGATGGGAATCTCGTATCTATTTTTATTAACTACTATTTTCATCATGATTAGCGAAGTGTGTTTTGCTGGGGACCCTTCCCCATCGAGGCAGCTGGTGGACTTCAATCAGTATAACCCGCTGGAACCTGCCTTCTCCCGTGGTTCTTTAGGGCTAAAGGTTGGGATCGGCCTTGAGGAACACCAGTGGCGCGAAGCACCAAGCTTGAATCGCCAGATCTATGCTCAACCTAACTCCGAAACTGGTCGCTTGGAACTCGTCAATGTCTACCTGCATAAAGGTACCCCGTGGCCTATCGATCTGGGAATTGTTCTTTCCCAAGCGATTGATTCTGAAGTATCCAGGCTAGGCAGCCACCTCCAGTGGACATTCTTTGAAGGTTTCAAACTCCCTTCATTTGGTCTTCGGGTGGCCCACAGCCGCATCTATGGATTAAACTCTACGGAAGTGAGAAGCTTTCAAGGTGACATGGTCGCAGACTACTCTATATTCAGCTACTTCACACTCTTCGCAAAATATAGTCTCGGTCAGCATAAGATTGATCAAAACTTCGAGACGCAACCAAGCCTTAGACTTGATAATGATGAGACATTCCAAAGTGAATTTCAAGATTCTAGCAGCCTTATTGGTCTGCAAGTCCGCGCCTGGCCAGGAGTTGGTGATTTAACCTTCGCCCGCACCAGCAGTATTGTGGGAGCCCGATACCTGTTTAAGGCGAGCTTTGGGATGTAGTCACTGCGCCGCCACGCCGAGTCTTGGACCAAAAGCATGATGAATCAAACCTTCCGCATCCGATGGCACGAAAGAGTCGGTCATCGCCTTAGTCATTTGACTGCGACCCTGATCCAAGCTCTCTATCGCTTGTTTGAGTGCCGGGCCAGATAGTTCCGTTTCCCGTAGAACTCTGGCCACTCCATGTTTGGCAAAGCACTTGGCATTGTCGACCTGATCTCCCCTGCTCCCGATTTCTAAGGGGATCAGTAGCATAGGCTTCTTGAGGGCTAAAAACTCGAAGATAGAGTTGGCACCTGCACGACTGACCACAAAATCCGACAAAGCAAAGATATCTTTCAATTCGGGGCCGACGAACTCAAAACTCTTGTACTTCGGATGTTGAAAGTTTAACCCTTTACCCTGACCCGTGATATGAATGACCTGAAATCGAATCACCAGATCTGGCAAAATTTCTTCCAGTGCCTCATTAATTCGCTGGGCACCGAGACTTCCTCCCATGACCAAAACAGTCGGCTCCTGATCGCTCAAACCACAGAAAACCGCTCCCCTATGTGCGTCACCTTTTTTCAAATCTTCCCGAATCGGCAAACCGACCAACCGAGACTTCGAGGGATCGAGATACTTTTTTGTATCTGGGAAGCTATAGAAGATCATCTGAGCGAAAGGTTTGATAATCTTATTTGCCAGGCCTGGAGTTAGGTCGCTTTCATGGGAATAAACTGGAATTCGCAGCAACCAAGCGGAGACGGCAACGGGAACACTAACAAAGCCACCCTTGCTAAAAACGAGCTGGGGTCGAATCATGGCCAGGATAAAAAATGACTGTATCGTTCCCCAAGCGACCTTAAAAACATCAATAAGATTTTGAAGGGAAATATAACGCCTTAGCTTGCCGGCGGAAATTTGATGAAATACGACCCTCTCATGGGAGGACATAAGTTTTTTTTCGATTCCTTTTGAGCCGATATAATGAACTTCAATTCCTTGCTTTGCATATCGCGGTAACATGGCTATGTGAGGCATTACATGACCAGCTGTGCCTCCTCCAGTAAGAACTATCTTCTTTTTTAGGCTCGTCATGACGTCTCCGTATCACTTTTGTCGAATACTAGGCTGGGCAGCTGGCTTACGATCGGATAGAACCTTAGGGTTGCATCCAGAATTCTCGACTTTTCGTGGATACTATATTGATATGCTCCTAAGGTATCCCTAAGAAACGCCTCTAGATCAACCATTGTTGGATCACTAATCACGACCTTAAATTCATCCTTCCTGGGGTCAGTTCCGAGCGGAAAAATAGCTAGACGTCGCGCGTCGTGAAAGCTAATAGCTTCGAAAGCGTCGTCTTTAATATCGTTAGCTGCAATCGCATAGACACGAGTTACTCGAAAGTAATCAGCTAGAATATCTGCAACTTGTCGCTCTGTTAGCAGATGGGTCTCGACGATCGCATCGTAGGTCGATACTCCCCATTGTTCTTTGAACTTGGCAATCAACTGCAAGTTGGTCGGGGAAAGTGCCTGCTTCTCTTCCAACAGTGACGACAAGGACACTAGATTGATGTTTTTTCCACCCACTTGATCGTTACTCCTTGGCCGTATTTAATCAGGGAACTCGCAGGGTCTTTACCCAAAAAGCAGTGTTCAAACTGATGATTCACAAAACCCATATATTCAGACCATTGATAATCAGCACAAAATGAGGGTCGTACCTTAGCAAGATCATTTAAGATAAGGCTAATATTGCGGTTGCCATGATGAAAAGCGAGCTTGGCTCCTTTCTGGGTTTCCTCATAGCTGGTGATATTGGCTTGCCACGACTTAGGTATTCTACCAGTGAGTAGACAGGGGATTTCATCAAGTTTGATGCCGATATAGTGACCTTGAATGTAAATACTTTTATTCTCGTCCACCGAAACTTGCCCAGCATCGATCGCTGGCAGCGACAGCAGCAAACCTGGCTTTTGCAAATCACCATGAACTCGCCCAACAGTTTGGCCAAAGGAGTTATACGCCTCTAAACTCCAAGCTTGGCTACCGTTTGCGACCCAGTCCATCTCTGTACCAAATAAGTACTGTCCTTGATCTCGAACAGAAAGAAAAACATTGCCCTCTCCTTGACTGCATGTAGAAAATAATCGCTCCACAGCAATGGGAAGTTTTGGTTCAATATAGGACGTAGTTTGACAAGCACTCACAAAAGCAAGAAGGGGTAACGAAAGAGCCCACTTAGGCATTCCTGCCTTTGAACTCCTCATATTTTTTAAGTATGCGATCACGATCTCTTGGGTCCATACGAGCCTTACTGGCTTTCTCATAGTAGCTATAGGCTTTATCCATCTGGTCCATTGCACGATATACGTCTCCAATATGCTCAAGAATGACACCTTCGTTGGGGGCATACTTATTGGCTTCAAGTAAAATTTCAAGAGCTTCCTTGTACTGCTTTTTCTGATAGTAAACCCAGCCTAAAGAATCGAGATAGTAGCCATCGTTAGGCTTGATCTTGAGTGCTGTTTTAATCAGCATCTCTGCCTCATCCAGGTTATCTCCTCGCTCAGCATACAAGTATCCTAGATAGTTGTATGCGCCTGCGTGCTGGGGATCAATTTTTATTAGATGTTTCATCGTTTCAATGCAGTCATCCACATCTCCCTGACGCTCTTGATTGATCCCTAGTAGAAACCATATATCAGTCCGTTCTGGGTACTCTTGGCTTGCCTTAATCAAAACTTCTACAGCGGAGTCATATTTTTTCTGATCGCCATATAGGTTGGCTATCAATAGGTAGAAGTCGGGAGCCCGTTCATGCTTACTGGAAACGATTGACTTGCCGATACCGATCGCAATATCAAATTGTTTTAGTTCGCGATGGACAAGTATTTCCCGATACTTTGCATGTATGTAGAACTGAGAGCTTTCGTCAATATTCTGGTAAAGCTCAGCAGCTCTTTCTGGTCGTCCCATCTTTTCTGCACCAAGGGCTGTCATATACGAGATGCGACTATTGTCGGGAAAGTCTCGATTAAGCTCTTCGAGCAGGCTGGCAGCCTTCTCATAATTTTTGAGTTCCCAGTAAAGAAAGACTATCTGAAGCTTCACAGGAATGGAAACCTTCTGGCTATTACGATCCACCTCTTCCAAAAGAGATAACGCCTCTTCTAGGCTTCCGATTTGCTTGTAAAGGTTCACCATCCGAGCAATGAGATCATCATTATTCGGGTTCATTTGAAAGATCGTCTCATAAAGCTCCACTGCTCTCTTTGACTGGCCATTAAATTCCAGGGTTATAGCATAGAGGTGAATATACTCAGGGTTGTTACTCCGCAGGGTGTAGGCTCGCTCTGCGGCCTTCTTGGCCTTTTTAAGTTTCTTATCACTTAGGTACATCTTGGCAAGGAGAGCCCAACCATCCGCAAAGTTTGGATCAGCCTTGACCATCTCCTCGGCGATAATCACAGCTTTTTCAGGCTTGCCCATGGCGCGATAGGCCTGTATCAAGCCGATATATGCATCCAAGCGCTCGGAGTCGATGGTAAGAACTCGATTGAATTGCTTCACAGCGGATTGCAATTGCCCTTTAGCCAACTGAAATTGGCCCAGCAGGACATTGATTTCTGGATCTTTCGGATAAAGGAGTACCATGCGCTTGATTTGGGTAAAAGCTTCTTCAGGCTTGAGGTAGGCCTTGGAAGCTATCAGCTTCGCGGCAAGGTAAGAACTCGGATCTAAATTGTAGGCGAGCTCGTAGAGCTTGAGCGCAGTTTCTCGATCTTGGGCCAAAAGTCGATCTTCGGCGAGCAAAAAGTAGTAGTTGGCATTTGCACGTCGCTGCTCAGGAGACCATAGGTCTGACGACAAAGATTCTTGCTTTTCGAGGTCAAGAGGGTCTTCTGGGAGTGGTGGAAAATCTGACTTCGTTTGACAGGAGCTAAGGGCTAATCCAACACTGGTGAGGATTCCAAAACAAAGCTTATGGAACATATAATGCCCTCTAATCCGTGATGATCGCTATCTCTCTAGAGTATCAAAAAGGCAAGGCTTGGGAAAGCAGTCTAGATGAGGCGAAACCCCAGAGACTCTTCGCATAAAAAGCCCAGGTCAACCTTCTCAGGTGGCTGGTCATAGAAGACCTTCACAAGGCTCAAACCTGCCGCTGGCGCGGTTCTGCCAGCCGCCTTGCGATCTTGGGCACCAACGATTGCTGGAATAGCATCAGCTGGCAGTTTTCCTAAGCCAATCTCGACTAGGGTACCGACCATATTTCGGACCATTTGCTTCAGGAAACCTTCGCCAAGGACATAGATTTCGAGGCATCTGGGGTGGCTTTCGAAGTGAATGTCCAAGACTCGTCGCACAAAAGTTTTAGCCGATGAGTCTGTGGCACAAAAGCTTTTGAAGTTATGCTCACCGATAAAATCCTGCGCAGCACGACGAAGAAGGTCATCATTCAAATTATGAACGTGCCAAGAAAATTCCCGCAGAAATGGACTCGGAACCGGATGGGTCCAGATCCGATAGCGATAGAGCTTTGCTGTCGCCGAAAGGATCGGATGAAAGTTGGGGTCAACTGCTTGAATCGCCTGCACCGAAACCTCATTAGGCAACATAGCATTGACTCCCTTGAGGAGCCGATGTGTATTGAAGTCTGCTTTGCTTCGGAATGTCGCAACCTGCTGCTCCGCATGCACGCCACTGTCGGTCCTTGAGGAGCCTATGACCGTGACATCTTCCCTAAGGAAGACACCGAGGCATTTTTCAAGATGATCCTGGATTGAGTTACCCGATGGCTGAGACTGCCAACCATGAAAGGGGGTGCCCACATAGGCGAGTTCTAGTCGATATTGGGTCATATTACTTAGGTGCCTGTAGCCTCGAAGCTGAACATCACTCCTAAAGTGGTTCGGTCGTAAACCCCAACTTCGTTACTGACAGTTGTCACCGTTTGAAAGAAGGGCGTCAAAAATATTCCGCTGATTCCATAGACCTTGAGCGAATATGCTGCACGAGGATCAATTTTACTGACATCAAACGACAGAGAAGCCCCTACGACTTGCTCGACGTTAAATCCAGAATTGACAAACGGAACCACTTCAGATTGGTCTACCGATGAATCAAGATTCGCTTGAGTCGTATTTTCAACATAGGTATAGGACAGGCCACCCCAGACGCTAGCCACGAGAAAACGACTCGAAAATGGGGCGTAGCTGAGGCTCAGAGATGTTTGCAATGGGATTAGAGTTAGCTGACTCTTCTGGGTAGCATCAACATCCGAATCCGACAGATCTTGTTCCAAGCCGCCATCGGGCACATCGATATTACCTGCACTCTTTCCTGAGTCCTGATAAAGACCAGTACGAAACGATACACCTAAATCAAAACCACCCCCAAGGGTCAAAAATGAATACTCGCCCCAGATTTCTGGGTAGGCACTACCGCTACCAAATAGCTTTTCGTAGTGATTGTAGTCATTGCCAATGGACATTGGTCGCGCCACACCTATACCAAAATGATAGGTCCGGTGCCGCCTTGTTGGGCTGGAGTTTTCTATTTCATTTTGTCCTAGCTCTTCGTCCTGGGCCATGCCCTGGCTGCTTCCGAAAGCCCCTAGACTAAGAACCAGAATTATCGTTTTTATCGGCTTCACTGGGGTAACCTCGCTCTCCTGCGGTTTCCAAAACGTTTCCAGACCCTGGTTCGAAAATATCATCGTCATCAACGGCTTTCGTCCAACCGAACATCCACTCAAGGGGACCACTTACAGCATAGCCAGCAAAGAGAAGAAAGCCAAATAGCTCAGGTTGGTAGGCTACAAGGCCTGTTAGTGCGACACCAAGCACCAGGATGCGGAAAGGTTTTATACCCTTGATGTTGAGAGTTTTATGAGACCGGTATGGAATATTGGTCACCATAGCTAATGCCAACCCAACACCTGCGACACAGAAGAATGCGATCCGAAAGTCGTTGGCATTTAGCAAGCTATGGACCCACTTAACAATCGTAAAGTCATTGGGGCCAACTTCAAAGCCGCTCCAAACAGCGACGAAGCAGGCAATCACTCCAGCGGCCATTGGAATTGGTAAGCCAACAAAATCTCCAGAAGCCTGACCTATAGAGGACTGCACGTTGAATCGTGCCAAGCGCAAGGCCCCGCAGGCCATGAACATAAAACAGATGATCCAACCTAAACGTCCTAAACCATCAAGGCCAGCCATGTACATGATAAACGCCGGAGCCACACCAAAGGACACCAGGTCACATAACGAGTCATATTGAACTCCAAACTCACTGGTACCACCAGTGAGTCGAGCCACACGCCCATCCAACATATCAAAAACTGCGGCCAGTAGAATCGCTCCCGAAGCCCACATGAAGTCTTCTTGAAGGCACTTTATGATCGCGAAAAAACCAAAAAAGAGGTTTCCTGTGGTAAATAAGTTAGGGAGTATATAGACAGCGCCGCCCAAAGGTTTCTTGCGTCGTGCACCTTTAAATTTCATCCTTATCCTTTCTTTTGGAGAAGCTCTTCCGGAGCCGATTTTCGAACGTAACGAGGCACAAGCTCGTCCGACCGCACCAGTTGCCCGTTTGTGAGAAGCCCGGTCACGGCATCAAAGCACAGGGCCGTCGCAACCGGAAGCGATGTTCGTTGATAGCCAAGGCCTTTCTGCTCAAGCACCGCTTCAAGTTTGTCCCAGGGCAGAAGGAGTTTGATCTCTCGGCCCCCAAGAACATCGACAGAAGTATCCTGGCGATCGCCCTCCCTAGCAAGCAATAGCTCCCCATCTTTTACATCAACCACATACATGGTTGCTCGATCATCAATGTCACTTAGGCACAAATAGCCTTGTGTTTTTGTTGCTGGAAGAAACCAAGCTATTTTCCCTTGCCACTTTGCCAGGCATTCGAGAGGAGATACGCCGATGATTTCCAAGTTCTCCTGGGTCGACCCAAGTGCAGACACGAAACTAAGGCCTACCTTGATGCCCGTAAACGAGCCCGGCCCTTGGCTAACAAGGATAGTATCAACCTCACTCAAGCTCCACTCGTGTAACTGAAGGAAATTCTTTAAAAGGCTAGGCAGCTTCGCCGCGGCGATGTGGTTTGAAAAGAAACTTTCCCAGGCAAGACATTCAAATCCATCTCCTGCCTGAAGGCCTAAACCAAGAGACACCCCCTTAAGGGAGGTGTCGATGATGATTGTTTTCTTTTGATTCATGAACACTCTTCTAAAATAAGGACGAAGCACCCTTCATCATGGATGCCCAGAAACGCCCCAAGTCATTGTAAGTTGCCATTGCAATCAGCGCGAGCACCATCACAAAGCCAATCTTCTGATAACCTTCAATAGCAGCATCGGGCAATGGTTTTCGAGCGACACCTTCTGCGCCAATAAGCAAAAGTTGCCCACCGTCTAATACTGGAATGGGAATCAAGTTGAGCAAGCCCAGGTTAATGCTAATCATGGCGAGCAAGTGCAGAAACGCAATGAGACCCATTTTTACGGAGTCTGAAGCTACTTTAGCAATAGCGATGGGTCCACCCAGGGCCTGAAGAGGCATGTCTCCGGTAAATAGACCGACCACCGCTCCCGCGATGGTTTTTGTTAGGGTATAGGTTTCCTGAAAGCCATAGCCTAGGGCCTCGATAGGGTTGCTATAGACCTCTTCCACAAACTCGGCCTGTTCCATGGAGCCCCAGAACATTACCGGTAGAGTGTAGAGGGTCAACTTACCGGCGGCTCTTTGAACGTCTACAGGTTTCAGAGCGACTTCCTGTACTAGTGACTCACCGTTCCTTAGAACCGTCAAGGCCACTTTGGGTGTGGTATTTTCCGAGATTATTTCGCTCAGGGCAAAGGCATTATCCACGCTCTGATCATTCCAAGCCAAGATTGCGTCGCCAGGTTGTAATGATTCAACCTCCTCAAGAAGAACGCCAATAGTTAGCTGACTATCGCGAACACCCAAATTCTCGGGAGTAAGGGATTCGACCTGACTGACATCAATCTCAATAGACTGAAGGGCACGCTCTTCATCATCTCGCTCGCGCGGATCTTGTTTAGCCCTAAAACCCATAAGTGTCATAGTTTGGGCACCGTCAGCAGCGAACCACAACTTCTTTAGCTGGCGCCAGTACTTTGCATCCATTTCAGGACCATCGTCAAACCGAACCTTCTCCACTCTAAATCCTGTTTGAACACCAGCCATAGCTATAGGTTTGTTCGAGTCAGTCACTGTGAGGGTAGATGGTACGAAGGTCGGGGAAATACCAATCCGACCCTTTGACCGCGCTAGCTCCTTGTCCTCGATCTCTTCAGGAACTAATGAAATTTCCTGCTGTGCACCGTCACGCTCAATCACGAAGGTAAGTTTTTCTCCTGGATTATCAGCCACAATTCGTTGGAGATCTTTCCAGGTTTTTACGTCCTCGCCATTGATTTCCTTGATTTGATCGTTGAAAGAAAGTCCGGCTCGGTCCGCTGGACTCCCCTTCATAATTTCACCCACAACTGCTGGTGGAAGCTTGACCCCATGAAGACCGATTATAGTGAATACGACTATGGCAAGTAGGAAGTTGGCGATGGGTCCTGCGGCGACTGTAGCAAGCCGGGCCCATATCGGGGCTCGATAAAACTCAGTTCCCTTGAGTTCTTCAGGAACATCTTCGGTTCGAACAGAGCCAAAAAACTTGACATACCCGCCGAGAGGTATAGCACTGATGCGATAGCTCGTTTCTTTACGTTGAAAGCTGATCAGGGTAGGGCCAAAGCCAATAGAAAAGACCTCAACAGAAATACCGCACCACTTACCGACTAAAAAGTGACCAGCCTCGTGAACGAAAACCAGTATCCCTAAAAAGAGTATGGTTGCTACTACAGGGTTAGAAAGAGCTTCCATCAAAAGCCTCGCTTAGTCATTTACCCAAATTATACAAAATAAACCAAATGACGGGGGCGGCAAATAGTAGGCCATCGACACGGTCTAAAAAGCCCCCATGGCCAGGGAAGACGACTCCTGAGTCTTTGACCCCAGAAAAACGCTTGAAAGTTGATTCCACTAGGTCTCCCATTTGACCAAATGCCCCTCCGACGAGGCTTGCCAAGCCGATAACCAACCATGGACCCAATTGCCCTTGGTAAACGGCGTTGCAAATAAGCCCCCCTGCTACACTGGCAATCAGCCCCGCAATGGAGCCCTCCCAAGTCTTTTTTGGAGACATGCGAGGTGCTAGCTTGTGCTTGCCAAATTGTTTCCCGCCAAAATAAGCACCAGTGTCACCTGCCCAAACGACAGTACAAAGATACAAGACGTAACGAGAGCCCTCCCCCATAAGAAACAAGTCCCACGTAGCAAGCCATGGGAAAGAACCATAGACGATTGATACTAACAAAGCGACTGTTCTCGCAAATGCTGTCTCATTATCGGGCGCGAAAAACGAACCTATGAGAATCCCGCCCAGCATTCCCGCCAGAACCATGCCTCGACCACCATCCGCGGAGTAGACTGAAGAGCCGAGAAATATTAAGCATGCAAAGCCTACTGCAGTGGGCACAATCCAAAGCGGCGGTTTAGACTGCTGCGATGCTGGATTGAAAGCATTTTCGAGGCGAGGTACGAGCATCGAAGCCATCTCGAAGGTCCCTAAGCCAACAAGGCACATAAAGAAAGGGATAAGAACCCATTTAGGAGCTAAGATGAGAAGGGCGAGAAACAGAGGGAGGGCTAGCAGGACTGTGAGCACTCTTTGCTTAAGCATAAATAGAATCTTTCTTATCTAAATTTTCGCACTGATTTGCTTACTGGACATGAATAAGCCTTTTGGCACACGACCGAATCGACGATCGCGAGCAGCATAGGCTTCCAAGGCTGCAGCAAAGTCCTTTTTGCCAAACTCGGGCCAATGTTTAGGAGTGAAGTACATTTCCGAATAAGAAATTTCCCATAAGAGGAAGTTGGACACCCGCTGCTCACCACTGGTGCGTATAAGTAGGTCAGGGTCAGGAATATCGGCTGTGCTCAAAGACTGAGCCACCATCTTTTCCGTAATATCTTCCGGCTCAAGCTCGCCACGCTTGATAAGGCTCGCAAGACGCTTCATTCCTTGAACTAAGTCGCTCCGTGAGCCGTAGCTTAGGGCTAGGACCAGCTGTAGGCCGTCGTTGCCAGCTGTCGATTTTTCGGCTTTTTCAAGGAGGTCCTGGCAATCCCTCGGCAGACGGTCTCGCTCACCAATGCTTCGCAAGCGCACATTGTTTTCATTCAAATGGGCCAGCTCGTCGCGGAGATAACTCGACAAGAGCCGGAATAGCCCTTTTACTTCGTCCACTGGACGGTTCCAATTTTCTTCACTGAACGCGTAAAGCGTCAAATACTTAACACCTTGCTCACCCGCTGCCTCAACCACATCGCGGACCCGTTTGGCACCATTTCGATGCCCAAATATCCTTGGCTGCAGACGCCCCTGGGCCCAGCGGCCATTTCCGTCCATGATGATAGCAACGTGCCTTGGGATTCTTTTTGCCTTATGAATGTCCATATACCCTGTCGTTTCTGTCCGTAACAAAGTGTCAAACAGACGCAATTTTAATGATGCGACCCCGATCCTCCTGTTTCTCATCCAGTGTGGTAAGCGACCTCGGACCAGCACTTTCTAAGTCGGAAGGAATTTGATAGTAAAACAGCTTCTTGGGCTTGATCACATACCATATTATGACAAGTTACCCAAGATAATACATTTCCTGTCTTGCTTAGGAAAGGCAAGTACTTTCACTTCCATTCGCCTTTGAGGACCCTTATGAGCGACGCTAAACCGAATGCCAGAGGAACCCTTATCCTGGCTTCTAACTGCCTGGGATTACCAGACGATATCCCTCAACGCAGCCTGACGGCACTTCGGGAGTCTGATCTTTTAGTTTTTGAAGAAGACCGCCCGGCCCGACAAGCCCTCAAGGCAGCTGGAATCCATCGAGACTACCTGAAGTTCACCGAGCATAATGAAGCCTCGACAAGGGAAGATGTTAAGCAAGCCCTCAAGAGTGGCCAAACGGTTTGCTACATGAGCGACCAAGGCGTTCCAACCCTTGCCGATCCAGGCTCAGAGCTTTTAAAAATTGCCTATTCCTTGGATGCTCCTGTTCGAGTAATTCCTGGACCAAGCTCGGTGACAGCGGCTTTGGCTGCCTGTCCATTTCTAGAATCTCGTTTCTTGTACTATGGTTTCTTACCTCGGGAGCCGGATAAGCGCAGCATCGCGATCGCGGAACTAGCTCAAAATCCGCATCCTATCGTTTTTCTGGACACGCCCTATAGACGTAAAGCGCTTCTTGAGGCCTTATCTCAAGGTTTCGGAGGCGACCGCAAAGCCCTTCTTGCCGTAGATATTTCGGGGGATCAGGAAGGTTTTTATCACAGGAGCTTGGACGCTCTCGCTGATCTTACTTTAGATAAGTTGAATTTTGTTATTGTCGTCCAAGGAGCTGCAACGAAAAGTCGCCCGAAGAAGAAGCGTCGCCCTCACTGAATTGGCAGAGCCTATTCAGTCTCGCCTTTGAAAAAAGGCGAGTTCCGATAGTAAGGTAAGGCCATCTGCAAGCCACTGACTATAATGGCAACAGTCGGTACCGCGAGAATGATCCCTAAGATTCCAAACCAATCACCAAAGGCAATGACCGAGGCGATGACCACCACAGGATGAATGCCTGCGCGATCACCAATGATTCTAGGAGTCACAATCATGCCATCGAGCAATTGCACCAATGTGATGACAACTGCCACAGCCATGACCATCCCAAGGCTACCACCCTGACCAATGATCACCACAACACTCAACATCGACCCCACAAGGACATCAAGATAGGGTACGATGCGGCAAATCCCAGCCACCGCCCCTATGGCGATGCCAGATTGCAGGCCAATCACCGAGAAGCCAAACATATAGAGAAACGACAGGATCAGAGCTACCAGAAGCTGGCCCTTCACAACACCCCAAAGGATAATATCCATCTTGCGAATATTGTATTGGGCTAATGACTGGATATCCTTGGGAACGATGCTCTGAATAAAGAGCCGTATATTACTCATATTATTTAGGAAAAACCAAGTCATCAAGGGAATAAGAACGGTATTTAAGGCTCCTCCCAAGACTTGAGGGGTACTCGACCACACTTTCTGAATGGCATCGGTTGTGGTGGTTGTCACCTTCCTCATGAGATCGAGGTCAAGAATGATTTTGTCGAAAGCTTCGTAGCTAATAAAGCCCCGACTCACCATAAAATCTCGAATCGGAATGATCTTTTGATTTACGTAAACCACCGCCCGCGGAATCTGTTTTAGGATCTCGACCAGCTCGGTATAGATAGTGGGAACAATAGCTGCAGCCCCACTAATGAAACCACCGAAAAATAAAATTGAAACCCCTAATACGATCCAGTTACGACCGACTTTGCCACTGTAGCTAAGCTTGGAGACCGCGGGGCTCAAAATATAAGTAAAAATAAGGCTGATCGCGACCGAGACGATGAGGCTGCGATAGACTAGGGCAGACAGCCCCAGGCCAAGTGAGAAGAAAGCGATGAATCTCATGAAACGCTTGAACAAGTGCCAATCGTAAACAGAAGCTTTGGACATGCACCACCTATACTTTGGGAGCCAGGGCCTTCACGATGCGAGGTAAATTGGCTAGATCGCGAATCACGGTCACACTTCTCCAGCCATGGTCTTCTAGAATACTAACGACTTTTTCCCCCTGCGTCGCGCCTATTTCTAGGACAAGATGACCATCAGGGGTGAGAGCCCGTTGGGCAAGCCTTGCCAGCGCCTTGTAGAAGGCAAAGCCTCCATCTTCAGCAAAGAGCGCGACATGAGGTTCGAAGTTTAGAACCGAAGCGCCCATGATGCCTTTTTCATGTTCGCCAATATAAGGAGGATTCGAGCAAATCAAATCAAAAGGTTCCGCGATATCGAGCCAAGTATCTTCCTTTAGAGCATCGCGAACCTTAAACTCAACAACTTGCTCCCATCGAGTAGCGTTTGTCTGCGCTAGCGCTAAGGCTTTCTCAGACACATCCCAGGCTTCAACATGAGCCCCTGGAACCTCTTTGCCAAGGGTTACGGCAATAGCTCCAGAACCTGTACCAACATCAAGAATCGACTTGAAGTCGTAAGTTTTATGAAGCTCAAGCACCGCCTCGATGAGGTGTTCAGTTTCGGGTCTAGGGATAAGCACATCGGAGGAAACGGAGAACTCTCTGCCATAGAATTCACGCTGCCCGAGAATATAAGCGACTGGCTCCCCAGCGGCCCGCCGTTGTAAATAGCTACGAATCGTAGCTTTTTCTTCCTGGTCGACCGGCTTATCGTAGTGACAGTATAGGTCAATCCGCTGGCAACCGAGAGCTTGACTCATCAAAAGTTCAGCGTCTAGCCTTGCTGTGTCGATGTCCTTACTTTTTAAGAAATTCGACGACCACAGCAGAATATCGCGGATGGTCCACACCTCAACCATCACACATTTCCTTCTAAAGACTGCTTCAATAACTCTGTTTGGTGATGAGCGCCGAGAGAATCTAAGACTTCACCAATATCCCCCTCCATAACGCCGTCTAGCTTATAGAGAGTTAGGTTGATGCGGTGATCCGTAAGTCGCCCCTGAGGAAAGTTATAAGTACGAATCCTCTCACTACGGTCGCCACTTCCCACCTGACTCTTGCGATCAGCACTGATAGCATCAGCCTGCTCACGTTGCATCTTTTCCAAAAGGCGGGCTTTTAGGACTTTCATAGCCTTATCCCGGTTCTTGATCTGCGATCGTTCATCCTGACACTCAACAACAATGCCCGACGGTTTGTGAACGATTCGAACAGCTGAGTCTGTGGTATTTACGTGCTGGCCACCAGCTCCCGATGACCGGAATGTGCCGATATCCAGATCTTTTTGATCAATGGGAACCTCATCGACATCATCCGCCTCAGGCAGAATCGCAACGGTGCAGGCACTGGTATGAACACGACCTTGGGTTTCTGTTTGTGGTACACGTTGCACGCGATGAACACCACTTTCAAATTTCAGACGACTGAAAACACGCTCACCTTTTATGAGCACGACAGCTTCCTTATATCCCCCGGATGCCGACTCTGTGGAGGACATCATCTCGACCTTCCAACCACTTTTTTCTGCATGGCGGGTGTACATCCGCAGCAAATCGGCAGCAAAGAGCGAGGCTTCCTCCCCACCAGTACCAGCACGAACTTCGAGGATGACGTTCTTTTCATCATTGGGGTCGCGAGGCAAGGTTAGAATCTGAAGGTTACTTTCAGATTCTTCGATGGCCGCTTCAAGGCTTGATAACTCTTCCTTAGCCATTGCCCGCATATCCGGATCATCTTCTTTTAACATCTCTTTCGCAGCATCACGCTCTTCTTTTTGCTGCTTATAAACGCGGTAGGCCTCGACAATATCGACGATGGTGGCCCGTTCTTTAGAAAGCCGCGTTAGCTCCTTGCCATCGATATCGCCTCGCGACATCTGGCTTTCAATTTCATTGAAACGGAGTTCAATGGTTTCTAGTTTATCAAACATAGACTTTTCTCTTAAAAAACAACCCATAGCTCGATTCCGAACTATGGGTACTGTTGTATTTCAATTAAATGGGCGCTTTTTGGGAACCTGCCTGAAAAGTCGTTCGCCATAACCTGGCCTTAGGCATTTCAGACGGGTTCTTAGGTTTCGGTCGAATACTTTCATGACATACCTAAAATCAGCAGCCCAAAAATTTTCGAATCTCCGACCATGAGTCAAGCCCCCAAGCATGCTGCAAAACCCAGACTACTCTACAGAGTTAGCCATTCATTGAGTTCAAGAAGTCAGCATTGCTGTCTGTCTTTTCCATCTTGTTCAACAAGAACTCCATGGCGTCGACAGTATTAAGCGGTTGCAGCAGCTTTCTCAAAATCCACATACGATTGAGAACTTCTTTCGGAAGGAGAAGCTCTTCTTTTCGCGTACCGGACTTGTTGATATCCATTGCTGGGAACACACGCTTTTCAGACAACTTGCGATCAAGAACCAGTTCCATGTTACCGGTACCCTTGAATTCTTCGAAAATCACTTCGTCCATACGGGAGCCGGTGTCGATCAGAGCAGTCGCGATGATCGTGAGTGATCCACCATCCTCGATGTTACGAGCTGCACCGAAGAACCTCTTCGGCTTGTGAAGCGCGTTGGAGTCGACACCACCAGAAAGAATCTTTCCAGAAGGCGGAACGACTGAGTTATAGGCTCGTGCGAGACGAGTGATGGAGTCCAAAAGGATAACCACATCGTTGCGGTGTTCCACCAGTCGCTTAGCCTTTTCGATAACCATTTCAGCAACCTGAACGTGGCGCTGAGCTGGCTCGTCGAAAGTCGAGCTGATCACTTCACCCTTAACAGAGCGCTCCATGTCCGTAACCTCTTCCGGACGTTCGTCGATCAGAAGCACGATCAAAATGGCTTCAGGATGATTTTTCTCAATGGAGTGAGCAATATTCTGCAATAATACAGTTTTACCCGTTCGTGGAGGCGCCACAACCAAAGCCCGCTGCCCCTTACCGATCGGACACATGATGTCGATGATCCGTGTCGAGTAGTTGCTGGACGCCACTTCCATCTTGAACTTTTCCATGGGGTAAAGAGGCGTAAGGTTGTCGAATAGAATCTTATCGAAACCCGGATCGGGTGGCGCACTGTTGACCTTCTCTACTTTCAACAAAGCGAAGTAGCGCTCTGTGTCCTTTGGAGGTCTGATTTGCCCAGAAACGGTGTCACCCGTACGAAGGTTGAACCTTCGAATCTGTGATGGTGATACGTATATATCATCGGGCCCCGGTAGGTAATTGTAGTCCGGCGCGCGCAAGAAACCGAAACCATCGGGAAGAGTTTCAAGAACCCCCTCACCGTAAATCACACCACCCTGCTCGGATTGTGCTTGAAGCAGAGCAAAGATGAGGTCCTGCTTACGCATGCTGCTTGAACCTTCAACACCGAGTTCTCGGGCGAGTTTGTTCAAGTCAGAGATCTTTCTCTCTTTCAGTTCCTTAAGATTAATTTCTTGATTGCTTTCGGCACCAGCTTCCTTAGCTTTTGCACTAGTCTTTCTTGACGTTTTAGGCTTGTCTGTTGACTTGTCCTTTTCAGTCATAGGTTAGCTCTCTTCATAAAGGTAGGTAGAAATATCAATACTGGATGGAAGTCTCAAAATCGAGAAATCCTAGTTCGTAAATAAAGTGATTAGTTGACTCTTTGCGAAGATCCTTGGTGGAAAATGGCAGGCTGATTTAATGTTACGCTCAAAAGCCTCTTCCTCCAAACACGAATATTCCATTCATTAATGTTTGTCAATTCTATTCTTTTCTTCATGGGAGCCACTTTGTAGACAAACGCCGCCAAGATGCATTGTCATGAGCCTCTAAATCGGCGATAATATCAAAATGACAGTCGTAACTTCTGTGATTTAGGGTACATGATTACATTTGATTTTTCATTATTTTTGATAGGCACACAATGAAAAAAATCATGTTGGCTTTGAGTTTAGTGGAAATATTGATTTCTGGGGCTGCATCCGCTCAGGTGACCAACTCCCAGGAGCGCTTCCAGGACTTTTTTGCTACCGCTGGCTATGGCACCGCTTTTGGAGCAGCCTTAGGAGCAGCAACCCTTCCCTTCCAAGAAAATCCGGAAAAACACCTACGCTCTGTCGCCATTGGTGCTTCCATCGGCTTCTTCGCAGGAAGCCTGCTCGGGAGTTACGTGATTTTTATGCCGTCAGTTGCCGAGTCGACTCCAGAAAGTCATTCCCCCAAACTTACTGTGACTCCCTTGTTTGACCGAAAAGGCGAACGAATTCAGGGAATTCAAAGCTCCTGGCAAATTGCTCAATTTTAGGCGTAAAGCTCACCCAATAACATGTAGGCTCGCCGAAGGTGTGGCACGACTATCGTACCCCCGACCACTGTCGCAATGTTGATTGATTCCTCTTGCTCCGCTCGGCTGGCTCCCAAGCGATAGCTTTGGATGATGTGGTAGTTGATGCAATCGTCGCAACGTAAGGCAGCTGATGCTACCAGCCCCATCAACTCCTTAGTTCTTGCGGCTAAGGCTCCACCTTCAAGGTAGGCGTTATGATCTACGTTATAGATACGTTTCAAAAGCTTATTGTTAGCCTCATCAACCGCTTTATTTTGAACCTCTCTCTGCTCTAGAAATGAACGAGCGATCGGGCTCTTTTCTCGGACTTGTTCATCAGTATAGAGAAATACTGGCTCTCGTGATGACTTTTGCATGTATTTAAGACTCCATTTTTAGGAAAGGGGCACTACTTTGCCCACAAGATCGTAATCATGAGACTCTGTGATATATACCCGTTGAATCTCGCCGACTTTGACATCACCATCGTTGATATACACAATTCCATCGACCTCAGGAGCTTGAGTGCTAAGTCGACCTTCCATAAGAAGATCCGTTTCTTCTGACGTCCCTACCACTAGGACGTCCTGGTAGGTTCCCACATACTTTTCAAGGTTCTCTGCCGAAATATCTTTTTGTACTTCCATAATTTCAGCCTGACGTTGTGCCTTTAGGTCTTCGTCAATCTGATTCTTCATACGGCCAGCAACCGTACCTTCTTCCTGAGAGTAAGAGAAGCAACCCAGGTGGTCGAATCGTTGCTCCTTAACAAAAGCTTTTAATTCTTGAAAGTCCTCGTCTGTTTCACCAGGAAACCCAACCATCACAGACGTTCGAATCGCGATTTCTGGAATCGCCCGTCGTAACTTTGCCACCGTTGAGGCAATTTCTTCTTTGGTTACCTCGCGGTTCATCGACCGCAACATGCCATTGCTTGCATGCTGAACAGGAATATCTAAGTACTTTACAATCTTGTCATTGTTAGCGAGGAACTCAACAAACTCGTCCGAAATGTTCTCAGGGTAAACGTAAAGCAAGCGAATCCAACGGATGCCTTCCACTTCAACCATTTGCTTCAATAGATCGAGAAGGTCTGAGCTGCCCCAGTCCCGACCATAAGCAGCCAAGTCCTGTGCAATCAGATTGATTTCTTGAACCCCTTCCGCTGCCAGCTTCTCCACTTCTTTCATAACATTTGGGATAGGGCGCGATCGGAGTTCACCGCGGATGGCTGGAATAATACAAAAAGCACAGTTATGTTGGCATCCTTCAGCGACTTTCACGTAAGCCGACCACCGGGACAGGGTATTCTGCTTAGGCAAGCTACCATCGTATAGGTAGTGAGTTCGTTTTGCATTGATCGTTCCCTGGGGCAAATCCTGACTTAAAAAGTCGCCAATTTTTGGAAATTCATCCGTTCCAACGAAGAGGTCGACCTCTGGTAAGCCATCGACTAGCTTAGTTTTGTAGCGCTGGGTAAGGCATCCCGCGACCACAACTTTCATATTGGGGTTCTTCTCTTTAAGCTGAGACGCTTCGAGGATGGTGTTAACGCTTTCCTCTTTTGCTGGCCCAATAAAACCGCAAGTATTGATAATCACAGCGTCTGCATCATCAGCATCCTGGGTTACCGTCCAATCTTGCTCCATCAATGTGCCCAACATCACCTCGGAGTCCACTCGGTTGCGAGCACACCCTAACGATATTAAATGGACTTTACGATTCTGTGAGGCTGTGGCATCCATAATTAACTCCAATGGAATGGTTCAGTGGGCAACTAAGCCATAATTACACAAGACCTGACTTGATATCATTTAATCCCGAACTCAGCAAGGAAATTTCTATGGAAGGGTTCATCTCGGTCAATGGCCAAATCAGCAGCCCCGAAGACGCACAAATCCCTGTTTTAGACAGAGGTTTTCTATTTGGTGACAATATATTTGAAGTGTTCGTGGCGTTCGGAAACACGGTGCTCGATCTCAAACCCCATTTAGACAGGCTACGTCGGTCTGCGGAGATGCACCGGATTCCTATTCCTTGGAGCGATGAAGAACTAAGCTTTGAAATTCAATCTCTTATCGAAACCACCAACCATCCGAAAAAATACATCCGGCTCGTGATCACCCGAGGTGAAGGCATTGCCCTGTACCAGCCAGAAGAGCCATCCCCCAATAAGGTGATTTTTTGCTTACCAGCCCGTCAAGAATCAGAAGAGATTTTAAGCAAAGGCATCAAGCTCAAAAGACGTCAGGCCAATTTCGTGGAGCGGGGAGCCACGGCTAAAACGGGCAACTACATCCGCTCCATCACAGCCCTGGAACAAGCCAAGCAAGAAGGTTTTGACGACGTGTTGTGGACCAACGGTGATCAGGAACTTACAGAAGCAACTACATCCAATATTTTCCTGATAGGCCGTGAAGGCGATTTAATTGAAATCGCGACACCACCAGCAAATAGTGGCTTGCTATTGGGGATCACACGCTCTCGGATTATTGACTTGCTTACAAACGCCAAAATCCCTGTTACAGAACGTGTGATCAGCACCGATGAAATAGCAAGATTCGACGAAGGTTTTCTTTGTAGCACGGTTCGGGGCTTGGTGCCGATTCAGCAGATCGACAAGCATCGACTGCACTCCACGCGGACGAACGCAGTTTTCAAACATATTCAAAGGCTATTTAGCACCTGGGTTGCAACAGAAGTCGGGTACCGAGTAAATTGGAATACTGGTGAAAAAGTCGAAGATATATAGGTCTTTATCAATCTTGGCCCTCGGCCTTGTGGCTCGCCTGACTCGCCCTCTTTGCCTGGCCAATCATTTCTTGCATTTCTTGGTTCTGGCCGGACTCGGAGCGTTTCTTCACTTCTTCCATAATATTGTGCCTGGTGGTGTACTCAGAATTATTGAGAATCACCTGGCGCCCTTTTCTATTTTTAAGATTGAATACTAGTGGCGCCTTTAGATTCGCTGTCATCTTCTGCGGATCACTTGGCATTGTGATGATCACTGAAATCACTGCATCCTCTTCGTTATCCAGATCCAAATCAGCAACCTCAGCCTCGTTCACCTCGACTGTGTAATCAGGCTTAAAAAGAAGAGGATTGATCAAGACAAAGGCTATGGCACCGTCAGATAGGGATTGTAACCATTTGAAAGGGGAGTTTTTATCGTGGTCTAGAAGAACATATTTCTTAAGCTCTGGAAACCCAATGAGACCAGCAGGAAGCTCGATGACATCTTTTTCATCGACTTCTATCTCACTAAACCGAGTTGTCTTAACCTTTATCACAGAGTCACCCCTCCGCTCATACTGGTTTCCGAATTTGATATGGAGTCTCTTTCCAGTCTAACTTACCTGGCATTCTCCGAGCAACTTCCTAGGAGTCCTGGGTGGGCTTTTTATGACTGGGGCCTTTCTTTTTGAGTTTCGCAGACTCTTCAATCTTGTCTTTTTCATCAAACATTTCTGAAGCTTGATCAACGGTTTGCTTGTCTGGTTGGGACGCCGATCGATTTTCATCTTGAATGCGCTGATAAACCTCTTCTCTATGAACAACAGTACTGGGAGAAGCCTTTATTCCCAATCGAACTTGTTTGCCCTTGATTTGCATGACGATGATTTTTACATCATCACCTATAGCGATCCCTTCGCCTACTTTTCGAGTTAAAACGAGCACCCCTAAACCCTCCCTGGTTATAGGTACTAATAAAATTACTGCATAAAGTTCAGAAGAGATGGCTGGAGCAACTTGTTAGACGCCATCAACGTGCTCTGCAAGATATCTTCTGTTTTTTTGAAGTCGGAGATTGCTTTAAACGTATCCGCATCTTCAATATTTGAAACCTCTTGAGTTGTAATCTCTGAGGATATTTCAAGCCGCCTTAAAGTGTTGTTCACCCCGTTGTGAATACTGCCCATTTTTGCCATGAAAGTTGTCGTCTTATCGATTTGATGGTCCAGTTCTTCCATTGCCGTTCTAACTCCAGGCACATCATTACCTTCAAGGGAGTCTCTTAGTATTTCCAGCGACTGAATCATTCCGAAGTGTCCCTGAGAGCGCTCTGCAGGCCCTGCCTCGAATAGCTCCCTTGGCTGAAGATTAATCTGCTCAAAACCACCGTGATCCACTTGTAGAAATATAGCGCCATCATCTCCTAGAAATACACCGTCCCGGCTCAATGGAGGAGTTAGGGTTCGAAAACCACCAAAGACATAGCGATTGCCATATTGGGCATTGGCTTGCGCAACAACACCTTGGATAATCTGCCCAACTTCCTTCGCTGCTGCAGCTCGACTATCGGGGCCATAAGTATCATTAGCAAGGGACACCGCTAACTCCTTGGCACGGATCAAAAAATCCGAGATCCCACGCAGTGATGCTTCAGATCGCTCGATAAAGCCCTTAGTAAACTCAATATTTTTTTGGAACTGCTCATTGTCCTTGAGGCTAGCCTTATACTTGATCGTCCGCCCCAAACCAATAGGGTCGTCAGAAACTCGGTTCAGCTTTCTCTGTGTGGAAATCTGCTCCGTCATCTTCGAGTTACCAGCCTTAGCATGATTCACACGATTTTGTGACTGGCGGTAGCGCTGATTATCAGAGACCCTCATGGTTTCTCACTTCTCTCTTATCTTTTTAACGAGAGTACAGTTTCAAACATTTCATCTATTGTTGTTATAACACGGGACGATGCGGTAAAGTTTGCCTGCCATTTCATAAGATTGATCGCTTCTTCATCCATGGAAACACCTTTTAAAGCATCGTGTCGTGTGAGGAGATCGTTATTGAGCGTGGTATCAGCCTCTTTAATGTGTTCTGCCCTTACTAGATCTAATCCGAACAGCCCCACAGTGCTTGCATAGTACTCATCAAAAGTTGCATCGCCATTCGACATCATTCGCACCTCTTTAAGACGAAGCATTTCATTGACGTTGATGTTATCGCCAGGGGCGGATGGCGTTAATGCTGCAGCGATTGCAGCTTGATCTTCACGGATCAGCCAATCTACATCGATGGTTTCTACTGCACGATTCAGGTCATCACTAAGAGTGAAAAAATCTCTATTTGTAGATTCCTTAAACTCTCCAACACCGTAACCACGACGATGGACAGCGTTTAAGGAGTGCCCTAAAACGAAGGCCAGTTCGTTATTTTTTTTAATAAGATCAGGAATGATATTGTCGCGGACATCAATCAGCCCAGCAAGTCTACCCTTTTTATTAATATTCATAATACTAATAGGTTTGTACGCTGAACCTTTATCAATGATGACGTCGTACATTCCCTCAGGGCTGTTGACATCTTTCGTCACCTGGACATTGGCTGCATGACCACGTTCTACCAATAGAGTTTCCTGTGGGCCCCGGACCACAACCATACCACGATCGCCACGATAGTAATTGATATCAATCTTCTTCGTGAGTTTGCGGAGCAAGAGATCTTGTTGATCCAGCAGGTCGCTTGCCTCGCGGGTATCACCTGCTTCCAGGGTTTGAATTGCGGTGTTAAGCTTAGCGATATCCTTTATCATCGTAGAGATTTCAACTGTCTCCCCTTCGATACGATCGTTTAGATCATTCCGAAATCTCTTCAAGGAGTTCTCAACACGTTTAAATGTGTGCACGAGGCTATCAGCACGTTCTAGTACATTCGATCGCACGATCGTCTCTTCAGGAAAACTTGAAAGCTCTTGCAACGCAAGGAAAAATGCACCAATTTCTTCTGAAACAGAGGCATTCAACTGGGGGGAATAAATCTCTTCTAGTGGCTTCATAGATTCAAGTTTAGCTTCGCTTCGCCCTAGGTCCTGGTTGGACATGTTGAGTTGTTTTTCAAGGTATTTATCATGGGCTCTAGTGATATTCTTAACAAATACCCCATTACCAATAATCACATTGCGAGTCTCTGAAGGGATTCGCTGCTCTAGATTGATTCTCTGACGGGAAAAGCCTTCGGTGTTGGCATTGGCAATGTTATGACCCGCAGTATCCACACCCTGCCTGGTTGCATACAGGGACTCGGCCCCGATATTTAGAGTGTGCTTAAGTCCACCCATGGTAACCCTTTAAGTACGGACCCGCAAAGTTGCTTGAGCAGGCCCTGGTTTGGCAACACCCTTAGAGCCATAAGTTGCTTCTGATTCAGCAGCAATGCTTTGCCAGAAGCGAAAGGTCTCCTGATGATGATAGAGTAGTTTTTGAATCAGGTACCGATTCATCTCAATCTTCGGCTGAAACCGTTTCTGCAAATCCTGATATTTCTCGTAGACCTTTAAGGTTTTCACACATTCATGCCGCAAGACTCGCTCTTCAATAGAATCGCCAAAAGTATGGTCCGCAAGCAAACTCAGAAACAGACCCAAGTCAATAGCATGTGAATAACCACGATGCTCAAGAATACTAGCCAAACATGGGTAGCCTTTGACTTTGGCGAAGCCGTCACCAATGCGATCTGTAACGGTTTTTAATTCCTCTGCCAAAGATTGCTTTGCTTTGACGGTTTCTCCAATCGCCTTGAGATCACTTGATTGAATCGATTGATGCTCAGTATCTATGAGGCTCAGCGTCCTTTGATAAAGCTCTGACAAACTCTCAATGAATTCTCTTAGGCGACTAATATCTGCAATGATTTCGCCGTAGGGAGCCATGATTTATGCCTCAGGGTTCTTCGCCAATTCATCACGAATTGCTTCTTTTAATATACCATCGGCAATTTTCCCGGGGTCAAGCTCATAGGTGCCATTCTTGATCCTTTCCCGAAGGCTAGCAACGAGATCCTCTCGAATGGGTGAAGTATTCTTGGCGAGATTGAGCGCCGTCTGCCGAGCTTCCATCATTTCTTGGGCGCGATCAGACAATGACACTTTAAAGTCATCCCGTGCTTGGGTCGCCGTACCCTGAGCTTGCGACTCGTTGGCATTTTCTGCCTTATCCGATTTTTTCACCCGACTCGATGTAACACCTGTATGAATGCTTGGGCCGTTTGTGCCAATGCTCTTAGTGTCCATACTTGGTCCTCCTTAACGAGGTTTGCCACCACCTGACTGGTAGTGTTGTAGCCCCATATTTTTATTTGTAACTTCAAATTGTCCTGTCGTTTGCCGCATCAGTCCGAGTAGGTGATTTTCAATAGATTCGGCAAGTCCGGTAGTGCGCTGGGAAGCCAGTGATTTAGCATACTCAGTATCTAGCATGCTACGAAAAATCTCTTCGCCATTCCCCTTTTTTATAAAGCCTGAATTAGGGACAGACTTACGCATTGATTTTAACACAATTCCTAGAAAAATGGACTCAAACTGCTCCGATAATCTTTTGATCTCTCCTTGATCCTTTTGATTTTCGGTGCTTAAGGCCTGTTTTTGGGCGACAAGTTGCGACTCCCCCTGCGCCAAGCTCAGCCGATTTGTGATAAAGCTCGCGTCCATGTTCCCCTCAAAGATACCTTAGTTCCGCTCGGAGAGCGCCAGATGCATGAATTGACTGAAGAATACTGACCAAGTCAGACGGCTGAACCCCCATTGCATTGAGGCTTTTCACTAAATCCCCCACGGTGCTGCCCTTCAGCTCCACCATAGTTTCAGCTCCTTGCCCCTCGCCAACCTCGATACTCAAGCCTTTGTGAGATAAAACGATGGGTGAGATCTTCACTTCCGCACCCATCACAACTGTTCCAGTTCTTTCGTTAAGTACCACGATAGCCTTTTGGTCAACTTCAACAGATAATCTTTCCAATTGAGAAATAAACTCCACGATTTTGTCTTTATAACGTGAAGGGATACGCACTTGGACGAGCGACGCATCAGTAGACTGAGCGATGAACTCACGAAAGAAGGTATTGATAGCTTTGGTAATTCGGCTACTTGTTGTGAAGTCTGGTGTCTGAAGGCTTAAGTCTAGCTTACCCTGTCGAACAATATTAGGAATAAAGTCCCGCTCAATCTGTCCGCCGTTAGGAATGTGTGCCACAGTCAGGCTTTCCACTCCTTCACCATTGGCTGGCCCAATAATAATTGGGCCGCGAGCGATCGCATAGACATTGCCATCACCAGCCTTCAGCGGAGTCATGAGCAATGTACCTCCTGCAAGACTGGTGGCATCTCCTATGACGGAAAGCTTAACATCAAGCTGATCACCGTTTCGAGCAAATGGCGGCAGCTGCGCTGTAACGACAACTGCGGCTGACGCTTGGGTGATAACAGCATTGTCACCAGGGTCCATACCAAGTCGATTGAGAAGTGTCCTCATCGCGTCGCTGGTGGTCGTAGAGGCTGGTGAATCTCCTGTAGCATTCAAGCCAACGACCAAGCCGATTCCCATCAGTTCATTGGTCCGATTGCCCTTAATCATAACCAGATCCTTGATTCGCGACTCTTGACCTAAGGACAACTCTCCCCGCCAGACAAGGAATAATAGTATAAGCAACCTAACCTGCATCGGCCGCCCCTCTCTCATCGCCAGGACTTTCGGTCTCATTTTGGAGCTGATCTAGCATGTCCTGCTGTCTTTTAATGATAGACTTTTGCTCTTCGATCGTATTGTTTTGTTCACTTATTTTGTTGTCGTACTCCTGGATTGTATCCGATAGCTTTTTCTTTTCTTGATCCAGCTTCTGTCGAGATTGCGCAAACTGCCGCCGTTCTTTGCCGAGGCTGTTAATCCGATCCCGTAGTCGATCTCGAACCTTCTTGAGGTCTTCACGCTTAGTTTCTAGCTGCTGTGCCATCTTCGATTTTGCTTCATCGAAACCACTCATCCGCAAGGTATATTCGTCTTGCCAAGACAGAGAATCTCTCTCTATCACTTCACCATCTTTTCGTTGATACCAATCGACGTCAAGTAGGTCTTCTGTTGTGATGTCTTTCTTCGCCATAAGCGTGGCACGCTCTATTCTCGCTTTGACCCGAATCGTACTCGATTGAGTTTCATTTTTGGATGTTCTGTATGTTGAAACGATCAAATCTCCATTCGGTAGGCGCCTATCAACTTTAAACTTAATGGAAGTTAGTGGCAGGATATTGGATTCGTCATCCCTTGGGGTAAACTCCGGTAATGCAGCCAATAACTCGTCTTTAATCTGACCTGCTTCCAACTCTCCTTGAGCACCACCACCTCCTGCTGCTCCTCCCTCGGCCTGATTCACACGAACAAGAATGGGAATCATATCACCGACCTCTCCCCGGGGTTTATCGTAGAAAAGATAGTTTTCCGGATTATCACTGGAGAATAGTGAACCATTATTATCAGTCTTTGACACAGGCTTGATTCGAATACTTTTCTTCTTCATAAAAATCTGAGGCGGGTCTTTGCGACCATCCTGAATCTTTCGACCTTTTTTATAGATCTCCGCCCCCGAACTTTGATTCACATAATCCCTCTTTGAAATAGGAACGACACGGGTTTGACAACCTGTCACAAGAAAAGAGCTTAGTATGATGACAACTTGCAGCTTCATTGCATCACCTCGACCGTTCGTCCTTGGCTGACGCGACCCTCAACAGTTTTTTTCGAATGAGCCAAGCGAATATTAATGAGATCACCTTTTCGGCCTGACTTCAGAGCTTTCCCTTTGGTTCGAACTGCTAGAGTACCTTGATTCATGAGAACATCCACTAGTTGACCACGTCTGACCAAGTAGGGAATTTCGACAAACTGAGCACGCATGGTTTCTCCCTGAGACACAGCTCGCCTGACTCGCTTTCCTAAAAGCCCCTCCAAATCCTTGATGACATGCCTTCCCGTTGGCACCCATTGAAATTCGAAATCTGTTTCCTTAAGTACCATGCCAGGCACTAACGGCCTAGAAGCCACTGGAACGAGCTGTTGAAATTCAAAGCGCGGCATCACTCTTATTGACTGCCGGGAGGTTTGTCCATCTTTTGAAATTGTCGCCAGGGCGAGCAGTTGTTTTGACAATTGACGGTAGAGTTCACCAGACTGGACAGCTTTAGGGATTTCTTCTATTCCTTGAAAATCCCAGGCGATGAATCCTGGGCGAAGTTTTATGTCGTTGCGATATCGCAAGCTTTGCACCGTAGCTCTGACATTTAATGATTCTAGCTTTTGATTGATCTGTGCTTCTAGAGATCCTTGCAAGTCCTCATTCTTAAGATCCTGAAAAGCAGCCTGAACTTTGACATGATCCTGACCGCCTTGCAGCATGATAAGCTGATCGGGGAACTCACTCTCTAAGGCGCTTCGGATCGTTGCCCAATCGATAGTTTGATGAAACCCGGGCTTTGGTGAAGATGTAATGAGAATGGAGGCTGCATCCTGGCAAAGCTGCTGGTATCCTCGGCACCCAGCAACATCGCCAAGGTAGATATAGTCAGAGTTCACTTCTGTTACAGCTTTTAGCTGAATATTGATAGGCACTCTCACTTGAGGAGCCGTATTCTCGTACACCACCGAGACTGGTTTCGCTTCATACAAGTCAGCGATATTCTGCCCGTAGCAAATTACAGGCATCCCTAGAAGAATCACGGCTAGCTTAGCAAAGTTCATAAGGCTTACCTTATATTGTTGGTCTGCTGAAGCATTTGATCACCTGTTTGAATGACTTTTGAGTTGATCTCATAGGCTCTTTGCCCCGAAATCATATTCACCATTTCTTCAACAATGTTCACGTTCGAGCCTTCCAACTCCCCTTGACCAATGCGCCCAAAACCTTGGGTATTTGGCTCGGCAACGATTGGAGCCCCACTGGCCGGTGTGGCCCCAAATAAGTTGCGTCCCTGAGCATCTAAGCCTGTAGGATTCACAAAGTTAGCGAGAAGAATTTGCCCGAGTTCTTCTGTTTGATCTGCTATTCGTGCACTCACGTTACCATCCATTCCGATGTGAATTTTATTATGAGGAACTCTCTCTGGAACAGTTATGACGGGAACGAGCGGAAATCCATCGGATGTTACAATGCGGCCTGTATTGTCGATGCGAAAGCTACCGTCACGGGTATAGGCAATACTACCATCGTCTTTTTGGATTCTGAAAAAGCCTTCTCCCTCAATCATTAAATCTGTTGGCTTGTTAGTGATGCGAATTGCACCCTCGTTAAACATCTTTTCAACTGATGAGACTTTCGATCCTGCACCAATTTGAATTCCGCTTGGAACTACTGTACCAGCTGTTGAGCTTTGCCCCGGAGCTCTTAGAGTTTGGTAAAGTAGGTCATGAAAATTTGCTCGTGAACGCTTGAACGCTGTCGTGTTCACGTTTGCTAAGTTATTGGAAATAGTATCGATGGTAATCTGCTGTGATTCCATTCCCGTCGCCGCTGTAAATAATGATCGCATCATAGCTGGGTACCCTTATGCTCTTACTTCGCCAAGTGAATTAGAGGTTTTATCCATCATCTGATCGTAGTTTGAGACGGCCTTTTGGTAGGCTTCGTAGGATCGATGACTAACAATTAACGCTGTTAAATTCTTGATTGGATTCACATTCGAACCCTCCAAAAAGCCTTGTTTTAGGGTTGCAGTCTCGCTTTGGCTCACATCATCCGCTGGCCCTCCGTAGAAGTAGTAGTTGTTACCAACTCTCTCCAACGCTTCAGGGCTTTTGAATTGATAGATCTGAATTCGGTCGATAAATTCACCGTCCTGATAGACCTCTCCCAGACGATTTACATGAAACTGGTTCGAACGAAGATAAACGACTCCCTTTTCGCCAAGTATCGGATCTCCCGCTTTGGATGCCAAAGCACCTTCTTGATTCAGGGTTAGGTCACCTGCCCGCTGAAACCGAATGCCTTCATTGGTCTGTACAGAAAACATGCCCTGACCTTCGATCATCAGATCCAGTTTGTTGTGAGTATTAATCGCTGGACCCTGAGTGAAGTCGGTTTCAATACCGGCAATACCCACATAGGATAGATCATTACCTTTCAGCGGCCCGACCTTATTCAGATCGACCTTAAAGTTTGCTGGTGGTAGCGGCGTCGGGTAATTTTTAAACGGCTCTGGATCTTGAAGCGTGAATGTTACATTATCGCCCTTAAAGCCAACTGTATTGACGTTGGCTAAGTTGTTCGACAATGTTTCCAACGCTCGTTCCTGAGCGATCGCCCCCGCTAATGGCGTGTATATATTCTTGAGCATCGTACTCCCTTGCGTCTTCCTACTTCAGCAGTAAAGTAGCAAGGAGTAGACCACCCACTGGATGAGTCATCTAAGTTATTTGATTAAAAAAGAGTTTTGCTAGAATTAATCGTCAGGACTCTGGCTGAAGCTAGGCAAGAAGAGCTTCCTAGAGTCAAAGACTTAACGAAATTCGTCAAGCCTATGGCTCCAAGCGACTGATCACCAACGCTCCAGCATTGCCGCCGAAGCCAAGTGAAAGCACAAGTGCATGCCTGAAGTCAGCTTGGAGCGGCAGGCTAGATTTTAGGTAGGGAAGTCGCGGCAGCTCTCCATGATGAAGGTGTTCTGACGCTAGAACGACCGAAGAGCCAGCGCTTGCCCCTAGCATATGGCCCGTAAGCCACTTATGAAATGTGATTGCTGGAGGACGATTGCCAAAAACGTGACGGATCGCATTCATCTCAGCTGCATCGCCTTTTTTTGTGCTCGCACCGTGACCAGCAATAAAATCAATGTCTTCGATCGAAAGATTCGCACTCACAAGTGCCCGCGTCATAGCCTTCTGCAAACCAGTCGCATTCTCTGATACCCCTGCAAGGCTTGCATGATCTGTTGCAGCACCATAGCCGGAGATTTTAGCAATAGCTCTCTGAGGCGAAGCCGTCAGCACCAGACATGCTGCACCACTGCTGAGAACCATTCCAGATCGATCCTCGCTCATCGGCCTATGAGGATAAGGGCACTCGGTAGATTTAGCCAAAACACGGGCACGACTCAATATTTCTTTAGTAAAGGGAGTCGTTGCATACTCCACTCCACCACAAACAGCCTCTGGCACTTGCCCACTCTTTATAAGCGCATAGGCAAGCCCGATCGCATGAAGGCTCGTGGAGCAGGCGGCAGACGTATAGAAATGCAAGCCATCCAGGCCAAACCATTTCGCAATGCATGAGGGAATCGAATTGGGTGTGGTGATTGGACTCGTATAAGCTGGCACTTGGTGACCCTGCCTGAATTCGTCAATGGCACTTTCCCATGATTCTGTAGGACCACGAGATGAACCCAAAACCACCGCAGAGGACGCATCCAAGCCGGCAGCTTCTTCAGCAGCCTCTTGGCAGCATAGGAGGGCGAGGACCGCAGTGGTATCCATGTGTCTCACCTGGCGGTGATCCCGTCTCATTTGCAAGAGGCGTTCTTCTGCTAAAGTTGGCAGTAGACCTAAACCATCGCGAAGGCTTTCTCTGAGCAGGTCTTGCCCTTCCAGCAACGCGTGCATGTGATTTGATAAATTTAGGCCGCCTGGCGAGATTAGCCCACGTCCTCTGATGAATACGTCCATAGTGCTCTCCCGCTCCCAACTTAGCGAAAGACTCGGGATTCGCAAACAGCTTTCTAAGGCTAGAGACTTCGTACAAGTTCAAGAGCGGCATTGGGGAACTGATTAGCCTGAGTCAAAACAGCGGTACCCGCCTGAAGCAGTATATTGGCTTTTGTGAAGCCAGCAGTTTCCATAGCAAAATCAGCGTCTTTAATTCTTGAGTTGGCTGCCGATAGGTTTTCAATCTGGACGCCGAGATTTCGTTCCGCTGAAGTAAGCCTATTTTGCACAGAGCCGATGGTGGAACGGTAAGACGCAACTTTTACCAAGGCCCGATCGAGCCTGGCCATTGATTGCTGGGCATCTTCTTTAGAATCGATCCTGGCACCATCTTCATTGGTGGCCGAGCCCAAATCAAGGCCTCGCTCTCCTTCAGTCCGCGCATCGATCTTACCGAAGTCAATTTTAATAATGTTTACTGGGTTGCGGGCATCGATATGGTCCGGTGGTTCGATATAGTCCTTGCCAACTTGCATCTCCAGCGGGGGGTAGTTGTGTTCTTGAAGTAGCTCTTGGTGAACCTCATCTCCTTGACCAATCAAAAGCCGTGTACCATTGAACTCTGTGGCCAAGACGATTCGATCCACTTCATCCTTCAAAGCCATGAATTCTTCATTCAGAAATGCACGCTCTTGATTACCAATGGTATCCGATGCCGACTGAACAGATAGCTCCTTAAGCCTGACAATGATGCTCGTAACCTCATCTAGGGTACCTTCCGCAACTTGAAGCATGGATACAGCATCGTTTGCATTACGTTTAGACTGGTACAAGGACCTGATATCAGCCCTCAAGTTCTCGGAAATCGCCATGCCAGCAACGTCATCGGCAGCCTTATTGATCCGTTTTCCTGACGCCAATTTTTGGGCGTGCTGCTCCAACGCTCGCCTCGACTGACCTAGATGCCGTTGAGCGGTTAAAGACTGAACGTTTGTTCGTATGCGTAAACCCATCCAATCACCTATAGTGGCCGGACCTGTATGGAAGTGGTATCCGCAGAATCCATCGCTGGCTTCACATGCCAAGCTGTCAAATCTAAGAAGTTCCGGGGCTGACTGCGCACAGATTCGTCGAGGCTGGAGGCAAAGGAACTAACTCACCGTAACACTTATTCCTTGGCATTATCTTCGTCGCGCCCTCGTCACTGTACCTTGGTACTATCTCCTTAGCTGCTCATTGATACCTTGCCAAATAATCATGCTATGGTGTGCAATGGCCCTTTATTTTTGGACTGCATATCTTAAGAATACAAAATTTTCGATTACTTGAGAAGTGAGCAGCCTCAAGGTGACACCATCATGAAGCTGAGGTTCTACCAGAAATGGAGTTCCCTCCTGGCCCACAATCTTAGGAGCTAGAGTTAAAACTAGTTCATCAACGAGCTTCTCGTTGTAGAACCAACGGTTGATAACCCCGCCTCCGAAGAGAAGAGTTCGCTGACAGCCATCAGCCTTTGCCTGCTGATAGGCAAATTGCGCTGGGTCCCCTTTGATCATACGGAGTTCGACCTCAGGGTCGTGGATAGGAATTTTTTTAGGGGATAACAAAACCCGCTTGATATCATGCTGCTGCCAGAACTGGTAGCTTTCTGGCATGGGACTTGTCGTAAAAATATACCAGGTTGGAGGCAAACCTTGACGCCCTGGATGGTGCAAACATTCGCCGTTAGCTCGAATTGATGAAGCCCCAACGATAATGGCATCAGCCTGGGAAATTTCCTGCCTAAGGTGGCTCTGATCAGCATCTGAAGAGAGGCCACCCTCTTGGCGAGCCATATCACCTTCGATCGACTGATTTCCAATGCGACCATCAATGCTGGCAGCCATAACATTCGTTAGGATCATATTTTCACCATAAAAAAAGAAAGCTCTTGGCTTTCTTTTTTTTCTGTTCTCGACCTTAGACTCTCAGACAGCACCTCAAGGTTAGCTGACTTTGGTCTCATCGATCAAGCCTGAGATCTCATCATCACTGACAGACCGAGCCGCAGCGATTTCAGATACGAGGCGGGCCTTAGCCTTCTCCATCATTTCCTTCTCGCCAAAAGATAGCTCTTTGCCATCAGTTTTATTCTTGAGATCTCGGTAAACCTCCGCAATCTCAAAAATCGAACCTGAATTGATCTTCTCGTTAAATTCTTTCTTGCGTCGATTCCAAACCATGGAGTATGACTTCGCCGGGCTTGAAATAATTTCGAATATCTTGTTTATCTCAAGTTCGGAAACGAGGCTACGAACGATTTGTTGCGAAGACTGCTTCGGAAAGCGAACCTTCAAACCCGTCGAAATTATTTTTAGAATGTAGTAGTCCTGCTGGTGTCCACCAAGCTCTAGGATTTCGGTGCCTTGGATCTCTCCTACACCGTGAGTCTTATGAACCACTTTGTGACCGCATTCAAATACCATTTTAGATCCTCTTTAGAAGTGATGGTGTACTGCGTAGTGTCACTGCTTATCTGGTGTGCCTGAACTGGTATGTCTAACAAGGTGCGTCAGCTATAACCACGCTATCGTGACCTAATAATACTGATTCTTCGATTTTTGTCAATTTTTTAAAAAAAAATTTAGGTATTATATAAAGATAGACTATATTTGAGTCCATTCTCAAGCCTGGATTCATATCAAAAAAACATGGGACATTTAAAGCAGGACTTGCATTGTGAATCAATTTTAGATAGTTTGCCTCCCTGCATTGGACACAAGATTATCCAACAGCAACGAAAATTGCACATAACAACCTGAAACTAAAGCATTATTTCAAATACCTGAGATCAGGAAAGGGTACAAATGGCTCTTGCAAAAGCTAAAACAGCTGAAATCATTGAGAAGTTTGCAACAAAATCAGGAGACACAGCATCTCCTCAAGTTCAAATCGCGCTTTTGACGCACAGACTTCACCAACTGAACGATCACTTCAAAACGCACAAGAAAGATCATCATTCGCGTCTTGGCCTTCTCAAGCTCGTAGGTCGTCGCAGAAGACTTCTTAAATATCTTAGAAACAAAGACAGCGATGCGTACAGGACTCTAATCGGTCAATTAGGTATTCGTAAATAATTATTGTCTCAGATAAAGCGTCTTTATCTCTAGCCGGTATCTTGATACTGTTGGCAAGTGTAAAGGCGTTTTTCTAATTAGGGCAGGATGGCCAGCTTAGACGGAGTAAGTATGTCGGTAGTTAAAGAAGTCGTTGTCGGTGACAAGACCATTAAGTTTGAGTTTAATAAATTTGCCAAACAAGCCAACGGTTCGGTTATGGTCAGCTGCGGCGATACCCAGGTTCTCGTTACGGTTTGCGCCGCTGATGAGGCCAGAGACGGGCAAGACTTCTTCCCGCTAAGTGTGGATTACATCGAGAAGTTTTATGCGGTTGGCCGCATTCCAGGTGGCTTCATCAAGCGTGAAACCAAGCCCAGCGAACTCGAAACACTCACTTCCAGAGTGATCGATCGCCCGCTGCGACCCAGTTTTCCGAAAGAGTATATGGCGGAAACACAGGTCATCTGTACTGTAATGTCAGCTGACCTTGAGAATCACCCTGCAACACTTGCTCTGATGGGCGCAAGTACTGCTTTGATGATCAGCGACATCCCGTTCAACGGCCCGGTAGCATCGCTCCGCGTTGGTAAAAAAGACGGACAGTTAGTTCTCGATCCTGTCTTTGGAGACGAGGGCGAGATCGATCTCAACATTGCGGCGAATCCTGATGCCGTTCTGATGGTGGAGGCGGCAGCCCAGTTCCAGTCAGAAGAAGCTATGCTCGAAGCCATCAACTTTGCACACGAGAGCATGAAGCCGATTTTCGATATGCAAATCGAAGTACAAAAAGAGATCGGCAAACCGAAGCGAGAGGTGATTCCTGCTGAATCGGACGACAGCATCTACCAGGAAGTTTCTGGTTTTAAAGATAACTTGCTAGAAGCTCTTGCTGTGAAAGAAAAGCAAGCCCGAGGTCGCGCACTTAAGGACTTGAAGAAGAAGCTCAAGGCTGATCTTAATTCCGATGGTGAAGACGGTCGTGATAGCGCTATTTCAGCAGCTTTCGACAAGTTGCTTTACAATACTACACGGTCCATGATTTTGGATGATAAGCGCCGCATCGATGGCCGTTCATTCACTGACATCCGACCAATCGCCTGCGAAACCAGGCTTATCAAACGATCTCATGGATCGGCTCTGTTTACACGAGGCGAAACCCAAGCCCTCGGCGTGGTAACTTTAGGTTCTGGGGAAGACGAGCAACGTCTCGATACCATTCTACAGCCAGACGCATCCAAGCGCTTCCTGCTGCACTACAACTTTCCACCGTACTCCGTTGGCGAAGCCCGCTTCCTAAAGGCGCCAGGAAGACGTGAGATTGGCCACGGCACTCTTGCTGAGAAAGCTCTCACTCCTGTACTACCCAAGAAAGAAGACTTTAATTACACGGTACGATTGGTGTCTGAAGTTTTAGAGTCAAACGGTTCGTCCTCAATGGCAACTGTCTGTGCAGGAACCATGGCGATGCTTGATGCGGGTGTTCCTCTCAAGGCTCCAGTAGCGGGAATTGCAATGGGGCTTGTGAAAGAAGGCGACAAGTACGCTGTCCTATCAGATATTCTTGGTGACGAAGACCACCTCGGTGATATGGACTTTAAAGTTACAGGCACCAAGGATGGAATTACAGCTCTCCAAATGGACATCAAGATCGATGGCCTATCGAAGGAAATCCTTCAAGAAGCACTCGAACAAGCAAAGCAGGGTCGCCAGCATATCCTCGACAAATTGGTTACAGCAATCTCCACTCCTGGTGAGTTGAGTGAGCATGCACCACGCATCTTCCAAGTAAAGATCAAAGAGGACAAGATTCGCGATCTGATCGGCCCAGGTGGTAAAACGATCAAGCGTGTGATCAGCGAAACTGGAGTTAAGATCGACATTGACGACTCTGGCTTGGTAAACATTATTGCTCCAACCAGTGAAAGTGCAGAAAATGCAAAGCAGTATATCCGCACTCTTACCTCCGACCCTGAAGTCGGTGCCATCTACATGGGCACGGTTAAGAAGGTTGTAGACTTTGGAGCATTCGTTGAAATCCGACCTGGGCTCGAAGGCCTTCTTCATATTTCCCAGCTAGACACTAAGCGTGTCCAGAAAGTGGAAGATGTTGTGAAGGAAAAAGAGCAAGTCCTAGTGAAGATCATCGATGTGGATCGTCAGGGTAAGATTAAGCTTAGCCGCAAGGAAGCTCTTGGCCAAAAACCAACAGCCTAGGCGGGAGGTTTTAACATGATCAAGCTTCGCTGCGACGAAAAGTACCAGCCGAAATATATGACAGCCCACAGTGCTGCCTGCGACCTTTATGCGCGAGAGGGGGCCATCATTGAGCCCCAACAAGTCATCCGAGTTCCGGTTGGAGTTTGGATCGACTCAGTGGATTGGAACCAGGTTCCAGAGGACTGCATTCCCGAACTTCAGGTTCGGGCTCGGTCAGGGCTTTCATTCAAAAATAGCATCATGCTAGCTAATGGTGTCGGTACGGTAGATGCCGACTACCCCGATGAGATTGGCGTGCTGCTATATAATGGTGGTCTTCAGTCTTTTGAAGTTACCGAAGGCATGAGAATCGCTCAGATTGCATTAAACCTTGTCCACCGAATTCCTCACTTAGACGTTGGCGGAGTTCGTACTGGCGGGTTTGGTTCGACCAAGGTCTGATTTCGTTTCTCAGATATATTCTAAGTTTTATCGAGGCTCGCCGATTCCAAAGCGCGGGCCACCATTTCTTTTCCTTCTTCAATTTTACCAGCATTCAGATACAAACGACCTAATGCCATAACCAGGCACTGGCGCTCTCCAAAACTGTCTCTCATGGACTCTAGTATATGAATCGGCTCTTCCCACTCTTCGCATTCTAGCGCTGCCTGGGTTAGTTTAAACAAGAGTTTCTCATTGGTCATATCTAGGCATAGTGCCCGGTGAAACCAGTAAAGTGAATCTTCAGCCATTCCTAGCATGCGGTGAACTGTTCCCACACCAGCCAGGGCCTCAGCCTGATTAGGCTTGTAAGCCAAGACTTTCTTAAAGAACATCAAGGCGTCTTCTTCGGTATGAGATCGTAGAGAAACTTTACCTAGCCCCAAATACGCTTCCCAATTGCGATCGTTCAACTGAACTGCAATGTCATAAGCTTCCATAGCCAATTCAACAGCTCCCCACCGAAGGTGAGCGTCACCTTTGATCCGATAGGCTTCACTCTTCTTGATGAAGTCTTGCCCCGCAAGGCTCATCATCAGACTCAAGCCATCAAGGACACTATCCCTATGCCCCAGACTCAGGTTCTGCTCGACCAGAATTCTTTGGGACTCATAGTCAACCTGGACATTTCTCGACTCCATACCGTAACCTTTCATCACCTGTGACATAACATTTAAAAAAAGCTCTCTGTGACTCTTCTGACCTTGATGACGCCTTACCTGGCCCGCTATCTTGCCCGCTTCTCTACCTTGATACTTAAACAGCCCAACAGCCTCCTCAAGAGCTTCGCTGAGCCCCAGATAGGAGCCATCACTTGCAACGATTCCAAAATTTTCTAGATAGTCTGAGTCGCCGCTTGAGCCTAAAATCGGCAGAACATCACAGGCAGCAGCCTCTCTCAGCCAGGGACTCATCCAGCCTTGCACCATACTATCGAGGTCCACAGCGATATCCATTGCTGAACAAAGGTCATGAAAGAACGGCCTTGTGTCTTGGTTTATAAACATCAGTTGACTACCGATGCCCAAGTCGGACGCCAAATACTTCAGCCCGTCCGTATCTTCTTCTGACGCAATCATCAGCTTGATGTGTTTGCATTGAGTCGGTTTGCGGCGCAAGAAGAATCGCAGAGCACGAAGTAAGCTCGCAATTCTTTCTGTGTGGTTTGAATGTGTAAAAAGTAGGGTCGTATTCATATCGAGTTGAACGTAACGCCGAAACTTTGTTCTCAGTCTTGAGTCAAAGCGCAGCTGCTCCGACACCTCAGGATGAGTCACAGAAATCTTCTCTGTCTGAACCCCCTCTGTTAATAAGTACTCTCGGACTCTTTCATTTGTTGCGAAGATGAAATCAGCAGCACGCATGAGCTGCATCGTTGTTCGAAAGTCCTCTGAGGTTTCATCGATAAACGGACAAGAGTCTATGGTTTGCAGTAAGATCAAGGGCTTGTTTAGTTTACATGCCGCACTAAGACTTTGAAATGAAGAACGGTAATGGGGATCGACAACGACGACAATGTCGCAGTGTTTTAGTTGATTAGATAGGCCTCTAAAATACTGCGGCATATCATCGACTGGATCAAAAAGCTTAATCGGATAGTCGAACAGGCTAGCTGGTAGACCCACGTGGTTATTCAGGAGCAGAACCTCTAGTTCAATCTCCTTATATCCTTTAAAGAGTTCTACCAGATGCAGATCCTTGCGGTCTGCCATGACAATCGAGATCTTCACACATCCATCCTTGGACTAGTTCTTAACTATTTTTATCGTCTCTTTGGTATCGCCTTTAGCAAATGATCCCTCTTCAATGGTACCAAGTATTCTTCAGCATCAATGGTCAAGCCAAAGTGGAGATCATTTGAAATCAGTTCTTCAGACACGGAGATAGGAAACCTAACAACGACGTTTTTCCCTGTGCCTAAAGTTTGGATGGTCTCGCTAACTTTTTCTGGAATTTCAACTTGCTTACCCGATAGATTCGCCAGACTAGCCTTGACGTCATGGGCTTCGATATCTGACTCGTTCAGTAATGACACTTCTAAAATTGCTTTTTCACCGGGCTCTAGAATCCCATCTTCGTGACCACCCTGCTCATCAACTAGGGATATATCAAACGAAAGCTGGGGCTTGTGAGACGTTTTCACTAGGACACGAAGCTCTTTTTGCTGCTTCATGACTGGCCAGCCTTCGATGGAGGATCCAAGAAATAGACTGTAGGGAGAAGGATTAGCCGGTAACTCCAAGTCCAAAATCATCTCACCCCGAATAGTTTGTCCTGATTTCAGGGTACCCAGTAGTTGCTCCTGAGTCGGAATCTCTAAGTTTTCGGAGCGTAGGAATACCGAGACGCGATCAACTGCGTGATCTCCTAAGTTAGAAACCTCCCATTCCACAGTGAGGGGACGTCCTTCAAGTACCGAAACTAGAGAGTCACTTTTTAGCTTGGTTACAATTGCTAGAGGTTCTACTACTGGATGTCTCGTATCAACCCAATTTACCCGATGCTTTGTCTGGAGATAACGCTCGACTTCATCCTCACGCACCCGATTTTCTTGGTTAACGTAACCCGATGCGCTAGCAAGCCAGTAGGTGGCTCGCTGTTTTTCTTCAGTCAACGGCACCTCATTCTTGGCAAAAAGCTCATGAAAAACCCCTAAGGCGAGCTGCTTTTCATAATCCCCGGAAATAGATTGACGCTGGTAGAAAAATTTGTAACGAGGTGTCGGAACCTCTTGATAGCCAGCCCCTGAAAGGGTATTTGCCAAAAACCTTTCAGATGCATAGCGTCCAGGCCCAAGCAGATTAAGGTTGCGATCGGCAGCGAAAATAGGCTGCACCCAAACATCCGGCATGATGCCCATGTTTTGAATTGTTTTGCCGCTGGGTGAGTAGTAGCGTGCAATGGTCAGCTTCAGAGCCTGATTCGATGGAAGTTCGAATACCGTTTGGACAGACCCTTTGCCGAACGTTGGTTGGCCAATTACAATCGCACGATTGTTATCCTGAAGAGCCCCAGCAAGGATCTCGCTAGCCGATGCAGTTTCTCCATCGACAAGGATAACCACGGGAAGGTCGAATTCATCCTTATCATCGTATGCAACTTCCACTTCAGGTCTTCGGCCCGAAGTAGACACAATTCGCCCTCGGTGTAGAAATAAATCAGCAGCCTTCACAGCTTGGTCTAAAAGACCTCCAGGATTGCCTCGCAAATCTAGAGTAATTCCTTTGATCCCTTGCTCTCTCGAATA
Organism: Pseudobacteriovorax antillogorgiicola; assembly: GCF_900177345.1. Taxonomy (NCBI): domain Bacteria; kingdom Pseudomonadati; phylum Bdellovibrionota; class Oligoflexia; order Oligoflexales; family Pseudobacteriovoracaceae; genus Pseudobacteriovorax; species Pseudobacteriovorax antillogorgiicola. The sequence goes on from NZ_FWZT01000001.1 coordinate 49,003, forward strand.
GAAACTAATTGCTTCTTTGATCTCTTCAGAGGTTCTGGAAGAAAAACTATCCACCGTAAGATAAAGAACGGGGTAATCACCCGCTTTTAGCACTTCAGCGTTTATAGAATCTACTTGAATGACTTCCCGCCGGATTTTGATTTTTCTAGGAGCATTTTCTCCGGCACGAAGCAGCGATAAATGGACTTCGGTACCTGGAGCACCGCGCATATGATGGACCAGATTTTGAAGACTGGTTCCAAACGTACTTTTGTCATTGATGAATGTGATCTGATCCCGACCGTTGATACCAGCTTTTTCCGCTGGGCTATGAGGTAGGGGCTTGATAACAGTTAGAACATCGTTTTGAATCCCAACCACGACTCCAAGTCCACCGAAAGAACCTTCCGTGCCTTGCTTAAGTTCACGATACTCTTCCTGATCAAGCAAACCACTGTGTGGATCTAATGAATGCAGGAGAGCATTCAGATAGATAAAAGCTCCGATATTACTGGATTGGCTGGATGCAAACATCTCGTTCTTGGCGAGATCAGACTTGCCAATAAAGGAGGCAAGATGAATGCTATCTTCGAGCAAACGCTGAAAGGTGTAGTCTGATTCGAGAGAAAACTCCGTCACCATCTTACCTATCTGCACTCTTCGATGTCCCTCATCGACATCGCTAACGCTCACCTCACGATAGTGGTTAAGCTCTAATAAAGCACCTTCGATCAAACTCTGATTATCCAATGCTCGATCAGGGTCGACATAATAATTCTGAATGATAGTAAGAATTGAGTCCACCAGTATGGCATTAGCAATGCGATCCTGACTAAAATCGGCATCAGACGGCTGCTTAAGACCTGATAAAGGCTCGGTGCCCAAAGCAGACAGCTTCATCTGCTTGTCGAGCAGATGGTGTTCCAGCACTTTTGTCGATATCAGGGAGACCAAGACTCCGAGAAGGACACCGGTAAGAAGCGTAGCTATTTTGGCAACTAATTTCATTCGCGTTACTCTCCTACGCTGTCTATCGTCCCAAACTGAAAATTTATTAATCGCGTTTGCTATCATTCAGCGAGACAGCGCTAGAGTGCAGCTGCGAAGGCCTTCTGAAGCCCTACCCACTCCTTCATGGCAAGTAGCTAAAAATAATCGATAAAGATATTTTTTTTAATTTTTTCAGATATTTCCTAATGGTATGGCGAGAAATACCGAATAAATAGGGTGAAGGTTGAAATTATTGAGCTTTTGGACAATTCATGACGAGACCACAAAAACGGCCAAAGAAATTACTTGTAAGCAGCAAAGCGGCCAAGCCCCTCGCTCAAGATCCTACGTTCTGCATTCTCTCTATCTTCCTGTTCCTCCTGATAGCATTCGCTTGGACAGCGCAAGCCAGCCCTGTTGATACCTCGATCGAAAGGCTTCGAAGCCTTGAAAAGGACATCTGGACCAGCCACGATCGCGACATTCATGATCTTCAATTCCAAGTGACTCAACTGATTCAGCTCCAACCAGACTCTGCATTTGCACACTATCTGTTAGGGCAGCTGTACATCCGACAATTCGTTAAATCACCCTACGAAATGCATCTACTTCGCCAAGCAGCCGAGCTAGGACAGCAGGCGATAGACCTGAAGCCTGATCGTGATTTCGGCTATGTAGTGGCCAGTCAGGTGCTTGATATGATGGGTTACACAAGCAACGCTAGCAAGCTTATCAATCCAGAGCGGAACACAAAGATTTCGAATACCTGGAGAACCTTATTCCTCCAAGCAAAATTTAATGCCGCGCAAAACAGCTATAAGAAATCCTTGGCCATTCTCAAGGAATCTTTGAGCCGTGAGGACACTCAGTCTGAGATAATTATTCCTCATGCTCTCGCTATCATCGAGTCTAATCTTGAAGGTCGTGAATTACTGAAAGAGCTTCGCGTTTGGAATAATGACTTCAGCAATGAAACAGTCTCTTTGAACCTGGCCATTGCGTTAAGCCAACAAAAAAAATATGAAGAAGCTCATAAGATTTACGGGAAGATGATAAAGACGAATCCCAAGGCCTTAGAGGCTAGGATCAATGACGGGATCATACTCTACCAGCATCTCGATCGACGACAGGATGGCAAGGAGCGCTTAGCCTCGATTCTCGATCATTTTTCCGATCGACTGACCCTAGAACAAAAGGGAATCGTGAAAAGCCACCTCGCTCGAATTTTTCTCAGGAACCGTGATTTCAGCGAAGCCGAGTCTTTGTTTTTATCGATCATTCGTGAGAGTCAGGAACCTCTAGAATGGATCGCACTTAGCCATGCGACTTATAAAGAAAAGAAACTCTATAAAGAGTTTTCTAAGCTGATGCGCAAGGTGAAAGAAGAGCTTCCCGGGTCGGGTCCAATTTATGCCCTCCATGGTGAAGTACTTTCCGAACATTTAAAAAAACACAGTGATGCCATAGATTCTTACGAAGGCGCAATTTTACTCGAACCAAGTCGCAGTGAATTCTACAATGGCCTTGGACTAGCCTACTACAGACAAAAGAATATGGTGAAGGCGTTAAATCTATTCGTCCAGGCAACTCAGGTTGACCCGAATGATGCCACTGCTCGTTATAATGAAGCCTGCGTCTTAGCAATTCTAGGACGCCCCCAAGAGGCGTTGGGGTCCCTTAAAGAAGCCATAACATTAGATCCACGGCTTCAGAACACAGCGCAACAGGATTCCGACTTCAAGAGCATTCGTGACTCAGATCAGTTTCGCGCCCTCATAGGTAGCGGACATAATATCAGTGAGGTCACCAGGCCTCAGCAAACAGCCCAACAACCCTAGCCCTCTTTGTGAGCTAGGCTTGCATATCGCGCTCGTAGAGCAAAATCTTTTGAATCTTTTCGAGATACTGATCAAGCCCAGACCGCCAATGGCCACTCATGGTTCCATCGAAATCTCGGCACCACTGATCAGCATTCAAATGACCCAAGATGAGATTAATCGGCAAATTACTATAGTCGTACTCGTAGGGTGGCTGTGACCACTGAAACTTGTCACCACCGACATCAATAGCAGCTTTTACGAGACTAAGCCCCAATCGAAAGGTATCGATATGAAGCGGGTCCAGAACGTGGATCTGCAAGCCAGAACAAGGAGTGCCAGCCCATTTTTGAGATGTGGGCTGGAAGTCCGCTGGCCGCAAATAAACTCCCCGGCTATCAGCATAAAGTTCCTGCGCCCTCTTGGTGAATGAGTCACGATCCAGAAAAGGAGCGCCAATAAACTGAAACGGTAGCCCTGTGCCACGCCCCTCTGATACGTTGGTGCCCTCAAACATCACCGTCGCAGGATATACGTACAATGACTCTGTCGTAGGAAGATTTGGTGACGTCAAGACCCATCGGAAGGGGTTTTGTTGCCATATGCTATCCGGGCGCCACCCATCCATAGCAATCACCTCCAGATCAGCACCAATGCCCAAGTTGAACAATTGAGCTGCTTCACCAGGTGTGAGACCGTGGCGTAAGGGAATCTCGAATTCTCCCACGAACGACTTCGCGCTCAGATCGAGTACATTTCCTTCAACTTGCACCCCACCCAAGGGATTTGATCGATCCAAAACAACCACCCGCTTACCGTGCTTTTTGGCAGCACGGAGGCAGCCTGCAATCGTATACTTGAAAGTATAGACCCGACAGCCAACGATCTGAATATCGATGACGATGGTATCCAGGCCCGCCAGCATTTCAGCGGTTGGCTCCCTTGTCTCGGAATATAGAGAGTACACTGGCAAGCCATAGGGCCCTGTGCCGTGATTGCTTTCAATCATATTGTCCTGGAGAGTGGCGTGAAAGCCATGCTGTGGTCCGAAAAATGCTACCAAGCGATCACCTAGCATGTCTCGTAACACGTCCCAGGAGGCTTTAAAATCTCTCGTCACAGACGCCTGGTTACAAAGAAGCGCACAACGCCCCCATTGATCTGCAAGCTGAGGTTGGTCTCTCAGCTTTTCTAGTCCAATTTTCAATGAGCGCTCCATTTACCCGCGGCTATTGATACTCGAAATCAATTGGTTGAGACAATCCTCAACTGACTTGCCATTAACGGAAGGGATGACACTATTTTTATCGGTAGCATGCTCTCCATGACCAATCCAAGATGAGCCATCTTCGTTGATTTCAAGGAGATAGTTCACACCACTATGCATGTAGGTAAATTTATGAATGCGATAAAGCTTACTGCCTTCGGGGACCTTAACAACATTCCAGTCCATGGAAACCTCGCGGAGGAAGGTTAAATGACGATAACATATCTTAAAGGTAATAGAAATTAGGCGGCTCGTCTAGAGCCCTATGGCTGGACCTCGATCTAAAAACTAGCAAAAACTACTGTTTTTTCGCGCTTTTTCGAGCCTGAGTCTGCTTTCGCGTCCATGTCTCGTCATGAACGAGTTTTTGTAACTGTCGCACACGCAAATCGCTCGCAGCCTTGTCATAAAGCGTGCTGTGGGTAAACGCGGTCTCGACGTTGTGCTTCTTATGATCTAGCTTCTCGACGGCAAAGCCTTGGCTAGAAAGAGTGAGTAGACTGGCTAAAAATAGAAAACGCATAGAGGGCTCCCCCTGGAAGTTTCCTCTATGCGCCAGTCCTTAACTCTTCGGAACTTTCAGAAAATATTCCATTATTTCCTGAAATACTCGTTATAATAGATAGTTATGCGACAATATTTGATCCATCAGGATCTGTGTTATCTTGGACGAACTTTAGGAGTAAGTCCTCATTTTCTTTATCAATTTGAACGATTCGGATCGCAATCCCTGACTCATGGCCTGATTCCGTGGGATGAACCACCCTCGCCATCTTTCCGTTGAAGAAGATCGATTGGGAATCACCCAAATCCATCCAAACTTCCATGATAGAGGACTGGTTGAAGGGGAAGCGACCAGGGCTGTCAAATTCCAAGAAAAACCCTGTGTTAGAAACATTTCTGGTGGTCAGCTCGTACTTGACTTCAGCTCCTATGGAACAAAGGATCACTCTCAGTGGTTCTTCGAGGAGAATTCGCTGAACTTTCCGATTTTCTCTTAGGCTGGTGGACATGTAACCCCCGAACTCTCGATGTCTATCCGCACAGCGAAGCTATCGGCAGAATCGGGTTCGGGATTTAGCTCAAAGCTTAGCTACGTCCTTTTTTGGCAAGCTCTTCTTCGAAGATTCTCTTAAACTCACGGTACGGCAGGGCACCTGAAAGGCGGCGGCCATTCACGAAGAAAGCTGGTGTTCCTGTAACGCCAAGCTCCTCACCCATTCGGTAGTTAGCTTCAACGTCAGCCATTTTTTCCTGTGATGAGTAGCATTTTTCAAACTTACCCATGTCCAGACCAATGTTTTTCGCATACTTTTTCAGATCGTCATCTTCAAGCTTGCGCTGGTTTTTGAATAGCTCTTCGTACATTTCCCAGTACTTGTTCTGATCTTTGGCACAGTGTGCGGCCATCGCAGCAGGTCGCGCTCTTTTATGGAATCCGAGAGGGAAGTCACGGACGATCCAACGAACCTTACCTTTGTACTCGGTCATCAGCTGACGGACAGTTGGGAGAACCTTTTCACAGAATGGACACTGAAACTCAGAATACTCAATGACGGTGATTGCACAATCATCTTTGCAACCCATTGGCTTGGTATCACTTGGTTTAGGGCCATACTTAACAGGATCACGACTGGTCACAGTGAGTTTGTAAACTGGCTCTTCTGGCTTAGGGTAACTAACAACCAGTTTCTTTGTACGGATCGCATCCTGAACGATCTGCTCAATTTCTGTACGAGTCTTCATTGATTGCAAATAGTCCGTAATCTGCCGTTTTTTCTCTGCGTCACTAAGCTCTTTCAGCTGAGGATGGTCTTTAAATTTGCCAAGAGTACTTTTGATGTCAGACTCAGTAACTTTAGTTTTGCTATCCAAATAGTCTTTTTGAGCTTGCTCGCTCGATACACCTTTCTTTTTTGCTAGCTCTTCCCAGTAAGCGTCTAGGTATTTCTGCTGAGCCAAACGTTCGATCAACTCGAACTTCTGCTTTTCTAACTCATAGAATTTGTCCTGATTATCTTTATAGAGCTCTTTTACTGAGACGGACTTGCCGTTTATCTTAAATGCTGTCTCAGCGATGGCTGGTGCCGAAACAATTGCCATGCTGGCACACAACAGGATTGACTTTGCTAGACTAATTGCCATGAAATTCTTGAACTCCTAAATCGAATGTTATCTAGACTCCTAAATGGTACTATCAGGCATACCATCTTGAACATGATAAATTCATGAATCAATGGAAAAATTATATCTTTCCATTGAACCCAAAAGGCCATCATGGGATCACTATGATTGACACCTGATGAAGCTCTTTGAGCAAACAAAGAGCACTTGCCGCTAAAGAAATCACGAGAAGGAATCCCTGTTCATGGCACCCACAATAGATAGCCACAACCTCGTTTGGATTGACATGGAAATGTCGGGACTAGACCCAGACACCGATGTCATCCTTGAGGTCGCCACCATTATAACCGATAAAGACCTCAACATACTTGCCGAAGGGCCTGTTCTTCCCATAAAGCAGAAACCCGAGCTGTTCCACACTATGGACGAATGGAACCGCACTCATCACACGAAGTCTGGCCTTTGGCAAAAAGTAGTAGACTCAGAAATTACCTTAGAACAGGCTGAAAACGAAACCCTAGCATTTATTGAATCTTATACCGAGCCGAAAACCAGCCCTTTATGTGGCAATTCAATTGCACAGGATCGCCTCTTCATTATGAAGTACATGCCTTTGATTAACAACCACCTCCACTATCGCATGATTGATGTCAGCACCATTAAAGAACTTGCAAAGCGCTGGTATCCAGATGCTCCGAAATCCCCGGAAAAACAGAATAAACACCGAGCTTTGGATGACATCCGAGAAAGTATCGAGGAGCTTCGCTTCTATCGCCAATGCTTGTTTGTCGAAAAAACAGGCCCGAATTGAGAAGATTATTTTTCCTTTCGGAACTCAGTTTTTTAGTGCTAGAATTTTTCTTAGGACCCTCTCTTGGCTGGACGAACCAGCATGTAAGGTCCAATAGGCTAGATGCCTAGGAAAGGAGGTGGTGCTGTAGTGTGTAACAATTGCACTAGTAGCATGGAGGTGATGGCTTCTTAGCCATTGTCTCCGGGTCTACGCAGCCGGCCCTACTTCCTAAAGGGTAGGCCGGTCCCCTTTAGAGCTGACCAGCTTTTAGACAGGCCTTTTCTGTATTTCATCGTAAATTCAGCATCATAAGCATGGACACTATTTTGCAATGTACTCTTTAGAGTTTCCCTCACTCTTCGGAGATACTTGTGAATCGTCTTCTTGCATTTACATTGCTGATTTTGCCTATTGCCTCAGCCTTGAGCCAAACACGGGTAACAATCAAGCAATCGACTGTTTCCGAACTCACCGGAAAGCAGTCAAAATCAGTGCAAGGACGAAATATCGATGTTTTCACAGCGAAAATTCCAGGAAATGAACGAACACCTTATCGCTTCTTCCTTCAGGCGGGTCTACACGGTAATGAGAGCCTCACAACGGATTTCGTCCATTGGCTAATAGGTAGGTTACGGTCTGGAGTCAGCCCTCTCTCAAAGCTCCCTGCAGGATCAGAAATCGACCTCATTCCTGAGGCAAACCCTGACTCAAGCAAGCGTTATAGAAACAATGCAAATAATGTGAATCTAAACCGAAACTTCAGCATTCTCTGGGGGGTTTCAAAAGAGCCTATGGGCGACAAGCCTTTCAGTGAACCCGAAACGCAAGCTATAAAGAGATTGTTTGGCAAACGAAAGTATATTTCTGCCATTGATATTCATGGTTATCTGAACTGGGTCATCCTTCCCTCAGACATAGGCAAATCAGTCAAACAAAGCCCCTTGAACTACGACCGTTGGAGTTCAGCTGCCGAAACGCACTCTGAGGAGCTGCCTGGCTACTTCTTAAAAAAAGCAGGTGAGCTAGGAGATGGTGGTGCCTTTGAGGATTGGGCCTATTGGGATCAAAACGTTTATGCTTTATGCCTTGAGATGCGCTACCCTTTTCGTCACTTCAGATACCGCCATCATCAGAACTTTGACTCTTTTGCCAGCTACGAAACATATATCTTCAAGATGTTTGAAACTTCGATCAAGCTGCAGCCCAACCCGCTGCAATATGCTTTCGATGTTATTCCTTCGGATCCATGGTCAAACGTCTCGCCCACAGAGATACCTGCGCACTGATGATGCCTACTTTAAACCAAGTTTACGCTTAAAAAAGTTTGGTAAGGCAAAACAGGCCAACATAAGAGCTTCATTAAGGTATTGAAAATCTTCGGTAGGAAGCTTATTGAAGCGCTCACAGCTATAATTCTCAGGATTAATTTCATATTGTGCGGCCATCGTCCAGGACCAAAGCCCACGTGGATATGTTGGAACACAGCCGACATAAGGCTTCGTATGAGCGAAGCCAGCTGACAAGTTGTTTTGGATTCGTTGATGAATATTCTCTTCATACCATGGAGATTCAGATTGGCAAACCATGAGACCATCTGACTTTAGGGCTCGGGCAACGGACTTATAGAAATCTTTTGTAAATAAACCCTCTCCAGGCCCAATAGGATCGGTAGAGTCTATGATTACCAGATCAAGAGAATCCGGTTGATGATCTTTAAGGTAAGCAATCCCATCGGCAATTTTAACCGAAACTCTCGGATCGCTTAGACACGCTGCTGTTTGAGGAAAATATTTCTTAGCGGTATCGACAACGAGCCCATCAATCTCACATAGCACGACTTCTTTAATCTCAGGGTGCTTGAGAAGCTCTCGCACAGTACCACCATCGCCACCTCCAATGACAACCACTTTTTCTGGCTTATTATGGAGCAGCGCTGGGACATGAGCAATCATTTCGTGATAAACAAACTCGTCTCTCTCGGTGATCATCACTAGACCATCGATTAAAAGCATCCGTCCGTATGCTTCCGTTTCGATCACATCGACGGTTTGAAACTCTGATTGTCCTCTAAAAAGAACATCGCTGACACGATATCCAAAACGCAACGAGGAGTCATCCTCCTCCTGAAACCACAAATGCATGGAGCATGATCCCTTAAGAACTAATATATCTGATGAGGCTATCGACGAGATCGTTCCTGGTTTCGAACGTACTCTAGAAAGGTTGCTTTATCGTCCATAATCGACTGATAGCGACCGTGGCTCATCCGCCCCTTGCGTCCATTGCGATTGTTACCTGAGGTGGAATTTCCAGAACGATTATTCACGTTTTGCGATGGCGTAGAACGCATTTGATTTTTACGCTCAACAATTTCCCATGCACGAAGAACAACGCTTTCTGCAAGCAGTTCGCTTACAAAGTCCTCAAGGCTGATACCTTCTTCAACCGCCTGCTTATTTAGTTTCTTCATAAGCGCACTAGACAAATTTACTTGAAGCAAGTTTTCGTCGCGCTCCAACTTAGGCTCGACGATCTCTTCGACCTTTTTTTCTTCCAAACTCAACTCTTCTTTCACTTCGGGGGTAGCGTTAAAAAACTTCTCTTCTAGTGGAGGATTTGCATCGACAGCAACCACATTCTCTTCTGATTTTACTTTGCTCGAAGAATTCTTGGTAGCTTTCTTTTTGCTAGCTTTCTTCACAGCAGATTTTTTTGCGGTTTTTTTCTTACTCGCAGCTTTCTTTTTAGCTGTGCTCGCAGCTTTCTTCTTGGCGGTAGTCTTAGCTTTTTTCTTAGCCGCAGACTTAGCTTTCTTTACCTTTGCCTTTCCGGACATAACAACTCCAAAAAAAGTTTGGAAAACATCTGATCTCTGCCATCAGGGGATGATAAGATCACCAATTTAGGAAACGAATCGTTCTCTTATTAAACTAGGCTGGAGCGGGAGCTGGCCTATAGATCTTGGGACAAGAATAGTACCTCTATACCCTATCATGTGCCTCAATTTGCCAGCCTAAGTCAAGAACTAAAAGTAAAAATACCCGGATTTGACAAAAGAGTTTTGTAAGCAATCCTATCCCCTTACCTAAGCAGCTTAACCTTGCTTGAAGGTAAAATCTCTATAAAATATAGGAATTGCACCTTGCTCACCCTTAGCCGAGGTATTCCATGAAGCTCACAACGGTCACTTTGATAACTTTCCTGTCTGCTCTTGCTCCCAGTTTCGGAAACTTGCAGGCAAGCAGTATAAATAACAGTAATTCTATCTACTTAGGCCTAGAAAGCCAAGTTCGGTCGTTCGACCCTAGAAACAACGTCGATGCCAACAGCCAGTATCTGGAAAGCCTAGTTCACTGCTCATTGATTGATTTTGACCCTGGTGGAACTACCATGCCGTCACTAGCAATTGACACACCAAGTTGGAGTAAAGATGGCTTAACCATGAAAGTTAAAATTAAAGATGCCGTGAAATTTAGTGATGGGACCACCGTCACTGCAAAAGATGTCGCTGCAACCTACCAGTCTCTGATTTCGGAAAACTTGGCCCGCTCAGGAGCTTTTCGTGGAGTAAAAAGTGTTTCTGCTGAAGGACCGTATACTGTTGCCTTCCAACTCAACGAACCTGACGCAACATTTGAATCAAATTTAGTGGTCGGGATTCTCCCAGAAAAATTCGTTAAGTCAAAAAAAACAGCAGACAAGGACACTCCTGGATGTGGCGCGTACGTCATCGCTGAACAGCAAATCGGTGAACTTACACTAAAGAGAAATTCACAGTACTCCCTAGGCCCCAAGGCTAAGATGGAGCATATTCTGATCAAAGTCGTCAAAAGTGAAAAAACCAGATTTGCGAAGTTAAGAACAGGCGAACTCGATATTGTTCAGAATACGATCAACCGCGATCTCGTCAAAAAAGTGGAAAGGGAGTACCCGCAGCTCACGGTACTACGTCGCCCCGCCTTGAAGACCACCTATCTTGGCTTCAATATGCGCGATTCGATAACGGGCAACCCAAAGGTTCGACAAGCGATTGCAAAGGCCGTGGAAAGACAGCCTATCATCCAGCATATATTGGGAGGTCTCGCGACTCCAGCCCAAACCATGCTGCCACCAGACTCCCCTTTCTACTTTGATGGTCTCAGCAAATCCACCTTAGACCTTGCAGGGGCAAACAAATTACTGGACAAAGCCGGGTTTAAGAAAAAAGGCCGATATCGCTTCACTCTGAGCTACAAGACCACGACAAATGCAACTCGGATCAATATTGCTAGAGCCATTGCTAGTCAGTTGAAGAAGATCGGTATCAAAGTTAAGGTTGAACCCATGGAGTGGGGGCGGTTTAAACAAGATGTAGAAAAAGGCCGCGTACAACTCTGGGGGCTGACTTGGGTAGGCTTCAAAGACCCAGACATCTATCGCTACGCATTCGCCAGCGATAGCACGCCACCGAACGGAGGCAACCGCGGCTGGTACTCTAACCCTACTTTGGACAAGCTACTAGCAGAGGGGCGTCAGACGTTTAACCCAGAGGAACGCCGTGCGACCTATCACAAGGTACAGAAGATTCTAGATGAAGATAAACCTTATATATTCCTCTGGCATGAAGAAAATTTCGCTATTGTTAACAAAAAGGTCAAAGGCTTTGAAATCTATGCTGATGGCCGCTTCAACGCCCTAACTAAAGCTAGCAAGCAATAAAATGAATAATGAGGCTCTATGCTCGCCTACTCAATAAAACGAATCTTGAGCCTAATTCCGGTCACTCTCGGAGTTGTTATAATCATTTCCGTGATGACCCACCTCGTGCCCGGTGATCCCGTGGACGCGATTCTTGGTGACTATGCGACCCAAGAGGATAAAGATGCTCTCAGATCCAAACTCGGCTTGGATCAACCCATCCCACAACAGATTAGTGGCTATATCGGGAAGCTGCTTCAGGGTGATCTAGGCACCAGTCACATCTATAGCAGGCCAGTTGCTGACATGATCACTGAACGACTGCCAGCCACAGTTGAACTAGCTCTCAGCTCGCTCCTAGTCGCTCTCTTAATTGCTATACCGGCTGGAACCATCAGTGCCATGCGTAAAGGCACCCTTACAGACCTAACGGCCATGAGCTTTGCTATCGCCGGGGTAGCAATGCCAAACTTTTGGCTCGGACCTTTGCTCGTCTTGCTTTTTTCAGTAGAGCTTGGCTGGCTCCCCGTATCCGAGAAAAGCGATTGGAGCAGCTATATTCTACCTTCCCTAACTATGGGAACCGCCCTGGCGGCGGCTTTGAGTCGCATCACTCGAAATTCATTACTCGATACTCTAGGAGAGGATTTTGTAAGAACCGCAAGGGCCAAAGGTTGCAGCAACAAGCAAACCCTAGTGAACCATGTCTTCCGCAATGCTTCACTCCCTCTCGTCACCGTTGTTGGTTTGCAATTTGGCGTGTTATTAACTGGCGCTGTAATCACTGAAAAAATATTCGATTGGCCGGGTGTCGGCAGCCTACTTTTGGAGGGCATTCAAACAAGGGACTACCCCATCATCCAGGGTTGTGTATTGATTTTCTCTAGCTCTTATCTTTTTGTTAACTTTGCAACTGATATTCTTTACGGCCTTGTCGATCCTAGAATATCTCTAAGAAAGTAGGTTATGTCGGAACCTTCTCCTCAAAAGCAGCGTTGGGGCATCCTGTTTGGGAATCCTCGTTTTTTGCTAGGCATTTCCTTCGTGATTCTGACTCTAGTTATGGCACTTCTGGCCCCCTACATTAGCCCCTACGAAATCGATGATGGCGATTTCACCAATCGATTGTGCGCTCCTAGTGGGGATCATTGGTTAGGCTGTGATGTCAATGGCGCTGATATACTCACCATCATGCTATGGGGGGCTAGAACTTCGCTTTACGTGGGATTCTTAACCGTAGCCCTGTCTGTATTTGTCGGTGTAGGAGTTGGCCTGGTGAGCGGCTACTACGGGGGGGCTATCGATGGCATTCTCATGAGAATCGTTGATATATTTATGGCTTTCCCAGGCATCCTACTTGCTATGTGCCTGACCGCACTGCTAGGGCCCAGCTTAAATACGGTAATCTTTGCTATTTCTGCAACCGGTTGGACGAGCGCTGCAAGGCTTGTTCGCGGCCAAGTACTCTCCATTCGCGAACGAGAATTTGTGCTCGCCAGCCAAGCTTTTGGTGCACAAGCAACACGGTTAATGCTCAAGCATATTCTACCCCATACACTAACTCCCCTGATCGTTCATGGAACGTTCTCCCTATCAGGCGTGATTATCGTTGAGGCTGGACTCAGTTATCTTGGCCTCGGAGCCCAAGACTCGACCCTTACCTGGGGTGCCTTGCTTGGCCAAAGTAGCGAGATCGAGCTGAGCCAAGGCCTCCATTTAACTTTGATTCCCGGAGCCGCGATTTTCATGCTCGTGATGTCTCTCAACTTTATCGGCGATGCTCTGCGAGATGTTTTGGACCCCAAGTCTTTGCGAGAACTCAACTGATTAAAACTGGAGCCCCTGGCTTGGATTCTGTACAATAAGTCTAATGATGGAAAAACTGGGAGCAACCATGAACGGTAAAATCCTTGTGGTCGACGATTCTATGACTGCTCGCAAACTTGTTGTCGACTGCCTTGTCGAGCAAGGCTGTGACGTGATTGAGGCCGTTGATGGCAAAGACGGCTTGGCCAAAATTCAGGAAAATACAGATATTAATCTAATTTTTAGTGATATCAACATGCCTTGGCTATCAGGGCTAGAGATGGTGTCAGAAATCAAGAAGCTGCCTAATCTCGCTCAAATTCCCATCTGCATGCTGACTACCGAAAGTGGTACTGAGTCTGTTGCAGAGGCGAAGAAACTTGGTGTCGATGCTTTTCTAGTGAAGCCTGTTCAAAAAGAACAGCTCATCATGGTCTTAGAAGGTTACCTTAAGGCTGCTGGTTAGCAGCTGTGGGCAACCATGACTCCGGATTTTCTACCATGTACTTAACCAGGCTGTTTCTAAGGTGATCATCGAAGGTTTTAGGCTGGAGGCGGTCCATAACTTCAACGATGATTTTCTTTTTCTCTGGATCGAGCGTATTGATGTAAGCGTTCTTCAGTGCCACATACTTTTCCGGTACCTGCTTTCTAAGCCTCGCCAGCTCTTCAGTTGCTGCCTTCTTTAAATTACTTGGGTATCGCGCTGGCCCACTATCCTGCACTGGTTGCTCAGCGGGCTTGCTCGTTGGTGGCTGAACTGTCGGTGTTTTTCGCTCCACTACTGGAATCGTTGGCTGGCCTAAACTTTGTAGCTCAGCAAAATATCGATAGACTTCGCTGGTGCTCTGCGTCTTAGGGCTCACTAGCGTGAGGCCACTTACATCTTCAAGGTCTCTGAGAAAGTTATCATCTTCACGAACAAGATTACAAAACTGCTCGAATCTCTCTGATACTGACTGGGATTCACTAGTCACAGCAAGCTTGATATAGTCCCGATCAGCATGGGATGCCGGGATTGGAAAACCATGGCCAGGTAATTGACGGATGACCCACTCAAAAAACAGGCAAGACAGCATCACAGGCAAGTTCCCATGGATAAGTCCACGGTAGTCTTGCATCCCGTTCACACCTTGTAGTTCGCGCCATACCTTGCCAAGCTCTTCCGCGAGTTCAGCTTTAAAAATGGGCCCTAGCAAGACTCTCGTAATGTTGGGTAGGTTCTGCTCAAATATCGCGTCCCTCAAGTAGACTCCAACTTTGCTTTGATAGCTGCTAGCATCAATCTGATTTAGATACTCTGGCCCAGCTTGCCAAACGAGAGCAAAGTCATCCTGATCAGGGCCTAAAGCAAGGTACTCGTCATCAAGATCGAAGCTCAGAAGACCGTGTTCCATCAACTTACGGCCAAGCCGCTCTAAAACTCTCTGGCGAATGCGATGCGCAGACCATTGACTGCTCTTACCACGGGCCTTAGGTAGCTCTAGGTCTTTGAACAGTTCTGGAATGCTGTTGCCAAATACACCATCGAGACGGAGCCAACGATTCTCCCATTGCATGCTTTTTTCAACCCGCAGCAGTAGAATTTGCTCCAATCCCTGCAAGTCCAACCAGATCGACTGCCACAATCCCAGTGGCCCATGAGACCCAAGGTGCCGTTGGGCTCGTGGTTTCTTAGAAACAAGTCGCTCCAGTTCTGAGTACGGCTCACCTAAACCAAACGCTAGCTCGGCTCCAAGTGGTGCAAGGCCAAGCTCGATCACGAGCCCATTATAGTAGCCCTTGCGCCGCCATGCCTCGCCATCAAATAGAGGTATTACATCAAAGCCTTCAGACTTATTGCCACTAAGTAAACGCAGACCTGTTAAAATTTGAAGAATACGTTCGAAGGAAAATATCCGCGATCTTGAGGTAGACGAAACAAATTTTCTATGCTGAACCGGATCGAGTAGAATCGTCCGCCGGCCAGCAAGCAATTGCTTCTGTATATTCGAAAGTACGATGCTGAGCGCGCTGAGTTCAACTGCATTGAGCGCTGGTGTGAGACCGCTGTCACAAGACAACTCAAGCGGAGTCAGAAACGGAGCTTTCGACGACGAAGCCACCTCGTAGGATCGGACCCACCAAGAGGGATTCATAAACATTGTACCGAAGCTCGTTTGATTCATAGGACTCACTAACCCATAGCAACAAAAGTAAGTCGTTAAGACGCACTAGTTAAATAGACCAGGCCGGTACTCTAATACATGTGGTAATTATTTTAAAGAACTGACTCAAGCATTCTGACCCCTAAAGGCCAATAGACACCAGCTTGCTTCTAGGATTGCCTCCAAAGAGCTTCCACCTGCTCTTGGGCTTTTTTTAAGTCATTGGCTGAAATTCGACATAAGACATAGATTCGATAGGACTCCTCGGCTTGGATCTGCCCCACTGCTTGAATCTTTTCAAAATAGATATCTCTGATGAGAGCAGCTTCTTGTAGAGCCTGCTCTAGCCCATTCATACCAATTCGACTTATTTCTATCTGATCTTTTTTACTCTTCGACACATATGATTGGCGGTTCTTGATCATGTCACCGAGCAGCTCTTTCATGAAATGTGCTGAGGCTTGGCTGCGACTTTGATCGATTCCGAGGGCGAGATCCTGAACATCAGCTTTCTGATAGACTAGCACGAACCCGTTAGATGCCGTTTTTCTTAGGCCGCCATAGGGCTTACGAAGCCATTCTGGCCTATCCTTCTTGCTTTTTTCAATGACACGGTGATCGAGCGTTTGGCAGCTGCTTGCAGTCAGGGCAAGAACCATTAGAACCAGCGTTCTCAGAAACATGTGAGGTAAGTCCCTTGAAAATTGGTGACCTCCTATATTTGAGAGATCTAGCCATTAAATCAAGAGTGTTCTTGCTCAGGGCTGCGGGTAAAGCTCTTGGATATTGAAGGCATCACCTTCACTTAGTTCCCTAGAGTGCATATAGAGTCCAATGAAGGTTTTTGGATGCATCACTGAGTTTTCATCTTCGTCGACAGTTACGTGATCCAGCCCTAGGAGATGGCCAAACTCGTGGAGGAGAACAGTTTCAGTATCGACGACATAACTCGTGGATTCCACCTCATCGTCTTCGTCCGGTACTACTGTCGAATCTTGATATGCATAAATCTCGGCATTCAGAATAATATCACCCTTCACAATCTCGTCAGAACCTGCTGCGTTTTCCCAGACTGTGGTGGCTAGTGTGGTGGAAGGCTTACCGGTGGTATCAAGCCAGCTTTCCTCGTAGTAAACTACGGTCATTGTATCGTCTAGACTGGTGTAGAGCTCTTCGCCACGGTCTGACTCGGCGATGCCGCCGAAGCTCAAAACGTTATAACCGACAGCGTCGTTCCAGGTTTGAGCGGCATTTTCCGACGCTTCCACGATCTGATCAGGGGCATTGGCTTCCACAAAGAACGTCACGGAACCGGTCCACCCTGTGGAGCTATGAAAGGCAACCCCACCTTGATCGTCGGTATTTGAGTCAGGAGTTGTTTCTTCGTCTATGTGATATCGCTCTTCGGCAACACCACAGGCCATTTGGATTGAGACTAGAAAAATAAGTAGAGATATTCGCACGTCATCCTCCCACACACGAACGTCTCTAGCTTGTGTCAAGTTCTATGAAACTCTTCGGGCCGCCCTGGGCAAGGATAAGCGAAATTTTCTAGCCGATTTTTTCTATTTTATAACGTAAGTTTACCGGATTTCTTACCTTCATATTAAGTGCCTAACCCAACTGAGGGTGACACCTTTTCCATGCCTTTTGATAAGCACATCATTTCCGCCATCAACTTTCATTGCATAGTTTTCGTACTCGACACGGATACCAGATGATATAGTTATGAACAGATCGATAGCTATGGACTGAGACTCACCTATAGCTGTGGTTACAGCCTCTTCTGTTTCGTGGTAGAAGCGATCAATCCTGACCAAGTGTAAGCTTCCTGCTAGGGACAGCCTCACTGCGGGAGAGATATTCCAAACAAGACCAAGGTTTATCCCTGGTAGCTCGTAGATTCCCGGCTCTTCAAAGGATTGCTGCTTGGCTGACTCGGATACCGACACACCGAAACCGGTTCCTATGAAGTAGCCAAACCGACTCCCTAAATCCAAATGAAAGCTATAGCTTCCTCGGACGATGTATCGATCGGTATCATAAAGAAATGAAAGAATTTCTTGCTGGCTGTCGTTGACGTTTTCCCTCGGAATGGTGCCCTCCCAAGCTCCTGAAAACGCTCCAATGCCCAAACTAAAATTGTGGTCCCGGCGAAAGCCTCGAATCGACCTTTCCCACCGGTGAAGTCTCGACCGAAACTGCTTAATATCCTCAAATTTCTGCTGGATAAGGTCCTTTAAATCTGGAGAGTCCTCTAAGTCCTCCCGCTCAGCATAGGAGAAACTACTATAAGCCATTGATAACAATAAGAATAAAGCAGCAGCTAGGGCCTTCTGTGACATTGTATAATACCTTTAATTTGCAGGATGCTTGGGATATAAGGGTAGACCTGGCACGCTCCTGTCGCATTTATCAAAATACCATTTAAAGAGGAATTCATGGAGAATATGACTCCCCCGCAGAAGCTTTGGGAACTGCTCATTCAGAATACACCAAATCAAGACCCTCGGATACTCATCCCAGTTCTCGTAGGGGCCAGCATCCTGCTCTTTTTAGCCCTTTATTTCATATTTCGCCCGAAGAAGACTACTTCTACCGCTCCCGCTCCTAACAAGACTAGCCCCGAAGCGGAAACCATCAAGCCAGCTTCGCCTTCACAAGAGGCTGAAACCCCTCAAGACACGCAGCCTCAAGATGTCAAAGCAATCAAGGAGCTTGATCACGCATCTTGGCTCAGTAAGCTAAAAGGCGGATTGGCCAAGACCCGAGGATCCCTGGTCGATGGGATTGCAGGCCTTTTCAACCAGCAAAAACTTGATGACGATCTCCTTGAAGAGCTACATGAGAGACTGTTTCGAGCTGACCTTGGCATCGACACTGCTGATACCTTAGTGGATCATATCAAAGGTGAGTTCTCTGGCCGTGAACAGAGCCCCACTTGGGATGAAGTAAGGATGAGCCTTAAGGCTCGGGTCGCTGGAATGTTTGCCGATAGCGAACGGAACCTGAACCAACCTCAAGAAGGGCCTTTTGTGATTCTTGTAGTTGGCGTAAACGGAGTCGGCAAAACGACGAGTATTGGAAAGCTAGCCGCTCACTTTCTCGCCCAAGACAAAAATGTTTTGCTTTGTGCAGCAGACACCTATCGCGCCGCCGCCATTGACCAGCTCCAAGTTTGGGGTGACCGTTTAGGTTGCGATGTGATCAAGCATCAACAGGGTGCGGACCCTGCATCAGTAGCTTATGACGGAGTAAAAGCAGCTAAGGCACGGAAGTCAGACGTCCTACTGATCGACACCGCGGGCAGACTCCATAACAAAGCCGAACTTATGGACGAACTGGCAAAAATAAGGCGTGTTATCGGTAAGGATCTACCAGAAGCTCCTCATGAAACTTGGATTGTTGTCGATGCTACCACTGGGCAAAACGCGTTCCAACAAGTGGAAGCGTTTAGCCAGGTTGCACCACTGTCAGGCATAGTTGTGACAAAGCTGGACGGCACTGCCAAAGGCGGCGTTGTCATTGGGGTCACCAATAAATTCAAGCTTCCTATTCGCTATATTGGGGTAGGGGAGCAAGCCTCTGATCTTCGAGAGTTTCAATCAAGCGATTTCGCGGATTCATTATTCTGATGGGAGATGGTGGGGTTGCCCAGATTCGAACTGGGGACCTCTACGATGTCAACGTAGCGCTCTAACCAACTGAGCTACAACCCCGATGAGGAAGTGTTATTTATCCATTCCAACACTTCCTGTCAAGATTATTTTATCAATAGATTCCCTTGGTCACCCGGTCGAAGACAGCATTCGGTACTTGCTCATAGGATGAGAAAGTCATGGAGTATGTCGCGCGCCCCTGGGATATGGAGCGCAAACCTGTTGTATAACCGAACATCTCAGAAAGCGGAGCAATAGCATCGACCTTCTGTAGATGACCTTTCATTCCAACGTTGTTGACCCGAGCACGTCTTGAATTAAGATCGGTCATAACATTCGAAAGAGACTCTTCTGGAACAAGAATTTCAAGATCCATCACCGGTTCAAGTAGCATCGCCTGTGCATCCTGAAGAGCTTCCCGCAACGCTTGAGACGAGACAATTTTAAATGCTGACGCATCAGAGACTTCTCGATCGACCTTGACATCTTTCAAAGTGACTTTCACATCGATCACTGGAAATCCAGCCAGTACCCCGACCTGCATGGACTCCTCAAGACCCGCCTGAGTGGCCCGCAAGAACTCGTCCGTGAAGCCATCTGCTTTACCAAGCTTATTCTCAAATACGAATCCTTGCCCCTTCTCAGCAGGCTCTACAGAAATCCCCACACCTGCATACTGGCGAAGTTTCTCGGTTTCTCGTTCGAATACCTTACTTTTAGAAACTTGCTTCGAGATGGTTTCACGATAGCTAACTTGTGGTTGGCCGACGTTTGCTGCCACCCGAAACTCCCGTAGGAGCCGATCGGTAATGATATCCAGGTGAAGCTCACCCATACCGCTGATCAGTGTTTGCCCTGTTTCAGAGTCATACTTAACCTTAAAAGTAGGGTCTTCTTTTTCAAGTCTGTCCAGAGCCTTCAGCATCTTATCAGAATCTGCTGTACTCTTTGGCTCTATGGCAATAGAGATAACGGTCTCGGGGACATCTAGGCTTTCAAGCCTAATGGGGTGCTTAGCGTCACACAAGGTATCCCCTGTGGCCACCATTTTCAGTCCCGCAAGTGCTACAATATGTCCCGCACCCACCTGATTGACTTCTGTTCTTTGGTTTGCTTCCATCATAAGGATTTTGGACACGCGCTCCCGCTTACCAAGCCTTGTGTTCAACACAGTTTCGCCGGCTTTAAGAACCCCTGAATAGAGGCGAGCATAGGCCAAATGACCGACATATGGATCATTCTGGATCTTGAAAGCCAGCATAGACAGCGGCTCGTCTTCGGTTCTCTTACGGGTGAGACTAGCTTCTTCTTCATCTGCGGAGTAGCCTTTCACAGCAGGCAGATCTAGCGGCGACGGTAAATAATCGTTGATCGCGTTAAGAAGTGGCTGGATGCCCTTATTTTTAAACGCTGAACCACAGAAAACAGGTACGATTTTCATATCAATGGTGGCTTGCCGCGCTGCTCTTTTTAGCTCATCTTCAGAAATTTCTTCGCCTTCTAGAAACTTCTCCATCAGACCATCATCTTGTTCAGCAACAAGCTCCACAAGCTGTTCCCGTGCAAGCTCGGCATCGTCCTGAACCTCTTCGGGGACTTCAACCACATTGAAGGCCGCCCCAGTCTCGTCGGACTCCCAGACATAGGCTTTCATGGTGATCAAATCGACCATACCCACAAACGCATCTTCAGAACCAATAGGAATTTGAAATGCTACAGGATTGGCTGCCAAGCGCTCCTTCATTGACTCTAAGGTGTTCTCAAATACTGCACCGACTCGATCGAGTTTATTGACAAAAGCAAGCCTTGGAACCTTATACTTATCCGCTTGACGCCATACAGTCTCTGATTGGGGTTCGACTCCTGCAACTCCATCGAATACAGCGATGGCACCATCAAGAACTCGAAGAGAACGCTCCACTTCCACGGTGAAGTCTACGTGCCCTGGGGTATCGATGATATTAATACAGTGTTCATTCCAAAAGCACGTCGTTGCAGCCGATGTAATGGTTATACCGCGCTCTTGCTCTTGCGCCATCCAATCCATGGTAGCCGTGCCTTCATGCACTTCGCCGATCTTATGAATTTTTCCGGTGTAAAAAAGAATTCGCTCAGTAGTTGTGGTCTTACCAGCATCGATGTGAGCCATGATACCGATATTGCGAACGAGGGTGAGATCTGTGGATTTAGCCATGGCCGGGACATCTCCCTTAGGGAACGAATGCGCCCGGCATTGCCTAAAAAACCGTCGGCGCCTTCATAGTTAAACAAGTACCAAGACGGTCTTTTTGACTCTAAACGATTACCAGCGGTAGTGAGCGAACGCCTTGTTAGCTTCAGCCATCTTGTGAACGTCTTCACGCTTCTTGATGGTTGCGCCACGCTTGTTTGCAGCGTCTACAAACTCTGCTGCCAAGCGCTCTTTCATACTTTTACCACCACGCTTACGAGCAAAGTCGATCAACCAGCGGATTGCTAGTGCTTGGCGTCGTTCAGGGCGGATTTCGATAGGAACCTGGTAGTTGGAACCACCAACACGACGAGATTTCACTTCAAGAAGAGGCTTTGAGTTTTCGACTGCATTCTTGAAGGTTTCGATCGGCTCAAGGCCTTGGCCTTCGATCTCTTCCATCGCGCCGTAGAATGCTTTCTCAGCAGCTGACTTCTTACCGTGTTTCATCATGCAGTTCATGAATTTGGTTACAAGTTCTTCTTTATACTTAGGATCTGGAAGAACCTTTCTCTTTTGTGCTACATGGCGACGGGCCATCGTCTATCTCCAATGAAAATTCTGTTTATTTAGGCCTTAGGCTTCTTCGCACCGTACTTACTACGGCCCTGACGACGATTCGCAACTCCAGAAGTATCTAGAGAGCCACGAACGATGTGGTAACGAACACCCGGAAGGTCTTTCACTTTACCACCGCGAACAAGAACAACACTATGCTCCTGAAGGTTGTGTCCTTCACCACCAATGTAGGAAGTCACTTCGATACCGTTTGTTAATCGAACCCTAGCTACCTTACGGAGTGCAGAGTTAGGCTTCTTGGGAGTTGTTGTATAAACTCGAACGCAAACACCGCGTCTTTGAGGGCAGCTTTTAAGTGCTGGAGCCTTAGTTCTGTTTTTCTGTATTGTTCGCCCTTGGGCGATAATCTGATTGATTGTTGGCATACTTCAAAATCCTTACTACAACACCTATCGAGAGGGGTGTATGACTACCAAGCTCTTCGAAAGAAAGCAAGGTCAAAATTGTACCTTAAGACAAAAATCAAGGGCCCTCCTACAGGAGAAGCCCAAAACCAAAATTTATCCAGTAATCTTATCCGTTTGTCGCCTCAGCAACTTCTGGGTTCGGCTTACTAGGACCGGCATCACGAAGTCTTGATTCCAAATGACGGTAGTGCATAGAGCCTGTACCTGCTGGAATCAATCGTCCCATAATGACGTTCTCTTTGAGGCCGCGAAGATGGTCCACCTTGGAGTTGATAGCAGCTTCCGTGAGAACCTTAGTCGTCTCCTGGAAGGATGCCGCTGAGATGAAACTATCTGTCGACAAGGATGCTTTGGTAATACCCAGAAGAAGAGGTTCGTAGGTTGCCTCTTGGCCCCCTGACGCCTTAATCTGAACATTAGAATCATCGACCTCAAAGCGTTCCACTTGCTCCCCTGGTAGGAAGCGCGTATCACCTGGGCTAAGAATCTTAACGCGGCGGCACATCTGGCGAACTATCACTTCAATGTGCTTGTCATTAATCTTCACACCCTGCAATCGATAAACGTCCTGGACTTCGTCAACAAGGAAGCGAGCCAGAGCAAGGTGTCCCATAATCGCCAGGATATCGTGCGGGCTAGGCGAACCATCAACAATGGCTTCACCTTTCCTGATGTAGTCGCCTTCAGTCACGATTACATGGCGTCCTTTGGGAATCAAATACTCTGTGGTTTCATTGTCGTCACCAACAATGATTACCTTCCGCTTGCCCTTGGAGTCAGCACCGAATGTCACAGCACCATCTCGATCAGACATGATGGCAATATCCTTGGGTTTTCTCGCCTCAAACAACTCGGCAACCCGTGGTAGACCACCTGTAATATCCTTAGTTTTGGCAGTTTCACGAGGAATCTTTGCCAGGATATCTCCAGGCTCAACCTCTTTGCCATTATCTATGAACACCGTCGCACCAACTGGTAGCGAGTAACGAGCCTCGCGCTTACCATCAAGGACAACGGTGCTGCCAGTGCCATCAACAATCTCAAGAGCCGGCTTTAGGTCGGTTCCGCGAGTTTCGATGATCACTTTCCTTGTTAGGAATGTAGCTTCGTCAGTTCTCTCTTCTATGGACTGACCTTCCTTCATGTCGAAGTACTTGATCGCACCCTTCACCTCTGCCAATATCGACATAGCAAACGGGTCCCACTCTGCAAGAGAGTCACCAGCTTCCACCAGCTGATCTTCTTTCACGACAAGGACAGAGCCGTAAGTAATCGGGTAAGTATCCCGGACTTGATCTGTATCTTTGTCGACGATCTTGATCTCACCGTTCCGACTCAAGACTACAGTCTGGCCATCACGGTTCGTAACCTGCTTAATTCGCTCAAATTTGACGATACCAGAGAAGTTGGTTTCTAACGTGTTCTTCTCTACTTTATGCGTCACAGTACCACCAAAGTGGAAGGTACGCATCGTCAACTGCGTTCCCGGCTCACCGATGGACTGGGCTGCAATCACACCAATCGCCTCACCGACATTGATCAAGTGACCTGTTGCCAAGTCTCGACCGTAGCAACGAGCACAGATACCCTTGCGAGTCTGGCAGGTAAGAACAGAGCGGATGTTAACAATCTCAACGCCACAGTCATCCATTTTAGCTGCGATCTCTTCAGTGACAACGTCACCCTTAGATGCGATCAGCTCGTTGGTATCATGGTTAACCACGTCTTCTTGGAGAGTTCGACCAAGAGTTCGGTCACCAACTGTCTGCTTAACCTCACTACCTTCGCGCAATGCTGTCATCTGAATGCCGGACCCAGTGCCACAGTCTAGCTCTGAGATAGTAGCATCTTGAGCAACATCCACCAGACGGCGAGTCAAGTAACCAGAACTCGCAGTTTTCAACGCCGTATCCGCAAGACCCTTACGAGCACCGTGAGTCGAAGTAAAGTATTCAAGTACGGACAGTCCCTCGCGGAAGTTAGCCGTAATGGGTGTTTCGATAATCTCACCGGACGGCTTAGCCATGAGGCCTCGCATACCAGCCAGCTGACGAATCTGCTGCGCGGAACCCCGAGCACCAGAGTCGGCCATCATGAAGATCGAGTTATCACTCGGGACTTCAATATCGACACCTTTATGGTTGGTCTTGCTATCCTTCGCTATGTTACTAAACATTTCTTCTGCGATGTTTTCCGTAACTTTCGCCCAGATATCGACAACCTTGTTATAACGCTCACCTTCAGTCAAAAGACCTTCAGAATATTGCTCTTTAATCTTTTTCACTTCATCGTAGGCGGCATCCAAAAGGGCCTGCTTGCCCTCAGGAACAACCATGTCACCGATGGAGATGGATAATCCGGCTTTCGTTGAGTAACGATAACCCGTAGCACGTAAGGCATCAGCTAGGAGAACCGTCTTTTTCGGCCCTGCGACCCGGAACGTTTCATCGACAAGAGCAGCTAGCTCTTTCTTACCCATCATTCTGTTAATCACAGAAAACGGTAGTTCCTCAGGTAGAATCTCTGACAGAAGCACACGGCCGACAGTAGTCTCTGTACGAACACCATTCACGCGCACCTGAATCGGCGCCTGTAGATCCACACCGTCGTGATCGTAAGCAGCTCGAACTTCTTCCACAGTGGCAAAGATCTTACCAGCACCACGTGCTTCTACATCTTCCTTCGTCATGTAGTAGATGCCAAGAACGATATCCTGCGTAGGAACAATTACGGGTGAACCAGACGCAGGACTCAAGATGTTGTTGGTTGACATCATGAGTACTCGTGCTTCCATCTGCGCTTCCACAGACAATGGCACGTGCACAGCCATCTGGTCACCGTCAAAGTCAGCATTGAAAGCAAAACAAACAAGCGGGTGAAGCTGAATCGCCTTACCTTCAATCAATACTGGCTCGAACGCCTGAATACCTAGACGGTGAAGAGTCGGAGCACGGTTGAGCAACACAGGGTGCTCTTTGGTAACTTCTTCCAGAATATCCCAAACTTCGGGACGTTCTTTTTCCACAAGCTTCTTCGCAGACTTGATCGTGGAAACGATACCATGCTCTTCTAGCTTATTATAAATAAATGGCTTAAATAGCTCGATAGCCATCTTCTTAGGCAGACCACACTGGTGTAGCTTTAGCTGTGGGCCTACAACAATCACCGATCGACCGGAGTAATCGACACGTTTCCCAAGAAGGTTTTGACGGAAACGGCCTTGCTTTCCTTTCAACATATCAGAAAGGGATCTTAACGCACGCTTATTTGGACCAGTGAAAACCTTGCCACGTCGACCGTTATCGAAGAGCGCATCTACAGCTTCTTGAAGCATACGCTTTTCGTTGCGGATAATGATTTCCGGAGCATTAAGTTCAATCAAGCGCAGCAAACGGTTGTTACGATTGATAACGCGACGGTAAAGATCGTTAAGGTCTGATGTCGCAAAACGACCACCGTCCAACGGCACGAGAGGCCTTAGATCGGGTGGCAGAACGGGAATTACAGAAAGCATCATCCATTCTGGCTTTGCGTCCGTGTTATTGAAAGCTTCCACAACCTTGAGTCGCTTTTGAAGCTTCTTACGGGCTGCTTCAGATGTCGCATCTACAAGGGCTTTTCTTAAGTCATCTGCCAAGTCTTCGATTCTAAGACCACCAAGAAGCTCTTGAATCGCCTCTGCACCAACGCCCACACGGAAAGCGCCATTACCATGTTCTTGGAGAAGGGCATCGTACTCTTCCTCACCAATCACCTGACCGACAGTAAGGCCGGTTAGCTCCTCGTTCCCTGGATCAAGAACAACATAGGACTCACTATAAAGAATGCGCTCGACATCCTTCAAAGCGATATCAAGAATCGAGCCGATACGCGATGGTAGCGACTTCAAGAACCAGATATGGGCCACTGGGACCGCAAGGTTGATGTGACCTAATCGCTCACGCCGAACCTTAGATGAAATAACTTCGACACCACACTTGTCACAAACAATACCGCGGTGCTTCATGCGCTTATACTTGCCGCAAATACACTCGTAGTCCCGCACGGGACCGAATATTTTAGCGCAGAAAAGGCCATCACGCTCAGGCTTGAAAGTCCTGTAGTTGATGGTTTCTGGCTTCTTAACCTCACCGAACGACCAACTTCTGATTTTCTCAGGCGACGCCAAAGAAATTTTGATCGCACTAAAACTTAGGGGATCAGTTGGCTTATCGAAAAAATTAACTAGATCGTTCAAAACTCAATACCTCCATGAGGTCAAAGGTTACTGCTCAGGTTAATGAGCAGGTGGCTAACTATGCAAACCCATCCAATCCGACTTCTTCGTTATCTCGAATCAAGTTTACATCGAGACCAAGACTCTGAAGCTCCTTGACCAGAACGTTGAAGCTTTCGGGTAGCCCCGGCATCATCATATTCTGACCTTTTACAATGGACTCGTACATCCGCGTCCGTCCGAGAACGTCATCGGACTTCACTGTCAAGAACTCTTGTAGAGTATTGGCAGCTCCGTACGCTTCCATAGCCCAGACCTCCATCTCCCCGAGACGCTGACCACCGAACTGAGCCTTACCACCCAGAGGCTGCTGCGTAACAAGTGAATAGGGGCCAATTGACCTTGCATGTATCTTCTCATCCACCAAGTGATGTAGCTTGAGTACGTACATCACACCAACAGTAACTCTATTGTCGAACTTGTTGCCGGTTCGTCCGTCATACAAGTCGCTTTGACCATCTTTATCAAGACCTGCAAGCTCAAGATATCGCTCAATATCGTCTTCTACTGCCCCGTCGAACACTGGGTTCGCAAGGTGTACGCCTTCCCGATACTTCTTCACGAAAATCTTCAGCTGATCATCCGTACAGTTGCGGACGAACTCTTCGATCTCTTTATCATCTTTCCAGATATTACAGGCGAGATCCTCGATCTCTTTTCTTGGGAAGCTTTCTTCAAGCATGGTGTTCAATCGCTCACCAACGCCCTTCGCGGCCCACCCAAGGTGAGTTTCTAGAATCTGTCCCACGTTCATACGTGACGGAACACCAAGTGGGTTCAACACGATATCAACAGGGCGACCATCTGTTAGGAATGGCATGTCTTCCTCTGGAAGAATTCGCGACACAACACCCTTGTTCCCGTGACGCCCAGCCATCTTATCACCAACCTGAAGCTTACGCTTGATGGCGACATAGATTTTAACCATTTTGATCACACCAGGAGGCAGCTCGTCACCTTTACGAACCTTTTTGATCTGCTCCTCTGTCATGAAACGGATCAAATTGATCTTTTCACGGAGGTTTTCAACGACCTTCAGTAGCAAGCTGCTCTTCTCGGCGTCGTTAACAGAAACACTTTCCCAGTAAACGTAGTCAAGGTTCGTCAGGAACTCAGTGTCGAGCAAGGTCCCCGATGGGGCGATCACTTCACCATCACGACCACGGATATCACCTGCTAAAGATTCGCCTGACGTAATGCGAGCGATCTTACCAGCTGCTGACTCTTTAATAATCGCGATGCGGTCATTCTCGTCTTTACGCAGCTTTGCAATTTCAGTGTCTTCAATTTGCTGGCTACGGCTATCCTTGATCGCACCTTCCCGAGAGTAGATTTTAGCACCGATAACGGTACCAACAACACCAGGAGGAACCCTCAAAGAGGTATCTCTGACGTCACCGGCCTTCTCACCGAAGATCGCCCTGAGAAGCTTTTCTTCCGGAGTCAGCTGAGTCTCACCTTTAGGTGTAATTTTACCGACGAGAAGATCATTTGGTCTTACGTCTGCACCAATTCTGATGATACCGGCGTCATCCAGGTTTTTGAGCGCATCTTCACCGACATTAGGAATATCAGAAGTAATTTCCTCCTGACCTAGCTTGGTATCACGGGAGATACATTCAAATTCCTGAATATGGATACTTGTATATAGGTCTTCTTTAACTACCCGTTCAGAAATGAGGATAGAATCCTCGAAGTTGTAACCACTCCAAGGCATGAATGCCACTACCACATTTTGACCAAGTGCTAGTTCACCCATTTCCGTGGCGAAACCATCACCGATGATGTCACCTTTCTTAACCTTCTCGCCCTTATGAACGATAGACTTCTGGTTGATACAGGTGTCAACGTTTGAACGCTTGTTTTTCTCAAGTTTGTAGATATCAACCTCTGCACCTACCTCGGTGAGAGACTCGCTTGTATCTTCAGACTTGACGACGATCCGCTCCGCATCAACTGCAACAACGACACCGTCCCGCTTAGCGACGATCGTTGCTCCAGAATCTCGGGCTACAATTCTCTCCATTCCCGTCCCCACAAGTGGAGCACGAGTTTTTAGTAGAGGCACGGCTTGGCGCTGCATGTTCGATCCCATAAGGGCTCGGTTTGCATCGTCATTTTGAAGGAAGGGAATCAAGTTCGCTGCGACAGAAACAAGCTGAGATGTCGAAACATCCATCAAATCCGCTTCGTCTGCACGTACGATCTCACTTTCACCAGAACGTCTCGCATAAACCAGATCTTCGTTACTTTGGATAATAGAAGCCTGGGCAATGACGTGATCCGTATGCTCTTCGGCAGCGGAGTAGTATTTAACCTCTTCTCCACCATCAGCCAAGGTGCGGAACGGAGTTTCGATGAAGCCGTACTCGTTTACCTTCGCATAACTAGCTAAAGACGAAATCAAGCCAATGTTTGGACCTTCCGGGGTCTCAATCGGACAAATTCGGCCATAGTGAGTGGGATGAACGTCTCGAACTTCGAAACCAGCACGTTCACGACTCAAACCACCCGGACCAAGGGCTGACAAACGACGCTTGTGAGTCACCTCAGAAAGTGGATTTGTCTGATCCATAAACTGGCTTAGCTGGGAACTACCAAAGAATTCCTTCACCACTGCAGACGCTGGCTTATTGTTGACAAAGTCATGGGGAAGTAAGGTTTCTACATCACCCAACTGTAGACGCTCGCGGATAGCGCGCTCAATTCTTAAGAGGCCGATCCGATACTGGTTTTCTAAAAGCTCACCAACCGCTCTGACTCGACGATTACTAAGGTTGTCAATATCATCAATCTGACCCTTGTCATTTTTAAGAGCCAGGAGGTACTCAACTGTTTTTAGAATATCTTCTTTAGTTAGAGTACGAGTCTCAACTGGAAGATCAAGCCCCAGCTTTTCATTGAGCTTCATACGCCCAACAGCACTGAGATCGTAGCGATCTGGGTTGAAAAACAGGTTATCGAATAGTGCCGTTGCGGGCTCGATCGTAGGGGGATCACCAGGGCGCATTCTCTTGTAAATTTCGAGAATCGCCTCGTCCTTGGTATCAACTTTATCACCGACAAGTGTATTACGGAACGATGCATCAGCATTGACATTATCAATAAAGAGTACCGAAAACTCAGAAACTCCCGCCTTAACGATTTCAGTCAAGGCCTCCATGTCAAGCTCACCATTGACCGGAACGATTTCTTCGCCGGACTTATCGAGGATCGGCTCGGCTACAAACTTGCCGACTAGCTCCTCCTGCTCCATTGCGACGTACTCAATTCCAGCCTGTTCCATTTGACGAATTGCACCAACCGAGATTCGCCGGCCCCGTTTTACAAGGACCTTACCAGATGACGGATCGATGAGGTCACTAAGGGCTCGCTGGCCGCGAAGAATCTCGTAGTTAAGGCGCTTCTCAAGCTTACCTTCTTTAATACGAATCCATTCCTTCTTGTAGAAATAATCAAGAAGTTCCTGCTCGGTATAGCCAAGAGCCTTGAGCAGAATGGTCGCATACATTTTGCGGCGGCGATCGATTCTAAGGTATAGGATATCTTTCGTATCAAACTCGAAATCTAACCAACTTCCGCGATAAGGAATAACGCGGGCTGTGTAAAGCAACTTACCAGACGTTGAGTTGCGCCCCTTATCGTGGTCGAAGAATACACCTGACGAACGGTGTAGCTGGGAAACAACAACTCGCTCGGTACCGTTGATGATAAAGGTACCATCTTCGGTCATGAGTGGGATTTCACCAAAGTAAACTTCCTGCTCTTTGACATCGCGAATACTTTTTACGGAAGTATCTTTGTCGATGTCCCAGACGACAAGCCGGATGACCACTTTGAGTGGAGCCGCAAAGCTCATGCCTCGCTGTCGACACTCATCGACGGTATATTTGGGCTCCTCGAACGAGTAGCTAACAAACTCGACAGAAGCCGTCTCAGCGAAGTGAGAAATGGGGAAAACGGAGTTGAAGACAGATTGTAAGCCTACGTTTTTCCGATCATTCGGCAAAACCTCAGCCTGTAAAAAAGAATTGTAACTGCTCTTTTGCAATTCGATCAGGTAAGGTATATCAATTGCTGCCGGAATCTTTTCAAACTTCTTACGCGGACGAGTAAAACTAGAAGCGAGGGAGGTCATGTAGCACTCCTATCGACGGAATCCCAATTAAACAAAGACAGAGGCCCTGTATCCCCTGCCGCTGCTTCCCAATTTTCGTGGAAAAACCACAGTCTCAAATTCTATGATGAGCTCTTAATGCAAACTTATTAAATATTCTATTCCAGAATCAATAGGATATATCGAAACTTGACAACAAAAAAGCGGAAAGATAGAAATGGGCCACATTAACGTAGCCCAAATCAGCAATCTTTCCGCGTTGAGTCTTACTTAAGTTCGACTTTAGCGCCAGCTTTTTCAAGAGCTTCTTTGATCTTGTTAGCTTCGTCCTTAGGAACACCAGCTTTGATTTCCTTTGGAGCACCTTCTACAAGATCCTTAGCTTCTTTAAGACCTAGGCCAGTGATCGCACGGATTTCTTTAATCACGTTGATCTTCTTAGCACCGTGGTCAGCTAGAACTACAGAGAATTCATCCTTCTCTTCTTCAGCAGCAGCGCCAGCAGCTGGTCCACCAGCCATCATAGCAACTGGAGCAGCAGCGCTCACACCGAATTTGTCTTCTAATTCTTTTACAAGATCAGCAGCCTCTAAAAGAGTTAGATTCTCTAAAAACTCAACAACTTGTTCTTTAGTCACGTTTGACATAATTTTATTTCCTCCCAAAATCGCTCGTCACTACTCCAAAATCTTTTTTGGCTACAGTGACGGCTTAAGACTTCTTATCTTTGATAGCGTTGATAACCTGTACAAGATTGCGGCTGACACCATTAAGCACACCTAGCAAGCCACGGTGAGGAGCCACGAGAGAGCCGACAATCTGGCCCAAAAGCACCTCTTTGCTTGGTAGATCTGCGATTGCCTTTAGCTCATCAGTATTGACTACTGAGCCTTCCATGTGACCAGCGGTAACTTTGAGATTGGGATTTCCCTTCGCAAATTCCAGCACGGTCTTTGTTGCTTGAGCCGAGTCACCATAGGCGCAGACGATCCCAATGGGCCCAACTAGCTTGTCTGAAAGGTCTTTCATATCTGTCACTTCAGCTTCGATCGCTTTTTTAGCGATTCGATTCTTAATGACCTTAAATTCAGCACTTACTTCGCGAAGCTTGACTCTTAGGTCAGTCACTTCTTCAACTGTCATTCCGCGGTACTCCGCTACGATAACAGCACTAGACTTGCTGAATTTCTCAGCGAGATCATTTTTGAGTTGTTCTTTTCCCTGACGGTCCATAACTTAACTCCTCCCTTAATTTCTAAAGGGAGCTGGATCGATTCGAACACCAGGCCCCATTGTTGCCGATAGACTTACCTTCTTCATGTAAGTACCCTTAGCTGTAGAAGGCTTCGCCTTCAGCAAGGCATCGAGAACAGTTTTTATGTTTTCGGATAGTTGCTGCTCCGTGAATCCCACACGACCTATAGATGTGTGAACGATACCAGCCTTGTCAACTCGGTATTCTGCTCGACCAGCTCGTAGCTCGCTAACAGCCTTAGCAACGTCGAAGGTAACCGTTCCAAGTTTGGGGTTCGGCATCAAGCCTCGAGGGCCAAGAAGCTTACCGAGACGACCGACAACACCCATCATATCAGGGGTTGCGATAACATGGTCAAAGTCCAACCAGCCATCTGTGATCTTCTTCGCTAGGTCATCCGCACCAACGAAATCAACGTTGAGTTCAGAAGCTTCGGCAGCTTTTTCACCTTTAGCGAACACTACGATTCTTACTTTTTTTCCGAGACCATGGGGAAGAGGAGTCGCCCCACGAATGTTTTGGTCGGCGTGACGAGGGTCCACACCGAGGTTAACTGCAAGGTCAACCGAAGCATCCATCTTAGAGTAGGATGTCTCTTTCACTAATTTGCAAGCCTCAACGAGTTCATAATCGTGCTCACGATCAATCTTCCCGACGGCTTCGCGATACTTTTTTCCGCGTTTTGCCATAATATTCTCCGTAGTGCTATCGAGCTTACGCTCTCCTACTATGTAATCCGAACCTTATTACTTTACTTCGAGACCCATGCTACGAGCTGAACCTAAAATGATTCGCGCTGCCGCATCTTCGTCGTAAGCATTAAGATCATTCATCTTTGTTTTCGCGATTTCTTTAACCTGATCCATCGTCACAGATCCAGCAACACTAGTTCCAGGAGTTTGTGAACCCTTCTGCAACTGAGCAGCTTTCTTTAAAAGATCTGAAGCAGGGGGACTCTTAGTGATAAAACTAAAAGACTTATCCGCGTATACAGTTATCACGGTAGGCAGAACAGATCCAGCCTGCTTTTGAGTTTTAGCATTAAAGTCTTTGCAGAACGCCATGATATTCACACCGCGTTGACCCAAAGCTGGACCAATGGGTGGAGCAGGGTTCGCTTTTCCTGCCGGAATCTGCAATTTGATAAATCCGACAACTTTCTTTGCCACTTTATTGCTCCTATTTCATCGAAACTGGCTTACGCCAACTATCTGACTTGGAAAACGGGATTTACGTTATTTTTCCACAGTCGTCAAGGAATTTCCCGAGTCCAAGATATCTAAATCTTCTCAACTTGTCCGAACTCGAGTTCCACTGGGGTTTCTCGCCCAAAAATACTAACTAATACCCTGACTTTCGCTTTATCAGGCTTAACCTCATCGATGACGCCGTCGAAGTTACTAAACGGCCCTTCCATAACCTTGACCGCCTCGCCTTTTGCAAACTGCACGTCTGGAATAACTTCTTTCGCTTGCTCACGAGCTTCTTCGGAAGTGATCTGAAGCACCTCGTGATCTGGCAAAGGCCTAGGTCGTTTTGTATTCCCAACAAAGCCGGTAATTTTAGGGGTGCTTTTGACGATATGCATGGTGAGATCGGTAAGATCCATCTGGACTAGGATGTAACCCGGGAAAGATGTCTTCGACACAGCCTTTTTCTTACCCGACTTGGTGACGGTCTCACTCACCGTCTGCGGGATAAAAACCTCTCCGAACTGCTCTTCGCATCCTTCGTTCTTTGCGAGTTCTAAAAGGGATTGCTTTGCTCGCTCTTCATAGCCTGAATAGGTATGGACGACATACCACTTGAATTCGCCGCTCATATATCTTGCCTTTAAAATAAAATTAGACCATGCAGGCCACTAAAACCTCGGTGATCTCAATGGACTTCTATCTTAGGTTAATATAATACCAAGAAGTTCAGCCCAAATCAGGTCAAATGCAGCAAGGATGGCAGCGAATATACCCACGACCACGCAAACGACGATCGTCATACGCCTCGTGTCAGGAAAGCTCGGCCAAGTAACCTTTCGCAACTCCCCGACGGAAGCTAGGAAATACTCATGCCTTTCCTTGTCACGAGACAAGAAAAGCGACGTACCTGCACCAATAAGAAGAGCAACTATGAGGGACGCTGGCTGGAATAACTCATCGAACTTCTCGGAAAAACCGGTCTGCACGCCAATGGTTTCCAGAGCTTTGTAACTAGTAAACGCTACCAAGCCTGCAAAAATAACGTAAGCCAGGCGAAGATAGAATGCATCATCTTTTTTCATAAAAACTTCCTCCAGCTCTTCAACCCGAGAAGCAACACTGTAACTAGTAAAAAATTAAACACAAAAAAGCAGGCGAGGAGGGACTCGAACCCCCAACATGCGGATTTGGAATCCGCCGCTCTACCAATTGGAGCTACTCGCCTATAGAAAAGGAAGCGAAAACGCTTCCTCACTCTAATTAGTCAGTGATCTCAGCAACAACACCGGCACCAACAGTACGTCCACCTTCGCGGATCGCGAAGCGAAGCTCTTTATCCATCGCAATTGGCTGGATAAGTTCAACTTCAACATCAATGTTGTCACCAGGCATAACCATCTCTACATCAGCAGGAAGGATGATGTTGCCAGTTACGTCAGTAGTTCTGAAGTAGAACTGAGGACGGTAACCCTTGAAGAATGGAGTGTGACGTCCACCTTCTTCTTTAGTCAAGATATAGACAGAAGCCTTGAACTTCTTGTGCGGCGTAATGGAGCCAGGCTTAGAAAGAACCTGACCACGTACAACCTCTTCACGCTTAGTACCACGAAGAAGGATACCAACGTTGTCACCCGCTTGACCTTCGTCTAGAAGCTTACGGAACATTTCTACGCCAGTACAGGTCGTCTTCGTTGTTTCTTTAATACCAACGATTTCGATCTCTTCACCAACCTTAACAATACCGCGCTCGATACGACCAGTAACAACTGTACCACGACCAGAGATGGAGAAAACATCTTCGATCGGCATCAAGAAAGGCTTGTCAACTGGACGATCAGGAACTGGGATGTACTCATCACATTCTGCGATAAGCTCAACAACCTTTTTAGCCCACTCATCATCAGCGCTGCCAGCTTCAAGAGCTTTTAGAGCAGAACCCTTAACAATCGGAGTGTCATCTCCTGGGAACTGGTACTGACTTAGAAGCTCACGAACTTCCATTTCGACGAGCTCTAGAAGCTCTTCGTCGTCGACCATGTCGCACTTATTAAGGAATACTACGATCTTTGGAACACCTACCTGACGAGCAAGTAGAATGTGCTCACGAGTCTGAGGCATGGGGCCATCAGCCGCGCTACAAACCAAGATCGCACCGTCCATCTGAGCAGCACCAGTGATCATGTTCTTCACATAGTCAGCGTGACCTGGACAGTCAACGTGAGCGTAGTGACGGTTTTCAGATTCGTACTCTACGTGAGATGTCGCGATAGTGATACCGCGAGCCTTCTCTTCCGGAGCATTATCGATCTCATCAAACGCTTTCAGTTCGCCACCGTAAGCAAGACTCATGACCTTTGTGATTGCTGCAGTTAGAGTTGTTTTACCGTGGTCGACGTGGCCAATAGTACCAACGTTAACGTGTGGTTTTCCTCGTTCAAATTTTTCTTTTGCCATTTTATTCCTCCCGCTATCGGCAGAAAGCGATTCCTATGATACTGTTCTATATAGTAAAACCGTAAGATGCACGATAATACATCGAATTATTAAAAATGAAAATCTTGATTTAAAAGAGCCACAGGTAAGATGGAGCCCAGAACGGGATTTGAACCCGTGACCTCGTCCTTACCAAGGACGTGCTCTACCCCTGAGCCACCTGGGCTAAATTACAAGCAGACGTATGGAGCGGGAAACGGGATTCGAACCCGCGACCCTTAGCTTGGAAGGCTAATGCTCTAGCCAGCTGAGCTACTCCCGCATATCCAAAACGAACACCGGTAACAAAAATGGTGGAGGGAGATGGATTCGAACCATCGTAGGCTGAGCCAACGGATTTACAGTCCGCCCCCTTTAGCCACTCGGGCACCCCTCCATAGAGCACCAAAAACAAGCTGAAAAATATGGAGCTGGCGATGGGACTTGAACCCGCAACCTGCTGATTACAAGTCAGCTGCTCTACCAATTGAGCTACGCCAGCAGTCACTTAAGTAACTGTTTTCAGCCGCCTCAAGTGTTAGAGTGAATTACACTGTTCTTCTCCCAACTGTCAAGGATAAAGGAAAAGAAAAATACACATTTTTTAGACGGTTTATAATGACTTACTGAATTGTTGCAGCACAATTCCAGCGGCAACCGCTACGTTCAAGGACTCCACGCGATTGGGTGCACCTTCAATAGATACAATCACATCACAGGCCTTGCGTACGAGACGTGATAAACCTTTATCCTCCGACCCCATCACCAAGACAACCTTTTCATATTTACTGGAGTATCGGTCCATAGGCTCACCTCCCATATCCGTACCAACTATCCAGTAACCGTGATCTTTTAGCTTTCTCAAGGTCCGAACCAGATTCACCACGGAGTAGACGTCCGTGAAGACTAGTGCCCCTTGGCACGTAGACATCGTACCCAAGGCAATAGGAGCCTGACGCTTTTGAGGAACAACAATATCGGAAACACCAAAGAAAGATGCTGACCGTAAAATCGCACCCAGGTTCCTCGTATCCGTGATGTGATCCAAGGCAAGAACCACGGGCGAAAGTTGGTCTGGAAGCTTCTCTTCAAGCCTGAATTCATCACGGAAGTCTTCTTGAACAAAAACTTTTAGAGACTCGGCACCTTGCTCGATAGGACACGGTAAGCTACGGCCTTCAAGTAGCTTCCCTAATCGATTCATGTCTCGGTCAGGGCACTCAATTTTTTTGATTCTCTGTTCTTGATACTGGAGATATTCTTGAAGAGCAGACCAACTTTCAACATACAAGCCCTCGGGTTTTGTTGAAGGTTTGTTTTTTCTTCTAAAATTTTGTTTTTTCATATTAACATTTCTTGAATAGATTTTTTGACTGCCCATCCGTTCTTCGGCAGCAAGTCACCAGTGATTTGCAGGACAAATTGAATCAGGCCTTGCAGAGCCCATGCGATGGACTGCTGCTGTGTGGCGCTGTCACGCCCCTTTTCGTAGAGGTGTCTTACACTCTCAACGGCTATACTACCATCGCTTTTCAAGTATATGGGGGTGTTCCGATCCTGATAGAGCCGCCTGACAAAGCTTTGCAGGTCGAGGTATGGAAACGTCACCTTAGCATCACCAAAGGCTTTCACAGACGTCCTCAGGACAATGTGATAAGCATCGATATAGCCTTTAAGCTCACGCTGCTGGTGGTCGCTGGCGATAAACACCTGGCTATTTTCATCCAGTTCTTCAACCTCGATATATCTCTCCACCACCAGATGAAATAGATTGAGATAGGTGTTGCTTTCGGTTAGTTTCGATTTTGCCAATAGGTTTGCGACTGTTGGATTTTCTCGAATCAGCAACAGCATATCGTAGAGATGTGTTCCCTCTTCGTGTTTGTGGTCACGATCCTCTTCCCTCACAATTAGCCTAGACCTGGCTCCGACGCGGCTCCGAAACCCACGAAACATTTGGCTAAAGCTAGCGCACTGCTCAATGAGAGTTTTTGTACTTTCCTCAAGGATAATCGAAACGGGGGGCTGACTACTATCAGCTCTAATTTCGTAAACCACATGAGAGGTCAAGAAAACCGACTGGAATATCTCTTTAATCTGAAGCTTCAAGAAGTCCCAAAGATCGGCACTGTTATATTCCTTACTTTCAAGCAGCACCTTACCAAATTTACGCTCTCTTGTGACTTCAACTGCAGCATTTGTCATCTGATCGATCGTGATACGCCCACCCCGATAGATAACTTCGCCCAGCCGATCGTCCATCAGATCGGATCGCGCAAACACCAATTCGCCGTTTTGAAAGTATAGGGACTTGTGATTGTCATCGACTTTAATACTAAAAATACCTGTGAAGCGCCGATGAACCAAACCATACATAAGGCTGACTAAAACATCTGTACCACATCGCCCTGAAGCAGAGCTAATCTGGTCTGCGATGCCTTCATTATGAAGCAGCACTGTGTCCGTGCCGACTTTTAGAGCTCGCCACTGACCATCACTGAGTTCATCTTGCAGAAGCAATTCACCTCCTTCGGTGGCGCCAATTCCAATGGGAGTGAACTGCGTCATAAGCTAGCCTCTTTGCTTGGGGTCGATTTTAAATACTTTCAGCTTCCGATGCAGATTGCTGCGCTCAACACCGATCGCTTCCGCCGTTTTAGTTACGTTCCACTGATTTTCCTCAAGTTTATCAAGAATAAAGGCTCTTTCAAAATCTGTTTTTGCCTGCTTCAGAGTTGCAGCTTGAGCATTGAGTGTCGGAGTGGGGCGTGGCTCATCATCAACCGGCAGCAAGCCCTTCAAATGCTCGACACGAATTACTTCGTCGGGAATCATGATGCAGATTCGTTCCAGCATATTCTTTAGCTCACGAATATTCCCTGGCCAGCGATACTGCTTGAGCATCAGGTAGGCATCATCTGAAAGACGCTTTTGCGGTTCAGCTAATTCCAAAGAAAACTGCTGAAAAAAGTAGTCACATAGATCTGAGATATCGTCTCCACGGTCACGCAACGGAGGAAGCTCAAAGGGGATTACATTCAAGCGATAGTACAAGTCTTCTCGAAACTGGCCTTTTTCAATCTCTTCTTTTAAATTTTTATTGGTTGCTGCGATCACCCTCACATCAACTTCTATCGCTTCAACACCCCCAACCCGCTCAAACTTCTGCTCCTGTAGGATTCTCAGGATCTTAGCTTGAGTCTTCAGAGACATGTCCCCAATTTCATCTAGAAACAAGGTTCCGTTATTTGCCAATTCGAACTTACCCTGCTTGCTCGCAATGGCATTGGTAAATGCCCCCTTCTGATGGCCAAACAACTCGCTCTCAATCAGCTCCTCAGGAATCGCCGCGCAGTTTACAGCAATAAAAGCTTCATTGCAGCGGGTGCTACGTGCATGAACATTCCGAGCAACCACCTCCTTACCCGTACCGTTTTCCCCAGTGATCAAGATCCATGCGTTGCGAGGGGCAACCATGTTGATTTGCCGCTTGATTTGCATCAGGCCTTCGCTTCGGCCGATCATTTCGGTGGCCTCCACTAGCTGACTCGTGCGAGAGTGAGCCTTGCGGAGCTTGTTCGCATGCTCCAGCAAAGGCAAGATCTTCTCAAGAGACAAGGGCTTCTCAAGGTACTCAAAAGCTCCGATACGGGTTGCACGAACTGCAGTATCGATGGTCCCGTGCCCACTCATGACAACGACCGGAGTTTGATGATTCAGCTCTTTTAATATTTGCAGGGTCTGAATGCCATCCAGATTCGGCATCCAAACATCTAAAAAAACCAAATCTGGGGAAGCTTTTTTGAACCGATCAACCCCTTCATAGCCATTGGCGGCCAACTTCGTATCCCAACCCTCATCATCCAGTACGTCAGCGAGGGTATTGCGAATGCTTTCTTCATCGTCAACGATCAACGCCAAAGGGCGGCTTTTATCCAACTGGTTCTCCATCGATTCTTCCTTATCCTACCGGCAGCTCCATCACCACAATCGTGCCCTCCGGAACATTGTCTTGAATTCTCAAGTATCCACCATGATCGGAGACAATTTGATTCACGATCGCAAGGCCAAGGCCCGTGCCATGTTTTTTAGTCGAAAAATAGGGTTCCATAACCTTCTGCTTCACCCGGTCGGGGATACCGCACCCTGTATCGGCAATGGAAACTCGCACCACTTCATAGCCTGGGAGCATTGAGGCTGATATGGAAATCAGACCCACCTCAGCCAAAGCATCGATACTGTTGGCTATCAGATTGGTGAAAACCCGAATCATCTGCTCCCGATCGAGCTGCACCAAGGGCAAATCTTTAGGCAGCTGACCTATATCGAAGGTGACGTGGCTGTAGCTCAAGCTATACATTCCCACGACATCGCGAATCAAATTATACAAGTTTTCTGGCTGGGTCCGAACCGCAGGCATTCTGGCAAATTTAGAGAATTCATTAACCAGATCTCTCAGGCCATCGACCTCTGAGACAATGGTTTCAACACAGGAGGAAAATACCTGCTGGTCCTTCCCTTCAAACTGGTTGCCAAACTTCCGTAGCAAACGCTGGGCACTCAACTTGATCGGTGTGATGGGGTTCTTAATTTCATGAGCGATCCGCCGCGCAACCTCACGCCAGGCTGCAACTCGTTGGGCTTTCACCTGTTCGCTTGCATCATCAAAGACAACGATCATACCAAGGTCTTCCCCAGCTTCATCCGAGATCTTGATGCCATCAGCTAGCAGCGTTAACGAACGATCTCCCACATCTAGCTCGATCTGCCCAGTGAACTCGGCACTTTCGGAAACTCTCTCTTGGATAGGCTTCCAGAAGCTTTCCATCAAATAGCCAGTAAAAACTAATGACTCGTGATGATTGATGGCTCCTTCCGCCGAAATTCCCAGCAGCTTCTCTGCCGCTCGATTGATGGATGTCACAATACCGGATGAACTCACCGAGATCACACCTGCAGAGATGTTCCTAAGGATCACCTCCATATACTTACGGCGCTGATCAAGCTCAACATTGGTTTTTTCAAGCTTGGCGGTAAAGTCTCGAACCTGTTGCTCGTGAGCTTTCAAATCAGCAGTCATACTATTAAAGGAGCGAATCAGCTGCCCAGTTTCATCGTCTGTTTTTGCAACCAAATTCACCTCATAGTTTCCAAGTGCCACCTCTTTGGTAGCTTCGGCAAGGCTTTGAATAGGCGCCATGATGCCCTTGGATACATAGAAACCCAGCCAGGTAGCTGAAAACAAGATGATCAAAACCATTAAAACGAGGAGAATCAAATAGCTTAGTCGGATCAACTCGGCACCGGGTTTAAGGTTCGCAAACTCCTGAATGATCCCTTCCACGCTCTTTAGGATTTGGGTATCAAATCGCTCCTCGGTGAGCACGACCCCAACGATCGCTTGAGAGCTGGGATCAACAATCGGTGCGACTCCACGCACCACATCGCGCCCCTGGTCCACGTCGACCACTGCTCGCGACGTCATCCCTGGGTAGGCGCGAAAGCGTTCGATGGCCCCCAGCACGAACTGCCTGGTTTGGATCGAAATCGGCTCGTCGTTATAAGATAAAGCCGAACTCCAGATCACTTGCCCATCCCGATCAAAAACACGCACCCCAAACACCCGATACTCTTGAGCAAAACCTTTTAGCCTCTGAGTATCGATCTGCGACCAAGAGTTTTCAAAAGGATAGCTTGATGCTACATCAATCCGCTGTAAGGCAATGCGAGCCAAGCCCTCGATCCGCCTCTTATCCCTTTCATAAACCAAGGCTCCTGCCTCGCGGGTTTTGTGCATTGTGGCCTCGACCTTAGCAGAAAACCAAGTATCGAAGCTCTCAGTTAGAAACCTTGTGGAGATATAAAAAAGCAAAGCAGTAGGGGCCAAGGCAAAGAACACCAAAGCAACCACCAACTTGCTCCGCAAGCGGGAGCCAATGACCCCACGACGACGTTCAAGGACTAGTTTGGCCACATTTCGAAATATGAGAAAACTCAGAACTAGGACCAGGACTACGTTGATATTGATAAGGCTGAAATACACGACCGAAGTGAGAAAGTCTTGGTGCTCAGAGAGCTGCTTGCTTAGCTCGAATAGGTTACCTTCCAGGCGCGACAATGCAACGAGCACCACCGAGATCACAATGATCAGGATAAACTCGACCAGTCGTTTCTTTTCCTCGTGAGTCGCAAGCTGGACCTTGAACATGATACTAATAGACCTTTATTGGAAACACAGCGACCTTACGGCCATATCTTGTCATGACAATGTCATGTTCACGATCGCTATTTTTAAATCGATAGCGAAAACCGGGACTTTGAACATCGAAATTGGCGTCTACCCGATCGAGCTTGATCTGATCACTTTCTTTGATCCGTAGAGTTTGATTTGGCTTGATATCGAGCAGTTTATCATTCACCTGGACCCGAATACTTCTGACGATCGGCTGGTGAACATCCAAAAACACCCTACCATGCAATATTGACTTCGTCCTAACATTGATCCGGTATCTTAGGTACTGACGCCTGATCGCCCACTGCCGATTAAGCTCATCCCCAACTAAGACTAATTTGCCGGTGTCGTCAAATGGATTATCCCCTCCGGGGCGCCTGAAGCCTACGAGATTCACGAATTCAGGCTGCTTACCACTTGCTAGTTTTGCAGCGACTATTTTTACTTGGTCACCCTCAAAAACCTTCAAAGCCTTCCCGGGTTCTACTTTCGTGATGTCTCCGTTTACCTGAATCGTGATGTGGTCCAAAAGGTCCTTCCCTTGGCTTTGGGTGCTCAGTAACATAGCAAGAATGAACCATCGATATCCCATAACGCCTCCAAATAAGTAAATCTTTCGAGATTTTGCCCGCTTTGCTAGATTCTAAAGGTTGAACTGGCTTGCTATATTATAAGAAGATATACCATGAAGGCACACCCAGAATCCGTGAAGAGATTTCTGCTCGCTTTGAAGGCCAGCGGCAAAAGCCCTTCTACAATCGAATCGTACTGTCGCGATGCAGCAGACTTCCTGCTGTACCTAAACGATTGTGCGATCCGCACCGATGAGGTAGAGCCAGAAACTTTGCTAGCCTACCAAGCCCAGCTAGGATCTTCGGAGCGCGATAACTCCGTCAGGCGTAAGATCATAGGAATTCGTCAGTTTTTTCGTTTCCTAGCCGATGAAGACCGCACTTATACATCACCTCTCGATCACGTGCCGATACCGGAGCGCGATGAATCACTCCCTGAAGGCCTTGCAGATGAAGATATTGACGAAATTCTCTTGATCTTAAAGGCGCAACCCAAGGGGATCAAAACCCAACGGGACCTAGCTATTCTCCATCTTCTAGCGTTTGAAGGCTTGAAGGCCACGGAA
The DNA here is from genome assembly GCF_900177345.1 of Pseudobacteriovorax antillogorgiicola. NCBI lineage: Bacteria > Pseudomonadati > Bdellovibrionota > Oligoflexia > Oligoflexales > Pseudobacteriovoracaceae > Pseudobacteriovorax > Pseudobacteriovorax antillogorgiicola. Next base: position 92,161 of record NZ_FWZT01000001.1, read on the forward strand.
GTGATTAATCTGAAATGGACTCATTTATTTCTGGGTGCTGAAAGAGCAACGATGCAGCTCCACGGCAACCGATCGCGAACGATAGAACTTTCCCCTACAACATTCGCAGCGCTAACTGCCTATCGGGACGCATTTACGGAGCGAGCTCAAGGATTCAGCTTCGAAAAAGAAAGCCTCTTTATATCGTTTAAAGGCCGTGACTTCGCCACTATCTTACCCAAGATGAGCCGTCATGGGCTCAAGTTTCTCGTCTACGAACTAGGCCATCTTGCTGGAATCAAACACCTTAATACGGAACTCTTGCGGCACTACGCAGTGCAATTCCAGCTAGGCTTAGGAAAAAGCCCTGGAGACATCATGGCCCATTTTGGTTTAAGACGCCTGGGGAACATCGGTAAACACGCCCAGAAATGGCGACGCCAGGAGGAGCAGGACAATTCCAAGTCATGACGATGAGCGCTGGATGGCATTAGCCTTGAGCCTAGCTCGATCCGCAGCCATGATCGATGAAGTTCCTGTGGGAGCCGTCATCACCTTCCAAGATCGCCTTCTTTGTACAGGTCTAAATCTGCGCGAAACGCTACAAGATCCCACAGCCCATGCAGAACTCCTGGCCATCAAGAAGGCAGCAAAACTCTTGGGTACGTGGCGTTTGGTGGACTGCGACCTGTTCGTCACCCTCGAACCCTGCGTCATGTGCAGTGGGGCGATTTTTCAAAGCCGCTTCCGTCGGGTTGTTTACGGCACAGCCGACCCTAAAGGTGGGGCCTTGGGAAGCCTCTACTCCATCCATCAGGACGAGCGCCTCAATCACGCCTTTCCAGTAGAGCATGGTTTATTTGCCGATGAGTGCAGCCAAGTACTTAAAGATTTTTTTCGGCGCAAGCGCCGGCCGAAGCAGAAGGACGACTAGAAATACAGTTCCATAAAGCATGGGCTCCTGATAGTCCGACTTCACGAGCCAGACAAAGTGCAGTATTGCCATCGCCCCAGCACCATAAGCCAGGAGATGGAGTCGTTTCCAACGCCGATACCCCATCGCTCTAACAGACCAGTGATTAGATGTGATCGCCAATGGAACAAGTAGAAGATAAGCCAGCATTCCTGCCGCCATGAACTTCCGCTCTGTGATGTCTTCAAGCATAAGATTCACATCGCCACCATGATCGAGAACGACATAGGACAAGGCGTGTAGAGTTCCGTAAAAGAACACCGACAGCCCAACAGCTCGACGATAGCGTCCCAGCCTACGCCATTTAAGATGAACTTGAAGAGGGGTCAAAGTAAGGCTTAGAACCAAAAGGTTGAGAGCCCAAACTCCCGTTTCATGGGTTATAGCCTCCACCGGATTGGCACCAAGTCCATCGCTAAACCCCAGATAGAGCCAATAATAAAGTGGGCCACCCAGAAGGATTGCCACAAAAAAGCTATCGAGTTTTACAATCGATGATTTCACCATTTATCCCCCCTAAGAAATCCCGTACATTGGGGACTTTGCAATTGACACTGAGGAGGTCTCCCGTTGTTTTCTTATACGTTCTACAAGATTCTACACTACCTGGGAATTTTCATGGTTTTCTCCGGCTTGGGTGCCCAGTGCCTGCACGCTCTGAACGGTGGCGATAAGAACCATAAAGGGAGAAAATGGCTGGGCATCATGCATGGCTTGGGCCTCCTAATCGCACTTATTGCGGGCTTTGGCCTGTTGGCGCGCATCGGCACAGGCGTTCAAGGCTGGGTCATGGTCAAGTTGGCTATCTGGGTCTTGCTAGGGGGCGTTGGCGCGATTGCAGCTCGAAAGCAAAATATTGCTGGGATGATGTGGATCTTGATTCTATTACTGGGCTGGGGCGCAGCATTTATGGCTGTGAAAAAACCTCTTTAGAGAAGCCACCGAAGTGGCTTTACTCTTACTTCGCTTTTTCTGAGACAGTTGCCTTTTTGATAACAACATCTTCCAGTGGGCGGTCCTGAGCACCAGTTTTCACGGCGCCGATCGCCTTAACTACTGCCAGGCTTTCATCATCCTTGGTCGCTCCAAAGACAGTGTATTGGTTATCCAAATAAGGCACCTTCTCCAGGCAAAGAAAAAATTGTGATCCTGCAGAGTTGGGGTCATTAGTTCGGGCCATAGACAGCACACCTGGAAGGTGAGGCTTGTCGTTAAACTCAGCATCGATCGTGTATCCGGGGCCACCCATACCAGTGCCATCAGGACATCCACCCTGAATCACAAAGCCGGGTACGATACGGTGAAACGTAAGATTGTCATAATATCCAACCTTTGCCAGGGCGATCATGTTACCACAATGTCCTGGTGCAATTTCCGGATAGAACTCAAGATTGATATCACCCATCGAAGTTTCGAAAGTCAATTCGTAGGAATTTTTCTCAAAGTCAATGTTTTTAAGGGCTTCCTGAACTTCGCTTGTTACATTTGCCATGTTGCATCCTTGTCTTTACTGAACGACGATGTCTTCCTGCTAAAGGAAAGGGCTCCTCTGGTCAACGGCAAATTACGAAAACTGCTCCCAATTCTTGCAAATGGATTGACAAATTACGTCAAAAAGGCAATAAGCTAGGGCTCGAAAAACGATCAGATTGCCGAATAGGATTCGCCATGCTTCAGCCATATATCGCTACTTGCCCCCTGGAAATTCAAGACCTTGTCGCAGCTGAGTTGCGCACACAGGGAGGCACCAAAATCCGAAGTGGTTTTAAAGCCATCCAGTTTGAGGCTAAGGAGGAGAACATCTATCGCATGCACCTCGGCCTTCGCACTGTGAGTCGCCTTCTTAAAGTACTTAAAACTGGTTCAGGAAGCTCTCTCGCCATCATCACAAACCAAGCCAGCAAGGTGAAATGGGACGACTACCTCAATGAATCTACCAGTTTTCTGATCGAAGGCGTAGCTGGCGATCGAGGCCCTAAGGCACCTAGTTCAACACAGATCAGCAAGGCGGTGAGATTTGGGCTGGAGCAGTACTACCAGCGGAAGGGTCTGCAAAAGCCTAGGGTCGACCTTAAGAACCCCAAAGCAAAAATCATAGCCTTCGTTCACGAGCAACGGCTTACCATCAGCATAGACACTTCCGGCAAGACCTTTCATAAGCGTGGCTACAAGCTAGAATCTCACCCAGCACCGGTCAAGGAGACCCTCGCCGCAGCGATCCTAAGTGCTGCGGGCTACGATGGGTCGGAAAACTTATACGACCCTATGTGCGGCAGTGGGACTATCGCTATCGAAGGAGCGTATATCAGCTTAGATAAGGCACCCTTGATTCATCGTAAGAAGGGTGAGTTTGCATTAGAAAATTTAAAGGACTTCAACTACCAGCTTTGGCGTTCAGTGCAAGACGAGGTTCGTCAGTCCAAGCGCGGCGAAGCTCCAGCAGGCATTTATGCTTCTGATATCAGCGGTGAGTTTGTCGAGATGGCTCGGTCTCATGCTCTGCGCGCTAGGGTTGAGAAGCACATTCAGTTCAAGCACGGCAGCTTTTTCGAACTTCAGCCCCCATGCGATCCTGGCCTCCTCGTCTGTAACCTGCCTTATGGCGAGCGGTTGGATGGTCAAGGCCAAGAGTCTATCAAAGACTTCTATCAAGAAATTGGCAACACTCTAAAACGGCAATATTCTGGATGGCGTGTGGCTTTGCTCGCTGCAGAAGATGCCCCCTATAAGTTTATCGGATTGCGCCCTAGCAAAAAGATCCCGTTGCTTAACGGCAGCATTCGCTGCAAGCTCCTCATCTTTGAAATGTATCGAGGTAGCCGCAAGGGCAAAGAGCAGACGGAAGCTTGACGTGCGTTCCTTCAAGGGAACGTGCTGTATTCTATTGGAGTACAGCTGGTTATGGTTAGTACGGCCATGCTACTTAAGATCGCTGCCGACGGACTTCATAGGCCAGAATAGCAGCAGAAACCGATACATTCAAAGAGTCGCAGACCCCCAGCATGGGAATCTTCACTGCGGTCCCATGGGATTCCCAAAAGCCAGAGAGGCCATGAGCTTCACTACCTAAAACAATTGCCGCCGAGGATTTAAGATCGAGGCCGTAGTAGAAAGAGTCGCTATGGGGGGAAGCTGTTACCAACTGAACCTTGTGCTGCTGGCAAAAATCTAAAAACTCCTGATGGCGAGACCTGATTACGGGTACCGAAAAAGCTGCTCCCAGGCTAGCACGGATGCAGTTAGGGTTGTAAAGATCGGCGGTTTCATCCAACAACACCAGACCATCAGCACCAGCCCCATCTGCTGTGCGGAGGATAGCACCCAGATTGCCAGGCTTTTCTAAGCCTTCGGCAACTATAAGAAATAAGTTTTCCCGAGGTAGATCATCCAGATACGCATATCGCGGCTGACCCACAGAGCATAGCCCACCGGTGCTATCTCGGAGAGCAATTTTTTCAAAAACTGCCGGGCTCACCCAGGTCACCAAGTCTGGATTTTTCTCAACCAGACTTTTTCCTAGCTCTCCAAGACTAGCCTTGCAAGCATAGATCTCTAGAACCTGAATCCCGTTTCGAATGGCTCGATCCGTTTCCCGATCACCCTCAAGCAAAAAACGTTGCATCCGCCGCCGGTGCTTCCCGTCCCGCAGCTTGATTAAGTCTTTGATCTTTTGGTTTTTAAGGGATTCAATCATGACTCTAGTTCCGAATGAAGAAACAGCTCGCACCGCTCGGTAGGGCTCGGCCTCCATCTTGCTCCTCAACAAGCATCTCGCTGAGCTGGAACTCTCCGGTTATATCGCCCACGAGTTCGAGCAGATTATTTTTCATCGCCACAGGGGTATAGCCGTGAGAATGAGAGCTGAGAAGAATAAACTTAAAGTCCTCATGGAGGATCTCTTTAATGCCATCCAAAAGAGGCGAAAGGTGCTCTTCGATCTTCCAGACCTCGTTCTTACTCCCGCGACCAAAGCTCGGTGGATCTAAGATGACTCCATGATAGCGTCGACCTCGGCGCGCTTCCTTCGCAACAAATTTCTGGGCATCATCAACGATCCATCTGATCGGGTGATCTGCTAGCTGATTCGCTTCAGCGTTCTCACGAGCCCAAGCGACACTGGTCTTCGAGGCATCGACATGAACGACCTTAGCACCCCCTTGAGCCGCTGCAAGCGAAGAGCCACCGGTGTAAGCAAAAAGGTTCAAGACCTCCATATCGGGCTTCGACAGGGAGCGTATAGTTTGCCAATTGCTTATCTGTTCGGCAAACACACCCAAATGACCAAAGTCGGTGCGCTTTAATTTCAAATTCAAGCCACCATAGTCAATGAACCACTCACGATCGAGACGCTTGTTCAATACCGTCCACTTACCATCTCCCCCGGAAAAGCGTTTGAAGACCACATCCACATCCCGCTTCCACTCGGATGCTGGCAGGCGAGGTCGCCACACAGCTTGGGGTGAAGGCCGAACCATGCGATAGGGTCCAATTTGTTCAAGCTTTTGAAAGTTTCCAGAATCGATGAGTTGGTAGGTATTCATAGGCTCCCATCAGCAGGGGTTCGAAAATTCGTCTCCCCACTAGGGGGCAGACAAAGCCGTTTTCGAACTCCTAACAATCGGTTCAAATTCTTAGAAGTTGATATCTTGATAATCGAGGCCAAGAGCTTCAGCCACGGCACGGTAAGTCGCGATACCTTGGAAGGTATTCAATCCTAGTTTCAACGCTGGATCTAACGCCAATGCTTTTTCCAGACCCTTATTAGCGAGGTCCATCGCATACTTATGGGTAACATTAGTCAAGGCATACGTACTTGTTCTAGGTACATCACCAGGGATGTTCGTCACACCATAGTGAATGACATCCTCTTCAACGAATACAGGGTCGTCGTGAGTGGTTGGCTTAATGGTTTCGATACAACCACCTTGATCGATTGCAACGTCGACCACCGCAGAGTTGCGTTCCATAGTTGCAATCATCTCACGATTGACAAGGCATGGAGCTTTTGCACCTGCGATAAGAACCGCGCCAACGACGAGATCCGACTCTTCAACTGATTTAGAGATATTCTCTGGGTTCGACATCAGAGTGTCGATATCAGTGCCGAAAACGTCATCCAGGTAGGCAAGGCGAGCAGCATTCACGTCTAGCATCGTCACACGAGCACCGAGGCCAATAGCCATCTTCGCTGCATTGATACCAACCACGCCACCACCAATGATTGTTACGCGACCGCGACGAACACCGGGAACGCCACCCAGTAGGAGGCCTTTACCACCACGGTGTTTCTGTAAGCACTGCGCACCAACCTGAACAGACATGCGACCTGCAACTTCACTCATGGGCGTGAGGAGAGGCAAAGCGCCATTGGGCAATTGAATGGTTTCGTAAGCAATGGCAGATACCTTACGCTTCACCAGCTCATGTCCCAAGTCTTGAGCAGCAGCTAGGTGTAAGTAAGTGTATAGAATTTGGCCTTCACGCATGAGAGGGAATTCCTCAGCGATGGGCTCTTTGACTTTCATTATCATTTCAGCTTGGCCCCAAACATCTCCCGCAGTAGGAAGGATTTTAGCACCAGCTAGTTTATATTCTTCGTCCGTGATACCGGCACCCAAACCAGCGCCTTGCTGGATGAGTACTTCATGTCCCGCAGCCGTGAACATCTTCACTCCGCCTGGCACCACAGCCACGCGATTCTCTCTGTTTTTTACCTCTTTGGGTACACCGATGATCATAAGACTACCCCATGTTCATAGTTAAAGGATCCGCACCGAAAACAGACCGTTATTACGCTAGTCAGGCTTACAGGTCAATGATCATTCCGTCGTAGGTTAGAGAGGCGAACGAGGGCAGCCTCTCCGAGTCTCTTAAGTACTCAACTTCATGAGCCAAATGTGAGATATAGCCAGCCTTTACACCTAAATCTTCGAACAGTTTCAGGGTCTCGGGGATCACACTATGGGTATAATGCTCACCAAAGTGGATACCACTAGCCACCATCACATCGATCTTGCCTCTCCAGCTTTCGATCTGTTCTTCAGAAAATTTTTTAAAATCAGTAGCATAAGCAAATCGACCGATTTTGAAAGCGCATGAATCCACCGAGCCGTGATGCAGACGGGCCGTTTCGATTTTGAGCCCTTGAAAATCAAAGTCTCCGTCAATTATACGGACATCAACTTGGGGGACAGCACCCCGATAACCCGTGTCTTGAAACGCATAGGAAAAGCGCGTTTTTAGCTCCTCTTCGTATTCCGGCATCAGATATAATGGAAGTACGCTTTTGGAGTGAAACCAAAAAGCTCTCAGGTCATCGAAACCATGAGCATGGTCGGCATGCATGTGGGTATAAAATACGGCGTCGATGGCTTCGATACCTTGCCTGACCACCTGGAGTCGCATTTCAGGGGCTGTATCGATGAGTATAGTCTTGCCATCAACTTCTACAGCTATCGACGCGCGGGTGCGCTTATTTTTAGGTTCTGTGCTTTGACAAACTTCGCAGTGGCAGCCAATAACCGGCACTCCAGCTGATGTTCCTGAACCTAAAATATGAACCCGCATGACAACCTCACCTTAGAAAATAGCGTTCGATATAGTATTCGGGATCTTGCTCACCCTTTGCCAAATCGTACATGGCCGATAACTTGTCGAGCTTCTCTTTTTTTCTTAGGTCGATATCTTGGCAAATACTTTCAATCCCCGGGTATTCACTCGCCAAGGCGACCATGACATCGATACCTTGATCTTCCCAAGACTCGCGAACAAAGTCCATGCGCTTCAAGACGCGATCGCGATATAAGAAGTCGAGAACCATATCGATTTGATCCTCAGCTTGACCTGATCGTCTAGCCAAGTCAGACATTAGTTCAGCCTCACCAATAGCAGGCCGCCGCTCAAAAACCCCTTCGAGAAGGGCATAAACTTTCTTAAGAGACTCCATACTTGGGAACGACTTTTCGATCATAAACTTTTGAACGTGATAGTCCCGAGAGGTGAAGAATAAATAGCATCGTGCAGGACCTCCATCCCGTCCTGCTCGACCGATTTCTTGGGTATAGGCCTCGATAGACCCAGGCAGGCTTCCGTGAAATACAAAGCGAATATCTTTCTTATTGATCCCCATACCAAACGCCTTGGTGGCCACCATGACCCGAGCCTCACCATTCATAAAGCGATTAAATGCGTGAGTTCTTTGGTCCGCAAACATCCCCCCATGATAGCGATCCACGGCGACTCCCGCCTGACGCAAAGACTCATGAATCTCATTGCAAAGCTTCCGGGTAGCAACATAGACAATGCCTGAGCCCTCAGTCGACAGCACACCTTGTAACAGCGCGTTTTGGTGATCATCTCTGCTTCGCGAGCGAAACACCTTAAGGCTTAGATTCTTGCGAGCATATTGACTGGTGACAATCTTAGGCTTGGCCAGCTCTAATAAGTCTTGAATCTTCTGCCTGTCTTTGGCCGTGGCCGTGGCCGTTAAAGCGATCTTTGGCCCTTCATAAAAGTCTCTCAGATACGACGCGATCCGACTGTACTCAGGACGAAAGTCTAAGCCCCACTGATTCACGCAATGGGCCTCATCAATAGCGACAAGCTGCAGATCAGTTTGGCTTAGAAAGTTTCGAAACGATGGTAGAGCCAGCCTCTCAGGGGACACAAAAAGAACCTGCACCTGGTCGCGACGAACAGTTTCTAACACGGCCGCCTTCTCTTCGGGAGATTGCATGCTATCGAGCGCCAAAGCCCTGATATTGCGCTTTTGCAGCTCCCGGATCTGATCTCTCATAAGAGCGATCAAGGGAGAAATCACCAGCACCAACCCTGGTTTTAAAATCGCTGGAACCGTGTAGCAGAAAGACTTTCCTCCTGAGGTGGGAGCCACCACTAGGGTATCTCGGCCATCAATTACCGATTGAATGGCCTCTGCTTGAAAAGCTCGCAAACCCTCGACTCCAAGAGCTTTAAGAACTTCAGGGGATTCAACGCTCACCTCGCTCGCACCAAAAACTTCGCTCACAGCTTACCCATAGATATTGAAACAACTTGAACTCATTGGCGATTCGCATAATGTAGGGAGACCAGCGGACTTGCTTTGACCAATGGATGACAGACATGTAGCTCGGTAGGCAGTCTAACCGAGATTTGGAGTAAGCAACGTGGCCCTCATAGTTCAAAAATACGGCGGAACCTCAGTCGGTAGCCTAGAGCGCATCCGTCATGTGGCGAAGCATATCATCTCACAAAAGAAAAATGGAGATCAGATCGTTGTGGTCGTTAGCGCCATGGGCAAAACGACGGACGAACTTCTAAAAATGGCCCTGGAACTTTCGCCCAAGCCTCCTCAACGGGAGGTCGATATGCTTCTTTCGGTAGGTGAGCGAATCACAATGTCTCTATTAAGTATCGCCCTTAATAGCGATGGAGTTCCCACGGTATCTTTGACGGGATCACAAAGTGGCATTCTTACTGACGAACGCCATGGCAATGCTCGGATTGAAAGTATTTTAGGTGACCGCATCCGGGAGGGTATCAGACGCGATAAAGTAGTCATTGTTGCTGGTTTTCAGGGCATGAGTCCTCGTAGCAAAGAAATCACAACCTTAGGCCGGGGCGGATCAGATCTCACCGCAATTGCCTTAAGCCATAGCCTAAAAGCCGATCGATGCGAGATCTACAAAGACGTGGATGGCATCTGCACCGCCGATCCCAGGATTGCTCGTAAAGCTAAGGTGCTGCCCTACTTAGATTGGGATAGCCTCTGCCACTTGACCTGGCATGGATCAGGAGTGATTCACTGTCGAGCTAGCAATTTGGCCAAGAAAGAATCGATTCCCTTGGAGATACGTTCCAGCTTTAACCTTGATGCCCCAGGCACACAAATAGGACCTAAGAAAAATATGGAATCAGCACGAGCCCATGGCATTGCCCACAAGGACCACCTTGATCAGCTCCGCATCAGTCAGCTAAAAAGCACTCACTTACCAAAACTCCTTGATTGGCTTTGGTCTGAAGGCAGTACACCTCTATATTGCCAAACTCAGGGCGATGATATTTTCTTGGTGGTGGAAAGTAAGGTACGCTCAGCCTTTGAAGGATTTATGCAGAACTTAGGCGGGACACTCACCACAGTGGCAGAAGACCTATCCGCTATAACCATTGTTGGCGAAGGCTTTTGGCAGGAACCACAGATTCTTGCCAAGATCCTAGACGGGCTAAACTGCGACATTGTCTTGATGGATAGTAAGGACAGCACAGTGAGCCTATTTTTAGAACAGAAGGACTTAGAGCCCACTCTCAGCCATATTCATAATCAGCTGTTTTCTTAGTGCTCAGAGTTCAGCAAATACTCCGACGGAAAAACCAATATTCGTTGAATTATGGAGCGACATCACATTCAGGCTCACCATGGGGTGATAGCCTGCATCCATCCGATAAAAGGCTGACACTTCCCCATGAATCAAGAGTACCGTGCCTTCTACAATCCGATCGTTGAGGATATCACTCACACTGCCATCCACTCCCAAAGACACCGATGATTGCCCGAATCCTGCAACCCCCGATGCTCGCACAGAAAGTGGCTCATAGGGCCTAAAAATTTCTGACAGGCCACCTGCCACCGTAAAAACACTGATGTCGACGGTCGTATTGGTCACATCCAGAAGCTTGGCTGACGCTTCTCCGGAGCCGGTGATAAAACTGCTTTTTATAATAAAGTAGGTGAACTTTTTCCACTTCCACTGATACTGACCTTCGAAGCTAGTCGCCGTGATGCCATCACCAATGCCCATAGAATATATCCCCAAGTGCCCACCCCAGAAGCTCTCTTTCAAGCCTTTCATCACTTTGAAGAACTTTTCTGGTTGTTTAGCTTCCCGATCCCTTATGATCTCTGCACGATGGGACTTAAGAATCCGACCGTAGGCTGTTTTAATCTCAATGATGCGCAGGGTGCCGCGAATCTTCATCACCTCACCGATAGCCACCAAAAAGCCGTCACGGGCGAAGACCCCAATCTTATCCCCGATGGTAATCCGCCTGTTTTGAATCTCGCAGACTGACTGTTTGCGATTACATCGGAGCGTATCACCTTGGCTAAAACTGGAAGACGATACTAGGAGTGAGATGATTAATAGCAGACGTCTCAAAATTGGGTACCTCGCAACGTATCCCTGATGTGAAACCAGCAAACGGAGAGTTTTATGGAACAGGCGTATACTTAAAGGTACCCCAAGGAGGAATTTGCAGTCAAGTTGGCTTCAGAGCTTGCCCTCGTCCTCCAATTTTCGCAGACGTTCGCGAACTTCCTCATCGACTTCAAGGGCCGCGACATCTTCTGTCATGGCACCAGCATAGACTTGCATTGCTTTATTGTATATGAGGCGAGCTGGCCCCTTTTCCATCTTTCGCAGGATGATTGGGAGCGTCTGCCACTCTTCCGGCGCTTGCATTGCTTGAGACTCAACTTCTACAATCGCCAGCTGAAACTTTCGCCCAGAGGCATCCTGAAGCCCATTTTCAATAAAAGTATGCACCTTCACTGAATCGATACTCGGCAAGGAAAGAGCCTTCTTCACCGCCCGCAGCACCTCTTCCAGCTTGTTAGCATCACGTTCCATTTTAGTTTGAAAGCCATGAAACTCACCGCCGTCGGTCGGAAATCTGAGCAAATCGCGATGGTCACGACACCCGACAAGCAAAATAAAGTCTGTATCCATGGAAGGCTTCTCCTAGGGCTGTGCTAGTTGATCAAGTATTTTCTGAGCGACCTGATGAACTGTTTCCATAGTCCCTACAGAGTTGATGGCCGAACTTTCAATGTCCGTTGTGCCCCCTGGGTTCAACTCATGGCGCAAGACATCAAGGGAAACAGCTTCAGGATGGTCTCGTTTGTTATACTGTAAAACCCGTGGCAGCGTGAGCATGTTATAACCCTCGCGACTCAGAAGCTCCTTCGTTTCGAGCCAGTTTTTAAGATTTTCCCTCATAGAACTTAAGCGGCTATCGAAAACAAAAACAAACCCATCGAGACCCTTTAACATTACTGAATGAACAGTTTCATAAAGTGGATTAGCTGGAAGTGTGTAGAGGTGGAGCTTGACATGAAACTCTTTGAGATGCCCCAAGCTGATAGGAATAAATTCAAAAAAGGGTTGCTCATCAGCATCTAATTCAAATCGACCCTGGTGCAACTTAGTTTGGCTTTGCTGAAAAATTGAAGCAAAGTTAGCCGTTTTACCAGCACCCTTGGGTCCAAAATATAGAACCTTGCAGTTTATTTCCTTGGTTTCCAAGTTGGTAAAGGCCATGACGAATTCGCTCCACTAGACATCTAGCATATCGATTCCGTCTATCTTACCACCAAAAACGGAAAGTGCCTCCTGGGTTATCGGATGTTGGCGCAGTTCTTCGAACAGCTCCTGCCGAGCTGCCTCTTCTTCTTTCTGCCTGACTTGGAGCAGAGATTCTGGGGCTGGAGCCTCATCAGAACTTTCCTGATTGACGCTGGACTCTTGGCTTTCTACCAACAGCTCCCCGGAAAAGCCAAATAACTCGCGAATCCCATCCACAACTCTCTTGCGATGCTCTTGGTGGAGAAGCTTCGCTCCAGCCATGCTGCTGGGATCAACAGCGACGCGAATGGTGTCCACTGAGTAGGCCAGTGGGACAGTTTCCTCTAAAATACGCCCCTGAAGCGGCATCTTTGATTTCCAGATGTCAACGAGAGCCCGCCAACTTTCAGGAAAGCTCGCCGCCCCCCTCTGATCCGGCACTGGCTCTGGGGCAGCCGCTTGGGGTGCAGATGGTTGATCCGTTGTTAGCTTAGGCTCTGCTGAAGCAGCAATTTTTTGAAGGACCGATGATATAGCCTTCTTTCTAGGTGGCGGCGCATCTGAGCTTGGAGGGCCCGACGCCGGCGCTGCCTCGGCCTCTTTTTGCATCACCAACTTGGAGGATGGCTCAAATTGTGAATTGGCACGAGCTGCTCCAGATTGTACTTCGCTATTCCTCTGAGGCACTATAGGCTCTTTAGCAGGGGAAGGTGATGGCGCTGGAGCAGTGTCGATGGGAGCTGCAGGACGGGTTTGTTTAGATTCGTCCTGAGCAAAGGCACTAGCCCAGCGTTGCTTCAGGCTCGCGCCAGAAGACGCTCCAGAGCGGTTCCCAGTCCCAGAAGTATCTTCTGCTGACTGCCTCGGCCGTGAGCCCTGTTGGCTTTCCGGTTTTGCAGGGCTAGAGCCCTTACCCTCAGCAAGCTGCTTGAGATCATCCAGAGAAGGCAAGCCAGGGTCAAAGCACCACTCAAGACTGTAATTTTCTAAAATAAAGCGATCTAGTTCCGAGCCATCCAAGTCTTTGCGACATTTAACAAGGAACCTAAAAATCCTGTTCAAGTCGAAGCTGGGCGATTGATCAGCAACTCTATAAAGATGCTCTAGCTCTGTAGGTGCAAGCCCCAAGAGTTGTGTATCGAGAGCATCGAGCCCCAAGTCCTTCAAAACGAAACCATGGCGACAAAACTTAGCCACCTCTTCCACCGCATCATCAAGTGGAATGCCACGCTCATCCCACTGATCTATAATTTTAATGATCCCGTGGCCATTGCGTTCCACTAGGGCTTGGATATAGTCGATATAGGATTGAGAAGACGCTGCATTGACCAAACCTTTGAGAGAGGCAGCCGTCACCTGACCATCGCCAAGGGCAATCACTTGATCCAAAAAGGTTAAGGCATCCCGCATGGAGCCACGACCTTCCTTCGCCACTGTGACAATCGCGTGATCCTCAAACGCCACTTTCTCTTGATTCAGAATTTCTTTGAGGCGGTCGGTAATGGTTGCCAAGCTCAAACGCTTCAAATGAAAGGTTTGGCAACGACTGAGAATCGTCTCGGGGACCTTTTGCAGCTCTGTAGTTGCAAAAGTGAACACCACATGCTGCGGCGGCTCTTCTAATGTCTTGAGCAAGGCATTGAAGGCACTCTGCGACAGCATATGCACTTCATCGATAATGTAAATCTTATAGGGAGAGCGCTGTGGAACGTATTCCAAGGTTTCTTGCAGGGCTCTAACATCATCGACACTGGTGTTGGATGCGCCATCAATCTCTAGAACGTCTTCGTGATTACCGTCGTTAATTGCAAGGCAGCTCTCGCATTGATTGCACGGCTCAGCTGTAGGTCCTTGCTCGCAATTCAAAGCCTTAGCATAAAGCCGCGCTGTGGTTGTCTTGCCGATACCACGGACCCCTGAGAAGATCACTCCCTGAGGAATTCGCTTCAAACGAATAGCATTGGCGAGGGCTTTGGTGATTGCATCTTGACCAACCATATCTTGGAAATGGCGAGGCCGATACTTGCGGGCTAAGGACTGGTAAGACAACGAACTCTCCCGAAAACGATAAAAGCGCAAAGTGATAGCTAGATGACCCAGACACCTACTCACATCCACTACCGTTGCTACCTTCCGGTCCTGGCGGGGTTCATGGAGAAGCATCATCTAGGATCTAGCTATCACTTTGCGCTTTTTAAAGCAAAGTGTCGATTCTAACCTCACTGGCGGAGAGAGAGGGATTCGAACCCTCGAAGCAGTTTCCCACTTACACGCGTTCCAGGCGTGCGCCTTCAACCACTCGGCCACCTCTCCTGAGATGATCGTACTTTCATACATGAAAGCGGACATGACGCTAATTTTTTTGTGATTGAAAGTCAAGGCCTTTCTCTCAGCATATGCCAAAGAGCACGATTTTATTTCTTCACCAAGTTGCTATATTGGGAAAAATGTAATAGCGAGGTTGCTTACTTATGAAAATTTTTACCTGCACACTCCTCCTCCTAGGAATCACATCCTGCGCTCATAATATTATCCAAGGAGAGCCCCTTGGCACCCATCCGCCACGAGGAATCAACCCCGAAAGGGACGCCTACATAGCTGATGGTAAAAAAGGCATGGTAGCTACTGCACACCCCCTCGCAACCCAGGCCGGGGTGGAGATACTAAAGCTAGGTGGCAATGCCGTAGATGCTGCCGTTGCCGTATCCATGGCAATCTCTGTGGTAAGACCTCAGTCTACTGGAATTGGGGGAGGGGGCTTTCTCCTTCACTATGACAGCAATACCACCGATGTTGTTGCCTATGACTTTCGGGAGGTCGCTCCGCTTAAAGCTAGTCGGGACATGTTTCTCGATAAGGATAAGAACCCAAAAGATTTCGTCTACAAGAAAAAGACGGTTCCGAACGCTTCTGTCAATGGCCATCTTTCAGTAGGGGTTCCTGGGCTTATTCGCGGCCTCTGGGACATTCATCGAATCCACGGCTCCCTACCAT
Source organism: Pseudobacteriovorax antillogorgiicola (assembly GCF_900177345.1). Taxonomy (NCBI): domain Bacteria; kingdom Pseudomonadati; phylum Bdellovibrionota; class Oligoflexia; order Oligoflexales; family Pseudobacteriovoracaceae; genus Pseudobacteriovorax; species Pseudobacteriovorax antillogorgiicola. Next base: position 107,446 of record NZ_FWZT01000001.1, read on the forward strand.
GGAATAGGCTCGTAGAGCCAGCGATCCGCTTGGCTGAAGACGGCTTCAAAGTCTACCCTAACCTTGCTAAAGCCATCGAGAGGAGAGCCCAGGTTCTTCAGGCGTTCCCTGCCACAGCTAAGATCTTTTTTCCTGATGGCAAGCCTTTGAAAGCGGGAGAAGTCCTGATCCAAGCCGACCTCGCCAAAACCCTCAAGGCCATCAGAGATAACGGCGACAAAGGCTTCTACAGCGGCTGGGTTGCAGAGAAGATTATTGCTGAAATGAAAGACGGCGGCGGCTTGATCACACAAAAAGACCTGGACAGCTATAAGATGGTGGTCCGGCAGGCCATTCAATCAAGCTTTCGCAACTTTGAACTAGCTTCCATGCCACCTCCATCTTCTGGCGGCGTTCATATCGCTCAGATGTTGAATATTTTAGAGGGCACCGAGATGGGAAAAATCCCTCTGGATTCCCCTCGTTACATACAGCTACTCGTGGAAAGCATGCGCCGCGCTTATGCAGATCGCGCGAAGTACCTGGGTGACCCCGACTTTGTTTCAATTCCGGTGAAAGGCCTCATCAGCAAGGAATATGCGGCCGCCCTACGGAAGGAGCTACCACTTGACAAAGCCGGCGACTCGAAAGTCATTGGCGCAGGAAACCCGGTTCCCTATGAGTCTCCATCAACAACCCACTTCAGCATCGTTGATCAATGGGGCAACGGCGTTTCATCCACACAAACGATCAACTATACCTTCGGATCTGGGGTCGTTGCAGCAGGCACTGGCATTCTACTAAACGACGAGATGGACGACTTCTCCAAAAAGCCTGGCGTTCCCAATGCCTTTGGGCTCGTGGGTAGCAAGGCAAACGAGGTTCAACCGAACAAAAGAATGCTGTCCTCCATGTCGCCATCATTTATCTTTCAAGGCTCCAGGTTGGTTGGCATTGTCGGGTCGCCAGGAGGCTCACGCATTATCAATGCAACGTTCCAGACCATTCTTCATCGCTATGTCTACGGGATGAGCCCCGAAGATGCTGTTCATGGCTACCGCATCCACCATCAGTGGTTGCCAGATATGGTATTTGTAGAGAACTCTTTCTTGCCTCTGCAGACCTCCAAAAGCTTGGAGGAGCTAGGCTATGATATCAAATCAACCCCTTATCCTATTGGCGATATTCAAGCCGTCTTTCGAGACGGGGACGAGTGGATTGGGGTGAGTGATACTCGTGGTGATGGCCAGCCTATGGGCTACTGATAAAACAAAAGCACCATGGATTTAAATCCATGGTGCTTGGTTTGTGATAGCTTTTGAATGACTACTTGCTACTAGCTCGCTTCTTACCCGGCTTAGAGCCAACTGTTAAAGCGTCTTCGATGATACGCTGCTGCTCAATGTTGTGAGATTTACTACTACCCTCTGCTGTGGTACCAGCGCTCGTACGACCGCTGTAGCGGAATGACCGCTCTCTCGTTGAGAGCTGCTTGATCTTGTGGCGAATAGCAGTCCATGCACCCATATTGGAGGGTTCTTCCTGCGTCCATAGCACTTCTTTTGCCTTACTGTACTCTTTAAGGATCTTATCCACTTGCTCCTCTGGGAATGGATAGAGCTGCTCAACACGAACAATCGCAACTTTCTGATTGTCATCATCGCGACGGGCCTTGTCCAATTCATAGAAGATCTTTCCAGTACAGAAAACCACCCGCTCGACAGAGCCTTTATCTTGGATAAACTGGTCGTCGATAACTTCTGTAAAGTAGCCCTCTGTGAAGTCTTTTACCGCAGAAACACACTCTGGATGTCTCAGAAGGCTTTTAGGAGTCATGATCACAAGAGGCTTGCGATAAGGCCGATGCAATTGTCGGCGCAAGATATGGAATAGCTGCGCTGGCGTTGTTAGATTCGCCACCTGCATATTGTTGTCACCACATAGCTGCAAGAATCGTTCTGGGCGCGCGCTAGAGTGCTCCGGCCCCATCCCTTCGTAGCCATGAGGTAAGAGCAAGACCAAGCCTGACGCTTGCTTCCACTTAGCTTCTGAAGCAGCTAAAAACTGATCGATTATGATTTGCCCACCATTGCTGAAGTCACCAAACTGGGCTTCCCACATGACCAAAGCTTCTCGGTTCGCAACTGAGTAACCAAACTCAAAACCAAGTACTCCTTGCTCAGAAAGCGGGCTGTTAATCACCTCGACGAATTCTTGCTTGTCTGAAAGTTGGTTCAAAGTGTGTAACTCAGCACCAGTTTCATAGTCGCGGATCACCGCGTGACGATGGGAGAACGTTCCTCTCCGACAGTCCTGCCCCGAGAGGCGAACATGTTTACCTTCAAGGGCTAGAGAGCCAAAGGCAAGAACTTCTGCGAGCCCCCAATCGATCTTGCCGTCGCCATCGATCATAGCCTTGCGGTTCTTGAATAACTTAGCCACTTTCGGGTGCGGCTTGAAACTGTCTGGAAAGCTGGTCACTTTCTCAACGATAGTCTTGATGACATCGGGTTTGATAGCAGTGTCGATCTGATTGAAAGTCTCGCTTAGCTCCGCTTTCACCAACTTGGTGCTACTTTCTAGCTCTTTTGGAGTGGTGGTGAGAACTTCGACCTTTTCACCGCGGACGCGATTCAGGCAATCCTGAAGCTTAGCTCGGAATTCCTTCATGGATGAGCTAACTTGATCTTCAGTAAGAACCCCTTCCTTAACAAGCTTATCCCCGTAAATCTTAAGTACGGTAGGATGCTTTTTGATTTTCTTATACATCTGAGGCTGTGTGAAGCCTGGCTCATCTGTTTCGTTATGTCCGTGTCGACGATAGCCTATAAGGTCGATCACCACATCTCGTTGGAACTTCTGCCGGTAAGCAACTGCCATTTGAGCAGTCCATATCACAGCTTCAGGATCGTCTGCATTCACATGAAGCACAGGTGCTCTCACGATTTTTGCGATATCAGAGCTGTAGTGACATGATCGTCCCTCGTCTGGATTGGTGGTAAAGCCAACCTGGTTGTTGGTGATGACGTGGATCGTGCCACCGGTCTTGTAGGACTCAAGTTCGGAAAGGTTAAGAGTTTCAGCGACCAAGCCTTGGCCGATAAATGAAGCATCCCCATGAATAAGAATTGGCATCACACCCTTCTGCTGCTCGTCGCCAAGCATAACTTGCCGTGCCTTAGCAAAACCTTCCACCACAGGGTTTACCGCTTCCAAGTGACTTGGGTTGGGAGAGAGGTAAACTCTTAGGCTAGCACCTGTCATAGTTTTGATATTATTAGCAAAGCCCATGTGATACTTCACATCACCGTCGATGCCATAAGAATCAATTTCGCTGCCTTCGAACTCCTTGAGCATCAGCTCATAAGGCTTGCCCATGAAGTTAGCCAGCACGTTGAGTCGGCCTCGATGAGCCATACCCATACATACTTCATCAACATTGGCAGCCTTTGCCTCAGTCGCAATCATGTCAAGAAGTGGGATCAAGGCCTCCAGCCCTTCCACCGAGAAGCGCTTCTGACCCAGGTATCGATCCTGGAGAAACTTTTCGAAGCCTTCCGCATGGATTAACTTCTCAAATACACGCTTTTTCGTTGAGGTATCGACTTCGGGCTTATTCCGGCAACGCTCCATCTTATCTTGAAACCAGCGCACAGACTCGATCTCGTTTATATCACGAAAATCAGCTCCAATATTGCCGCAGTATGTTTCTTGCAGCAGGCTCTGTACTTCGCCAAAGGTCACTGCCTTCACAGGTAGGTTCGATGGATGGAAGAGTCTCTTCATGTCCACATCACCCAGACCGTGATCCTCAGGAGCAAAGGACTCTCGCACCGTGGGGCTGTCATCGAGAGGATTCAAGTGAGCGTTGAGATGGCCAAGGCGCCTGTAAAGGTTGATGTATGATTCCACATTGGCTTCGGCATCGTCGCCATTGCCACCACCATCCTGCGGTTTGCCGGAAAGTGCAAACTCATACCCTTCAAAGAATTTACGCCACGTTTCATCTACGCTGTTTGGATCGTTGCGATAGTCCTTGTAAAGACCATCCACGAACGCAGCGTTCGTGCCATTGGCAAACGTAAACTTTCCCTCGTCAATTACACCCTTCATTGAGAAGACCTTTCCTTATTCTGGGATCATCGCCCTAAAGTGTTTCGCACCATCTAAGCATTCAAAGACATCTTATCGACCGCTAGGGCTGCTTCTTTGATGGTTTCTGATAGCGTCGGGTGAGCATGTACCGAACGACCGATGTCTTCCGCACTTGCTGAGTACTCTGCGCCGATTGCCAGCTCACCAATGAGTTCGGATGCATTTGGCCCCACAATGTGAGCCCCCACCATCCGATCTGTTCGCTTATCTGCAATAATTTTTACAAAGCCGTCTGTTTCACCAAGACACTTGGCGCGGCCATTGGCAGAAAATGGCACTTTGCCAATTTTCACTTCTAGGCCTTTTTCCTTGCATTCCTGCTCTGTCATCCCAACACTAGCCACCTCAGGCCAGGTGTAGACCACATTAGGAATTGCGAAATAGTTGACATGACCATGCTTGTTCGCGATGAACTCAGCGCAGGCCACCCCTTCCTCTTCCGCCTTGTGAGCTAACATCGGACCATCGATCACATCGCCAATGGCCCAAACACCGTCTACCTTAGTTTGAAAACGGTCGTTGACTGGAATCTTGCCGCGTTCGGTTTCGATCCCAACCGCATCAAGCCCCAAGCCCTCGGAGTAAGCTCGTCGACCAACCGCAACAAGCACCTTATCGCAGGATAGCTCCACAGCCTCACCGGCCTTATCGCAAACAACAACCGTTGATCGACCTTTTTTCTTCAGCTCAACGAACTTAGTTTTTTCATAGAACTCAAGCCCCTCTTTACCGAGCGACTTTTTCATAGCGCGGATCACATCCTTGTCCATCATTGGCAAGATTGTGTCAGCAGCCTCAACAACAGAGACCTTAGCCCCAAGGCGAGCCCACACGCTGCCAAGCTCAAGCCCAATGACGCCTCCACCAATCACAACAAGGTGTTTTGGAACCTTATCGAAATCTAAGGCGCCCGTTGAGTCCACAACAGTCTTGCCATCGAAAGGTGCAGATGGAAGCTCTACCGGCGCACTACCAGTGGCAATAATGACATTCTTTGCCGAGTAGACTTTCTCATCCGAATCGCTCTTCACTTTCACCTTGCCGGGCTCCACAAAACTGCCAAAGCCTTTTAGGTAGGTAACCTTATTTTTCTTAAAAAGGTATTCAACACCATCAGTGAGCTGACCCACGACTTTAGTTTTATGCTCGTGGATTTTTTTGAGGTCAAAACCTACCTTTTCATAGGTCAAGCCTAGAGCCTCTGCCTTATGCAGAGCATGATGATAGCTCTCTGATGATTGCAAGAGAGCTTTACTGGGGATACAACCTACGTTGAGACACGTTCCCCCAAGCTTGCCCCGGGATTCGATACAAGCAGTTTTTAGCCCTAGCTGGGCAGCGCGAATCGCTGCCACATAGCCACCAGGTCCGCCGCCAATCACTAGCACATCAAATTGATCTTCCGCCATATCACACTCCTAGTAACAATCGTGCTGGGTCTTCTATGTTTTCTTTGATCTTGACCAAAAAGCTTACCGCCTCTTTGCCGTCAACAATCCGGTGGTCATACGACAAGGCTAAGTACATCATAGGCCTTACGACGATCTCACCGTTCACCACCATAGGCCGTTCTTGGATCTTGTGCATTCCCAAAATAGCACTCTGTGGCGGGTTTAGAATCGGCGTAGACAAGAGAGACCCAAAAACACCACCGTTAGAAATGGTGAAAGTACCCCCAGACAAGTCATCGAGAGAGATTTTTCCGTCTCGACCTTTTTTAGCGTAGGATAGAATCTCTGACTCGACTCCAGGGAAATCAAGCTTGTCACAGTTGCGGACTACAGGAACCATCAAGCCACGGTTGGTAGATACCGCGATTCCTATGTCATAGTAGTCATGGTAGACAACATCAGTACCATCGACATAGCCATTGATGGCGGGGTAGGCCTTCAAGGCCTCTACAGCAGCCTTCACAAAGAAGCTCATGAAGCCAAGACCGACACCATGAGTTTCTTTGAAGTCTTCTTTATACTGCTTACGCAGGTTCATCACTGCCGACATATCAACTTCATTAAACGTAGTCAGCATGGCAGCATTGTGCTGGGCTTCTACCAAACGCTCTGCAATCCTCTGGCGTAAACGAGACATCTTCTCGCGGCGAACACCACGCTCTCCAGAGTCAGATGAAGCAGAGCTTGCGCTACTACCTGAGCTAGTCTGCTGCGGCTGTGGCGGATTTTGCAAGTGATTCACCACATCGTCTTTGGTAATACGACCACCCCGGCCGGAGCCACTGATTTGCGAACTATCGATATTATTCTCTTTGACCATCCGCGATACTGCTGGGCTTTGAGGTCGGTCATCCTGAGATGACTGCGACTTCTGTGCAGGCGGTGGTGGAGGGGGAGGAGGCGCTGAACTGCTTGATGACGATGGTTCGGGGACATCATCTTTCTTCTCTTCTTTTTTAGCTTCGCTAGCGCCACCAGCTGGCTTAGAGGCAGAAGTATCAATTGACGCTAATAAGTCACCAACGGTAACGGTATCGCCTTCTGCCTTCTTCAGTGAGATCACACCCGAAGCTTCAGCTACGATCTCAACGGTTGCCTTGTCCGTTTCAAGCTCTACCAAAACATCGTCAAGTTCTACGTAGTCGCCTTCGCTCTTGTGCCATTTGTATATTTCGCCTTCCTGTACAGATTCACCTACTGCTGGAACACGGACTTCAAAGGCCATACTATCTCCTAAAATTTTTCCTGAGGTTCAGTCGTCCTTTTGACTTTGATCTTCGGCCAGTGGGGGGCTAAAACTTACTCTTTTTTTGCCTGCTACTTGTCGATTTGAGTAAGAAAATCACCAATCATAATCATAAGACATGCTGACTTAGTTAAGCCGGGAACATATTGCCCAAGGTCCCTAGGGATAATACCCCAGGCCTACACTCTTCTAATGGTTATATGGAACTATTGAATAAATGTTGCAACTCTTAAACAAAGTTTAGATACAATTTAGCTGATTTTTTCAAAGCTCCCTATTTTAAGCCTATTTGGCTGATGTTTCGCCAATTGAAAAATGCTTCATGGCCGAGATTACAATCAGTCCATGGTCATTCTCGGTGAGATCCCCTGTCTTTGTCTTGACTGTTTTTAATGCAGTACGATGCCCTGCTGCTGCTAAGCCATTCATGAACTCCTGGCCCTGCTCTTTGCGAAAACCATCTAAGCCCTCGCCTTGATAGAGATACACAAACTTAGGAAAACCCTCAAAATCCCATGAAATTGAGCGCTTTTCAAAAGCCTGATCACCTTCTTTTTTCTTTATGATTTCAATACTTTCTTGATGACTAGAATTTTTCGACAGCTCCGAAAAGATCTCAAGATCATAGATCCCATTACCTAGAACAACCCAAGTGAGATCGTGTTTTTTAGCCAATCGAGAGGCTAGAATCGTACCTTCTGCCTCACTCCAGATACCGTCTATTTTGTAGGGTAGCTTTCCCCACAAGGTTTCCATCACTTGCAGCGACTCATCGCCACCCCAATCATCAACCCAGTTCGACTGCCCAAACCCAGAACGATTGATGGCCACAACCTGATAACCCTGACTCAGAAACGACTGCGCCAAAGGCGACTTGCAATGACCTTCAGACACGAACGGACTTGAACCATTAATGAGAAACGCTGCCTTTTTCGAAGACTTTCCAGCACGGCACTCGAACCACTCAACCTGCTTGCCAGCTTGTAGCTTGAGCAGCTTTGCTTCAGACTTCGCATTGGTTTGCGGAATCTCACGCCCTTCGGTTTCCACCAAATTATTCAGCCGAAACTCCTCCTGGTTCGTGCTGCATGCTCCAAAAAAAAGGATCGCAAACGCGACCCTACCAATTCTTAAACCTTGCTGCCTCGCTGAAAAAGTCATGGTTAACGTCCTTTGTACTGCTGAACAAAATGAATCGCATCCTGGTACCCATTACTGACGTCAAACTCAGCAATGACTCGCTCCCGGTGCTTGACTAGCTTCTTATCATAGAGAGGATCGTAGCGAATATCGAGCAAGGTACCCACAACTTTTGCTAAATTCTGTTGGTCAACCTCTTGCATCAACTCTGCGATGAGAGATGGCCTGAAATGCTTTGCTAAGCCTTCCTGAATGCGTTCTTTGATCTGCTCCCCCATGTCATCAGTCAACCGAGGGATATAGTCTTCAAGAATATGCTCGATACGTTGGGCTCTATCGCGACTCAGGATTACCACAGGAGAAGTCAGCATCTTTTTACGTAGTACATTGGGAACGTTGAGATGGGCGAAGTAGCTCTCGATTTCCACCAAGCAGAATCCGCAATCATGTTTGTCTCGAGCTGCTTCTGCAATTTGATTTTCGAAGTTTTGCTGTGTCGGCACAGGGCCGGCTTGATTGAGGTCTCCGAATGCTGAACCCCGATGATGAGCGTAGGCCTCAAAGTCCATATAGGGCACACCACTCCGCTGCAAAAGCTCAGTCTTCCCAACACCTGTTCGCCCCATAAGTACCAGAAACGGTACGCCTGCTAGGCATTCAATCTGGGCTAAGACATCACGTCGATACTGTTTGTAGCCCCCTTCAAGCACTGAGGCCTGACAGCCTAAGCTTCTCATCAGACTAGCAACCGATTGGGACCGCATCCCCCCTCGCCAGCAATGAAGCACCAACCCCCTGCCACGTTCATGGGCCAACAGCTCATCCAGAAAGTGATCCATTTTCTGTGCTAGTAGTTCTAAGCCAAGCTGAACCGCATCTACCTTACTTACCTGCTTGTAGGTCCACCCCACCTGATGGCGCTCGTCATCATCAAAAAGAGGTAAGTTAATTGCGCCGGGTATGTGCCCCAAGGCGAACTCTCGGGGGCTTCGCAAGTCAACGATCGGGAGATCCCGAGGATAATCCTCGGCAAAGTATCGAAGGTCAGTTTTAGAAGGGGTTTTCGTAGAAAACGTAGCTGGTTCCATAGTCGCTGATTTCAAAGTAAACCTTCTTTTCACCCTCGTCTGGGATGTAGTTCATATTCTTGTCAAAAACCCCATAGCCAAACCGATAAGGTCGCGGCACACCAGCCCCTCCAGTAGAGGTCGCAGTGGTGAGCTTGTCAATGCGGATAAAACGGTACATTACCTTACCCTCGCTCAAGACATCCAGCACGCCGTTGGTACCAGTCCAGTTCTGAACGCTTCGGGAAATCTTGTTTTGCATCTCTTGGGTACAGGACGCGAGAAAAAGAAGAGAGGTGAACAATAGATACTTCATAGGGCCATTCCTTCCGTGATGATCGCGCAGCAATACATCTTTTGTAGGAAAGAATCCCCTTTTTAGCAAGTAAGACCGTGTTACTGAGCCTCTGCGGCAACCTGAGGACTCTTAACTGACACTTCCGGCACGCTGTCCGAAGAGAGATCGTCGACCTTAGGAGCCTTCACCTCATCGATCAGCTTGCCTTGCTTGTCTGAAATTTCAGCATTCGCGCCGTCCATCGTCGATCGTCCACTGAATTGCGCCCCTTCTTCAATTACAAGACAAGGTGTAATCACATCCCCTGAGAATGTGCAGGTGCGACTCATCTCGACTCTAGTCTTAGCACGAATGATCCCGGTGATGCGGCCTTGAAGGACAATCTCGTCACAGTTGATATTGGCATTGACCACGGCTTCTTCTTCAAGAATCAATAAGCCTTCCGAGATGATCTCACCCTCGACCTTACCACCAACTCTTGTGGAGCCGCGGCAGAACATTTTTCCAGCAAAGTGACAGCCACTGGTCAGTATTGTTACCGCGTAATCCTTTGTTTGTTCCTTCTTCACTTGCTTCACGGCCGCCTTCTTTTGTTGATTAAACAAGTTAAGTTACCTCCTTACCAAGGTTCACAACCATTTTGCTCACGACCACCTTACCCGAAGGAGATTTCAACTCTATAATGAAATAAGTGATTGCCAACGTCTGCGAGCTTTTTATGACTGTTATCAAAAGTATAACATCTTTTCCATCTCTGTCATTGCCCACCCCTGATTTATACTGGACGCCGGAGCAGAGCTGGAGCCATGAGAGATTGCAGGAGTATATCGACTTTAGGCATAAGCACCAAGAATCAATCGCTAAAGCCCCTCCTTTTAAGCACTCGCCAGGAGATCTTGGCGGCCTTAGACTCTGTCGCTATCTATTGAGCAAGAATGGTGAGCCGGCCCAAGGCTGGTGCGAGCTACAAAGCTTCTCTCGGAAATTCGACCGTGCCTTGATCTTTGGAGGCTCGACAATGCCCCTAGAAACGGCTTCGTGGGCTGTATTGATCACAGCAGGGTTTGCCATCAGCAAGGCTGATACGTTAAGGTTGGTGAACCTTAGCAGGCAAGAATTAGGGGATTTTGAAGGCCTTGGAACGGCGCTAAGGATTGCCATGGTAACAAATGGTCACATAGAGCTCGTCGACTCGATCGAGTTTGGACGAGCGAATTGGCTTGAGAGTGATCTGGCTCTTTCTTGCCCCGGCATTCGCAGCCTAGAAGCAAGACGCAAAAGGCTAGACAGCACAAAAAAAACCTCTTCTCAAAAGAAAAGAGGTCTTTTATCTCGATTGTTTAATCCAAGATTAGATGATGCGATCTTCTAAGCTTGTTGCTCTTCAGCCGGGAACCAATTCTGGAGAGCTTTGATGATATCCCGACCTTGCTTGGCACTAGAGATATTAAACTTACTCTGCTGCCTATAAACCCCGTTCCGCTTCTGGTACCGCCGAATCGACACTTTCTGTGGTCCGTAGTCATCAGTCTTCTTATCTAGTTCCTGAAATAGGAACATGATCGTTGTCCAGCTACCACGGGTAAGAATGTGCTTATCGAGCTGCTTGATGATGACTTTGTCATCCTCAACGTACTCAATATCAATATCGTCGATCGTTTCAGCCATTGAAAGAGGTCCTCATGTTGAAAAGCAAGTGCCATCAGGCACTTTGTGCGCCAAAATAACTTCCCGAATCCATTGTAACGTGAAATTAACGCTTAGAAAACTGGAAGCGAGCACGAGCACCTTTTTGGCCATATAGCTTACGCTCTTTCTTACGAGCATCACGAGTGATCAAACCGTTGGCCTTAAGGACCTTGCGGTTCTCAGGGTCAAGCTCAGCAAGAGCACGGCTGATGGCGTGACGAATGGCACCGGCTTGACCTGTTAGGCCGCCACCTGTGACATTAACAAGGATGTCCATCTTGCCTTCGTTGCCTGTAAGCTCAAGAGGCTGGTTGATGATCATCTTAGATGTAGCACGAATATAGTACTGATCAATTTCTCGCTTGTTGATAACGATCTTGCCCTGACCAGGCTTCACGTAAACGCGAGCAACAGATGTTTTTCTTCTACCTACAGCATGTACAGTATTTGACATAGTCTATTACCCTTCCTTCGCAAGTCTTAGTGGAGCTGCTACTGGCTTCTGAGCTTCGTGAGGATGCTCTTGTCCCGCGTAAACCTTAAGGTTTCCAAGAACTTTACGGCCTAGCTTGTTACGAGGTAGCATGCCTTTGACAGCGAAGTTAATCAATCTGTCTGGGTATGTCGCCAGAAGATCTTTCGCCAAAGTTGCCTTCAAACCACCGATATAGTTTGAGTGACGATAGTAAAATTTAGTGTCCCACTTGCGACCTGTAAGGCTGACCTTATCTGCGTTGATAACGATCACATTGTCGCCACAGTCTAAGTGTGGAACGAAAGAAGGCTTATGCTTGCCGCGAAGAAGACGTGCAACTTCTGCTGCAATTCGCCCAAGCGACTGATCTTTGGCATCTACGATGACCCACTGCTTTTTTATATCAGCAGGAGTTACACTTTGCGTTTTCATCTTTTCGATTCTCTCCAGAATATTCTTCTGTCTACATGACAAATTCAACATAGAGGGCCGGACTATATATGATATTTTCGATTATCGTCAACACCTTGTTGGTAATTTATAGTCACGGCGCCATTTTTACTCATTTTATCGTTAGAAATCAATGCTTTGAGGAACTCGCGGAAATGGGATTACATCACGGATATTACCCATGCCCGTTACATACTGAACCAGTCTCTCAAAACCTAGCCCGAATCCAGCGTGAGGACACCCGCCATATTTACGCAACTCTAGATACCAACGCATCTCGTCAACTGGGATGTCGTGTGCCTCCATACGAGCCTTGAGAACATCGTATCGATCTTCCCTCTGTGATCCACCGATGATTTCACCTATCCGAGGTACGAGGACATCCATTGCTGCCACCGTTTTATCGTCACCGTTGAGCTTCATATAGAAGGCTTTGATATCTTTAGGGTAATCCGTCACTATAACTGGCTTCTTAAAGACCTCTTCCGATAGGTACTTTTCATGCTCTGTTTGCAAGTCAATACCCCATTCTACCGGAAACTCAAATTTCGTAGATGCCGACTCCAGTTCCTTGATCGCATCGCTGTACGATATCCGACCAAATGAATGAGCGCCAAGCTCCCGAATTTGCTCAGAACTCATGTTTTTAAAGTGCTTACCAAGGAAACTCAGCTCCTCTTCGCAGCGCTCCGCAATCTGAGTAAACATAAATCTGAGAAACTCTTCCGCTAAAATGGAGTTATCATGCAAATTAGCAAACGCCATCTCAGGCTCAACCATCCAGAACTCCGCCAGATGCCTGGTTGTGTTCGAGTTCTCAGCACGAAAGGTTGGGCCGAATGTATAAATATCTCCAAGCGATAAAGCCAAGGCTTCACCGTTTAGCTGTCCTGAAACAGTAAGGTTCGTCGCCTTACCAAAAAAGTCCTGGGTATAATCTATGTCACCAGACTTTGTTTTGGGGAGGTTTTTCAAATCAAGAGTTGTGACTTGAAACATCTCTCCCGCACCTTCGCAATCGGAAGCTGTAAGGATAGGCGTATGCGCCCATTGAAAGCCTCGGGATTGAAAAAACTCATGAACCATCATAGCTAACTGGTTACGAACCCGATAAACCGCACCAAAGGTGTTCGATCGGCCTCGAATATGAGCGATTTCACGAAGGAATTCCATAGAATGACCCTTCTTTTGAAGCGGGTAGCCATCACCAGACTCACCAACCACTTCAAGCTTATCGACCTGGACTTCCCAAGCCTGTCCCTTGCCTGGCGACTCTTTGAGCACACCATCAATCCGCACTGACGCGCCAGTATTTGCACGACCTAAGTCATCGTAGAAGGGTTTATCGGCATCGATAATGCACTGTATATCAGTTTGACTGGAGCCATCATTAATCACAAGAAAAGCAAAATTCTTTGAAACGCGTTTGGATCGTACCCACCCGCTAATAGTGACCGATTGCCCGTCTTCTCCTTGGGCTAACACCCTACTGATTCTAATTCTAGTCACAATCTACCTCTCTCAACTAATAAAGGGGAGACTAGAGCTGAACTCTAAGCCGATTCAGCCTACTTTGCTCCAGGAACTGCTTTTCTTTGATGACCAAGTCTTTCCATGTATCCAAGGAAAGGTGTGACTCACTATCCTTCCCTGTGAGCCCGCTGTAAACCTCGTAATATACCCCGAGGATATTTCTTGCAACCCTATACCAATTGAACTTACGTACTTGCTCTTGGCCCAGCTGCCTAAGGTTCTCTTGGAGCTGCGGCGAACGGATCACACGAGCCAACGTTGCTGCTATCTGATCAATGTCATATGGACTCACCAATAAAGCTGCATCACCCACCACTTCAGGTAAAGAACTGGTGTTCGACGTCACCACTGGCGAACCGCTCGCCATGGCTTCCAACGGGGGTAAACCAAAACCCTCGTAAAGGCTCGGATACGCCACAACCTTGGCCTTGCGGTAGTACGCTCGTAGCATGTCGTCAGGAACGAAGCCCTTAAATATAATGTCGTTTTTGTAGGACTTTATTTTAAGCTGGGCATCAGCAAATAACGGACTTTCTCCCCCAATCAGCACCAATTTTGTCTTTATATCGGGATTGCGTAAGCGCAGCGTTTCGTAGGCTTTGATCAAACTAGAGATATTCTTGCGCGGCTCCAAGGATCCTACATACAGAATATAATCCCCTTCCTTGATCTTATCCAAGCTAGAGCTTTTTGGCACAATATGAAAGGTGTCATCTACAGCCCAGTAGATCAGCCTGACCTTTTCGGAATCAACATCGCAGAATTGGAGCAGGTCATTGCGGGAGTTATTGCTATTTGTAACCACCACTGTCGACTTCCGCGCCAAGCGAGGGATAATGAAGTTATAGACCCGATGAAATAGATAGCTATACCACTGTGGATTGACCACGAAGCAAAGATCGTGAATATGAACAATCGATGCCCTCTTATAAATCAAAGGCGCCATATTGGCTGGAGAATGAAGAATGTCCACCTTATACTTTTTGGCAAGACGCGGCAGCTCGAACTGCTCCCAAAGATGATTACGAAAGTTTTCACCTTCTTTGATAAATGACGGCACAATTGTCACATTAGGATAGTCCCACTCAGGGTTCTCCAATTGGCTTCTTCCGGTGAAGAGGATGTACTCGTTGCTGCGATCCACTTCAAATAGTGTGCGCACCAAGTTATAAGCGGCTCGCTGAACTCCCGTTCGTTTGGCCACTAGAAACCGCCCGTTGATTCCGATTCTCATACTGTGCTTACCCCTAACCGACTACAAAGCCGCTGTTCCTGGCACTGCTCGTAAACACTCAACGTTTGCTCAGTCATTTTTTCCCAGGAAAAGTTTCTTGCGTGAAGCAAACCTTCGGATCTCAGACGACACCGTAGGTCCTGATCTTTTATACCTAGCTCTAGTGCTTCAGCAATAGCTTTAAAGTCATACGGGTTTGCAAATATGGCGTGCTGACCGACAACTTCGGGAAGGCTGGAGGACCGCGCGACGACAACCGGCGTTCCACAAGATAGCGCTTCGAGGGGAGGCAAGCCGAATCCTTCGTAGGTGGATGGGTAAACAAATAGCTCCGTCATGGAGTAAAAGGCAGGAAGGTGTTGCTCTTCGATAAACTTTGAAAAATAGATAAGATGCTTTTTACCGTAGTTTTCAGCGATGCTGATAAGGCTGCGATCAACAGGACACGCTAAAACCAGAGGCACATCGACATCTGAGTAACAGTACGCCCTAACAAGCTGATGAACATTTTTATGGGGCTTATTGTTGGACACACAGAGGATGAATCGCTCAGGAAGGCCATAAATATCTCGCACATATTGGATATACTGATGATCCTTGATAGGGTGATAGCGTGGTGACACACCATTATAGGTGACAAAAATTTTCTCTGCCGATAGCCCCAAAGTTCTGACGATTTCTTTCTTGCTAAAATTACTGACGGTCAGAATATATTCCGACTTCTGGATACTATTTCGAACAATCACCTGATAATAAAACTGATGAAACAAAGTATAGAATTGCGGCAATACCATATGATTTAGGTCATGTATGGTCATGATCATCTTGCATGGCACAAACATAGGCGCAACAAATGAAGGTGCGTGAAATAGCTCCGCCCGCACGCGGTTCAAAGCAAGAGGGATCTCTTTTTGCTCGCGAAGGCTTATCCACTGAGACTTTAGAGTCAGCAGCCTGATATGTTCCGGCCAAGTCACCTGCTCAAGAGGCGAACCACGGTTGACCAAAACGAAGAAGCGATGGTCGCGACCGATAGTGACAAGCCCCTTGAGTAGCTGATAAACATAGCGTGCAATCCCATGCATGCTACCCGGGCGAATCATTCGCGCATCAATCGCGATTCTCATCCGGAGCTCCCTACTGTTTTAAATTGATAGGCTTTTACAGGCTAGACGAATCCCGATCTTTGTCAACTTGGTTTTGGAGAAACCCTACATAATATCCATAGGGTAGAGAAGCATAAGGGTAAGGATAGTAGTGTTAAAAAGCCATCCCGATCTCGATACCGGGTTCTAAGCTGCTCATCAATCGCCGTTCTAAAGACTCACGATCAGCATCAGGTGTTTCTACAGCGTCATCCACAGGACGATCCGTGAAGGTATTTTCATAGTGCCGAACGCCGATGAAGGCCCCAATAGAAAAAGGAAAGGCACTCGCAACATAGCGGTAGCCAAGCCGAGTATGGGCGGTAGCTCCACCCGCTAGCAAGGAGTGCTTAAACTTGCCGTTTCGGTCAAGAGACACCCCAGTAGGAGAGTACTCATCGGACGGACTGCGCAGCCAATCCGCTTGAACTTGCCGGTAGCCAAGGCCTAGAGTCCAATAACCACCCGACATTTTGGATGCATTCATGTAGGATGCATAGGTCAATGCCAGTTCCTGACCTTCTGTCATAATGCTATCACCATTATACTTCGCTGCTTCTTCCGTAGTATAAAGATCTCCCTCTTGAATCACTGTCAGCTCTAAGCCTAGCGCTCCGCTACCGCTCAGATTGTACTCAATTTTTGCAACGGCTTCGTTGGCAACAGAAACCAGCGGAAGGTGAATGACGAAGTCTTTGTACTCAGCAAAAGCTAGACTTGACCAAAGACCTAGACCCAGTATAAACCACCGCATTGTCATGACAGACCCCTTTTCTAAAAGTCCAATTAGTGATCATTGTACAACTTAGCCATCATGACACCAATCCCTGAACTGTGAATAATATGCAGCGTATTTAGGGTCGTTTTTCCTGGTGAAGCCCTGGTATCGGAACGTATGATGAAGGACGACGTGATCAACACGACCTTGGGAGGATGCGGGATGATTGTGATTGGCCATCGAGGCGCTCCCGATGAAGCCCTAGAGAATTCATGGGACAGCTTTAGAAAAGCAATCGCCGGTGGAGCAGCTCGAATAGAGCTCGATGTTCACTTGGGAAAAGAAGGGCTTTTGCCCATTATCCACGATGAAAACTTGAAGCGGACGACAGGTCACGATATTGAAGTGTCTGTGCTTTCGCCGAAGGATCTCGCTAGAATTAAACTCAGCAATCAGGAAGCACTTCCTCTATTGGAAGACGTTTTGAATCAACTTCTTCCTCAGATTGAGCTCAACATCGAACTCAAGAGCGGCGGCAAAGAGCTAGCTGATGCGGTGGTCACCATCCTTCCACCCCTTGAAGCACGCCCCCGTAAGATTATCATTTCAAGTTTCGACCGAGACTTAATTTATTATCTCAGTCAGCAGCACCCCCAGGAAACCCTTGCCCTACTTTGGGATGAAAGTGACTTATCCTCTGTGGAAGCGGAAATGAAACGCAGCCAATGTAGGATTTTTCACCCCGAAGTTCGGTATGTGAATCAGGAGTTGATGAGTATTTGCCAAGCCAATGAGTGGCTTGTTTTTCCTTATATTTCGATGAAAGACGAAACCGACCCTGAGACTATCTGGACTCAACTTGAAGACTTAGGAGTTGATGGTCTCTGTACCAACTTTCCAAGGGAGATGACGCAATGGTTGCAAGGGAGATCATAATGGGAAGGGAGAAACAGTGGACGTATTCTCAAGTAAAAAGCAAGGATGGAACTGCAATCAGATATGGCCACTGGCGCGGTAAAACCTCAAGCAATCACACACTGGTGTTCTTGAACGGCCGCTCGGAGTGGCTTGAAAAGTACGAGGACATTGCCAAGCTTATTCAAGTGAAACCTGATTGCGATATTCTTTCCTGGGATCATCGTGGCCAAGGAGGCTCTGGGGGACTTAGGTCTCATGTGGATTCTTATGATGAGTTCCTAAGCGACGGACGCACGGTGCTAGAGCACGCACTCGGATCGGACACGACGTATACTATCATGGCTCACTCAATGGGAGGCCTCATCGCTCTATATGGCACCCTCAAAAAGGTATTCCGTCCCCAGCAGTTGATTCTTAGCTCTCCCCTATTGATGCTACCCGATCAACCGATTAAACGATCGATTTATATTCCGGCCTCTAAGGTGGCCTGTAGGTTGACAATGGCCCGTAAATCTCCTGGTGTCGGAGGCCAACACGACATTTATCCCGGCAACTCTCTGACCCGATCCTTTTCAGGATTCCAGAGAGTGCAGGAATCTCCATACCCGATACCTAGCCCTACGTTCGGCTGGGTGAATGCCACAGACGAAGCCATTCGCTTTGTCCATGACCCTAAAAACTTACAAGGCCTGTTATGCCCTGTGTTGATCTTGGGAGGCAGCGCAGAGGCTGTCGTAGATCATCGGGGTTTCAGTCATTGGGTCCACGAGGCATCGAAAGCCAGCGACGAACCAATAAGCTTTTTCAATATTCCAGGTGCTCGGCACGAACTACTCAACGAGATCGGTAGGACCATCACAACCGCTAGGCGCAACATCTTGTATTGGATGAAGCAAGAGGGCTTTAAGAACGAGGTTTTTCAAGATTGAGCGTATAGCTCACAAGGTTATGGATGGTCTCCAAATGCTGAAAACCTAGCGACTCACACTCATGTCGAAGCCGCTTTGATGGAATATAGCAAGGGTCAGGAAGCACTTCTGTGATCGATACCATTCCCCCAGGCCTAAGCTGATCAAAAGCGTCTTGCAAAACCTTCGTATAGGCTGGGATTTCACCGAGCACCGTGACGACCACAATCCGGTCGAATGGTCCCGACGGGAGCCCATCTCTAATCACATCGCGCTGGTGCCAGCTAAGGTTTGGCAGGCTCATTCGTTTGGTTCGACGTTCCAGCTGTCGAATCATTCCGGCCTGAAGATCCACGCCGAGTACCGAGCCTTGCGGTACCGCTTGCGCTACAGGTATTGTTACCCGCCCGGCACCACACCCTACTTCTAGGACTTTCATGTTCGGTTCAAGCCTCAGTCGAGCTAGCAAATCTTTCGGGTGGCAAAAGATAAGCATGTACGGGTTTTCAAGCCACCAGGCCATCCAAGAGGGCCATGGAATATTAAACCAATGGCAAGCCCATCGCCAGATGAAGCACCCTAGCACAATGAGACTGAGAAGGGTCGCAATCTCCATCAACATTCGATCACGTTCACCGCAAGACCGCCTCTTGAGGTTTCCTTGTACTTGGTTTTCATATCAGCACCAGTCGCCTTCATAGTCGCGATAACAGAATCGAGAGACACAAAGTGAGTTCCATCACCCCGCAAGGCCATACGGCTAGCATTGATCGCTTTGATAGCTGCCATTGCATTACGCTCGATACAAGGAATCTGCACGAGGCCACCAATCGGATCACAGGTAAGGCCCAGATTATGCTCCATCCCAATTTCAGCAGCTTGTTCAATCTGCTTAGGCGTCCCCCCCATGACGGCGGCTAGTCCCGCAGCGGCCATAGAGCAAGCAACCCCTACTTCTCCTTGGCAGCCGACTTCGGCACCTGAAATTGACGCATTTTCGGCAAAGAGAATCCCTATTGCTGCCGCTGTAAGCAAAAATATTCGAACGCCCTCTTTGTTGGAGTTGGGAACAAAGTCCTCATAGTAACGTATCACGGCGGGGATTACGCCAGCTGCACCATTGGTTGGAGCTGTAACGACTCGCGAACCACTGGCGTTTTCTTCGTTCACAGCCAAGGCGTAGAGATTGACCCAATCGAGTACCGACAGAGGGTCTCGAAGAGATGATTGCGGCCTCGCCATCATCTCTCCAAACAGCCGATGGGCCCGCCTTGCGACCTTCAAGCCACCAGGTAGAACGCCATCCGTGCGGCAACCTCGATCGATGCAAGCGTTCATCACAGACCAAATGTGATCCAAGCCCTGATGAATCTCCTCCTCAGAGCGCCAAACCAATTCATTTTCCTGCATCAATTGCCAAATTGGTAAACCCTTTTCCTCACACAGGGCCAAAAGTTCTCGCCCGGACTTAAAAGGATGAGGCTGAGGGCTTTGATCTTTCTTAAGGGCATCTTTCTCTGCCGTCTCTTCGTTTACCACGAAGCCGCCACCAATGGAGTAGTACACACGGTTGTGCAAGACTTCAAAGTTCTTGTCATAGGCAATGAAGCGCATTCCATTGGGATGGAGAGGCAACGATTTACGTTTAAAGAAGACAATGTGTTTACGCGGATCGAAGTGAATTTGATGCTCGCCACCTAGAAGGATCGTCTTTGTCTTAGTGATCTGCTTAAGTTTCGGGTCAATGGTATCGGGATCAACTTGATCGGGAGCTTCACCCAAGAGCCCGAGCATCACGGCCTTGTCTGTGCCATGACCAACTCCAGTCAATGCCAATGAGCCGTAAAGTTCAACGCTCACCGCCTGCACCTGCTTGAAAACCTGCCGATCCTTAAGACCCATCAAGAAGCGATTGCCAGCCCGCATGGGTCCGACTGTATGTGAACTTGACGGCCCAATTCCAATTTTAAATAGGTCGAATATACTAATAGCCAACGATATATCCTTCGAGTGTGATGGGGCGTTTTCCGTAGGAGTGACCTTCTAAATCTCGCCCCTAAAAACTTAAGGCTATGATTCGCTGCTTCTTGGAAACTGTTTATATACCAAGACGGCCTACTCTTACGGTCTCAGGATTATCATGACTTGAGATGGGGCAGCAATGGCTTTTGGTTAATCTCGAGGCGCGTTTTTGCATTGGCTAATTGTGATCAACGATGCAGTTTATATTTCTGCCACATTGGAAGTGTGAATGATCTTTATTGGGCTCTAATGTGGGATATAAAATAGATTTGGTAGCGGGGGCAGGATTTGAACCTGCGGCCTTCGGGTTATGAGCCCGACGAGATACCAGACTTCTCCACCCCGCGGTAAGAAGTTCTCTGTGCGAGAGAGCTAGTTTATAAGGGGAGCAGATTTTTTTGTCAACCCGCTTTACAAACTTTTTCTCAATTCACTTTTTGGCATACTTCTCTGCAAGTTGGTTCAGCTTACCAGCTAGGGCATCCAATTGATCACCACCACGCAAGGATAGCTTGTCTGGCTGTTCTCCCTCATTAAGCTGGTCGATAAATTGAAAGATCGGCACGAAGTTGTTCTCGCGTCGCTCCAGGGGAAAGCGCTTGGCAAGCTCGTTAAGCTTTTCTGCAAGTTCTTTAAGCTGATCCGACTCTCTTAAGTTTAAAGGAGTCACACTTCGCCCTTCGAGAAAATCGTCAAGATAGCGGTGAATGGAAACCAACGGCCCATATATCCGGTGCGTATAGCGAACCGAAAGCAGGATCGAGACGACCACAAACAGAACCGTGAGGGTCAAGGCGATAAACATTGGCGGTAGAAACTTATCCAGGACTTGGGAACTTTGGTCGGTCGTAAGCTTGAAGTAGGTGGCAACTGTAGAGTACACGTCCCAGAAGTAAAATCCGAAGACTCCCAATATGACCATCGAGAAACTGAGATTAAGAAGCAAAAACATCAATCCCAGCTTCACCTGACGATGAGGCTCAACAAACCACGAGGAAAACCCTCGCCTACGACCAGACGGCTTCATGGCAATATTCGTCCTTTAAGAGAAGTACTGCCGGTATCTTATCATGAAGCGTTTTGGCCTTCCAGGTCTTTAGATTCCATGCTGGCTATGAGCTATGATGCTTGCGAATGAAATCGCTGCTGTGCGGGCACGAAGTACATAGGGTGCAATACTCACCTCTATGCATTGATGACTTTTCAAAAGCTCTCGCTCGGCCTGATTCAAGCCTCGCTCGCTCCCAAGCACCGCAAGACAGCGATTCCAATTGTCATCCAATCCCTCCACTAAAGGCGGAGCAGAGGCCTCAAGCACCATGCACTTGTCGAATGCTGGAAACCCCTTGACGAGTTGGTCGATAGAATCGTGATAGATAACCTGAGGCAGATAACTTCGTTTGCACTGCTTGATAGCAGTTTTTGCAATTTTCTCCCAGCGCCCCAGAGTCTTCTCTGTCACGCGAGCTTTGTCACCTCCGGATTGCCTAAAAAGATGAATCCCGTCTACACCAAGTTCAATGAGCGATGGCAGGACATCATCAAAATCACCTGGCTTAATAGCCCCCATTGCAATGCTATATTTCTTCTTGGCTCGCTCCTCGTAAAACTCTTCACGAGGCTCGAATCCAACCCGAGTTTTTGATTCAATGGTCGCGACACCGATAGCCCAAAGGCCTTCCCCGTTACAAACTTCAATGGTTTCCTGATCCTGCAATCGCAAAACCTTGAGAAAGTGGTGACACTCATCTGGATCTAAGTGCCACCGACCATCAACTTTATTCCCAATGAACCTAAACAGGTGCGCCATGATCTTTCCTATAAAGCAACGAAACCCAACCGTTTAGCTCTTGCTTACGAACCACGCTCAGTCGATTGCCGACTAGAGGGTCGATCTCGTGCTCTTCTTCTGCGAGTATGCCTGATAATAGAAGGTGCCCACCAGGCTGAACACGAGCAATGAGATCATCTAAAATCCTGCGAATAACCGTGAACAATATATTGGCGATCACAAGGTCATAGGCACCCTCTGATGGCACACTTTCCTGTCTCACCTCAAACGAAACCGCATTCTCACGGGCATTATCACGAGTCGCAATCACAGCATCAGGATCGATATCAGTTGCCAAGACTTGCTTGCAGCCCAATTTCAACAGGGCGATAGCTAGAATGCCAGTGCCTGTCCCCACATCAAGAGCTTGGCTCATGGGATTCTGTGTCCCGTGACGTTCGATCTCTTGTAGGCAAAGCTGGGTCGTTGCATGTTGTCCGGTACCAAAAGCCATTCCTGGCTCGATCATCAACGGCATACGATCTTCGTTTGCCGGAACCGACTCCCAAGGTGGGTAGACAAAAAATCGCTCCGTTGTGAACGGCTTGAAGGAATCTTTCCACCCCTCCATCCACTCCTGGGTGTCCAGCTCTACCAGGTTGATGCTAAGCTCTTCACCAAACTTTTTGCTTAAAAGTACTTCGATTTGTTGAAGGTGGCTTTTATCGTATTTATATATGGAAAGCGGGGCAATCGCTCCACCCAGTTCTTCGTAATAGTCTCGGTCGTCATGATCGTAGTCAAAGTCAAGATCTAGGCCATCAACAACGCCCTCAACAAAGGTGGCCTCTCCGATGCTTATCAAAAACTGTTTAACATCTTCTTTGACGTGAAGCGCTTTCTTGTCTCCCTGATCTTGGAAGGATATTCTAAGTTCGTAGGTTGAATTAGGGTGCACTATTTACCTCCTTTTTAAGGGCTGCTTATAGCGCGGTGACTCCTGAAGGACAATGGGATATGTCATTGATGTATGTAAAAAACAGGGAGAGCTAAAGGACTTAAAGGATTTTCAGTACTTACTTCATATTTTTCGCCCGACCCGAGGGCTAGTAGGCTCCGATTCACCACTTCCAGACTTTTGAAGTCGTTATGTGACTCAAAGTAGACTTGCAGGAACTCAAGCCCATACCGAAAGTCTGGATATTCCCGCATCAATCGTTGAGCTAGCTCTTTAGCGGCTTTTTGGTCGTTGAGAATGATAGCCGCCTTTAGGCGCGAGAACATATACCAACGGCGACCTTCCTTTTGGGGACCTACACCAGGCCAACTCTTAAACAGAAGGTTGATTCGCTGAGCATCTTTGCTGGGCACTAGCCCCATGACCGCTCCGTAGTAGCCTTGCCAGTCGTTGCTTAAGTTGATCATCTTCTGAAACTCATTCACGGCGAAAATCTTGTGATTTTCCTGTTCCGTATAATTCAAATACGCCAAGCCTTTAAGGTAATAGTATTCGGGGTTCTTTAGTGACTTATAACGAACCACATTAAGTTCTGACAAGGCTTGGCCGTATCGATCAAGAGCCAGGTATGCCCGCGCACGCCAAGTATGTAGCCAGTTCCTCCCCATTGTATCCAGCTGATGCTGTTGAACCATGTGAACAATCAGAAAGCTAAAATAGCTGTCCACAGCAGGAGCGAGCCCAACCCGAATTCCTTCATAAGCGAGAATAGCAACCAGCTCGGGGTCCCCCGTATACCGTTGGTACATCCCCCTTCGGCCAAAAAATAGTGCCAAAGCCCGCTTGCTCAACTTAGGCCTCTGCACCGCATAAAGCACATCGATATTTGCGTAATCCTTGCGATCTTCCTTTGGTACCCAGCGACGGTAGTTTTGAAAGACCTCTTTCGCGAAAGCCTGATCTTTGCTGAAATATGCGATTTTTACTCCCTCTAGAAGTGCCATTCGTCGAAGATAGAAACTATCGGTGAGCAAGGCAGAAAACACTTGCTTGATCCTCAATTTAGCAAGGTCAAACCGTTCCATCTTACGAGCGCTGATTGCGCCAGCAATAAGTGTTCTGATATGCGCTTTCTTGCCAAATCGTTGCCCCATCGCCTGGAGCTTCAGGTAACCTTTTTCAGCATCCCGATACCGCACGGTTCGAGCATACACCAGCAACTTACCAATACACGCAGGCGTCCATTTCCACCCGCGACAATTAAGGAATGCTTGATCAGTTGCTTGCCCTAGCTTCCAACGAGCAAGCAGGGTTTCTAAGTAGAGGTGATAACCTTCAATATCCTCGGCTGACCACTTGCTCTTTTCTCGCAGCACAGGTGCTTCATACTCTTGCAAAAGCTCTTGAGACGAAGCAGTCACATTTTGAAATAGATAGCAGGTGGCTAGCCGCTGAGCCCCTTCGGCCGAGAGCCAGCCGCGAACCTTCATACTAAGAGCTTTTTCGATCAGAGCTTCACAATTGAGACCATCAAGGGATAAATCTTGTGGCGCAATCACTGGATTCTTGGGAGTTTCGACTCCTTTCACCGGCAGGTAAGGCTTCACAGCAGGCACCTGTTCTGCAATCAAGGCCATCGAGCGGGCCGCCAGGGTTCGGACCCCATGAGGATCGGCAAAATACCATATAAGCCCCGAGCTAATGAAAGCCAAGACAAGCCAGAGGGAGATGGATTTACCTGAGGCCCGACTTTTGGTCGGATCGCGATACTTGACCTGATCAGAATGGAAAGAAACTTCGGCCGCCAGAGAATGCTTTTTTTTCCCCATTTGCATTGGCTCAGAACTACTTGGGGCGCCAGAAAGATCGAGAGGCTTCTTCGGTGGTGTCGTGAGAGACTCCGATACCGACTGTCCAGTTTGCGGATTGACTATTTGGCCGGGTTTTCGAGAATCCGACATAGAGCCCTCAGGAATTTTCACTATGAGTCATTATCGGCAGACGAGGGCGGATTCTGTAGCTGAATTAGAACTTTATGACAAAATCAAAGTAGCCGCGGATGGGTATGTTGTTGATCCGAGCGGCGGCAGGAGGATCGTCAATGGTTTCAATTTGGTGTCCGTAGCGATCGCGAACATATTGATAGATTTCAGACGCCAAAACAGGGCCGCTAAGACCACTATTCAAACCCTTCCCCGTGATCAATCGCACTCGGTACTTCACATGCTTGGCCCTAATTTGACTCAGCTTTTCGTCTATATATGCCTGAGCCTCAAAAACAGTCATACCGTGAAGGTCAAGACTGACTTCCGCCTTGCGTTTGCTGCGATTTTGCTTTTTTGGCTTTTCAAGCTCGTTATCTTTGATAGGCATCGGATCATTTTCTAAATACGACAAGAATATCTCGGCGGCATCCTCTTCAATATCGAAAAGGCCGCTATGTTTAATTGGCTTCCGATTTGTTTTTCGCTGTTTACCCAAAACCGTATTGACTTTCCAAGGCCTGTAATAAAAACTAGGTATCTCGAACAAATTGTTGTAAACACTCCTGCTGGCACAATGCCAAACCTTCATGCAGTAGTATCTTAATACAGACAAGATTTCCACAGTTTATCCACAAGTGCCTCTTTACCCTAAGTTATGGAGATTAATCGATAATGACAGTATCTGACGAGAATTTGCTGGCCCATGTTGAAAAACTATTAACAGCGAGCAAATCCAAATCATTTCTGGGTCGAGAGTTCCTCACTTGGCTCTGGTATCTGGTGGAAAAAAACGACTCCCCGATGCATGTTCAAAGCCCACGCACAGGCCACAATTACCTAGTTGACATATGGATCGACGATCGCTTGGTCCTGGAGTCCCAAGCAGCAAAAGCCCATGTGCAAACCTTAAAAGGCGGCGACCCGAGTCGTAGCGTTGAAGCTGCTACTGCACTTTTAACGGGGAAATCAGTCAAGGAGATGCGCGTTGGCTTCAACCTTGACTCCATGGGTGATTTCACTTTCAATCTAAACGGCAGCGATTTAGCCCCTCGAACTATCGCACTTCCTGAGCCTCCAGCAGAACTGAGCCAAGAGGAGGGCTTTTCGCAACTGAGCTTCCGACTTAAGGCTAGCCAAGTTTTAGTCGATGTGATCGATGGGCTATTTGCGCTTTTCTTAGACGAAAGAACAGACGAGACTTGGAACGACAAGGGGCTTGGTGAAATCAAGGCCTGGATGAAACAGAGGACGCCAGATTTGAGCAGTAGCTCACTTCACTAAACTGACCTAAGGAGGGACTCATGAGAGAGCAATTCAATGACTTCTCTCATCGAGCGATGGCAGTCGGCCACTCCTTCTACAAAGATATGATTCGGCATGATATTCTCAGACACGCCTACGCAATGTCTTATGTCAGCCTGCTATCGTTGATTCCATCTCTTGCCGCTATATTTGCTGTATTGAGCTTATTCAATCCTCTGCTAAGCCAAGATTCTAATTTCATTCACTATCTTAAAGATTTTGTCTTGGAGCATTTAGCTACGGCGAGTGGCCAGCAAGCTATCGATCACATAGAGGGCTTTATTGCCAACCTGGATCTCAAAAAAATTGGCATATCTGGTCTAGCTGGAACGATGGTCACCTTGATCCTGTTACTCAAACATATCGAAGTCGCACTCAATACTATTTTTCAAGTGCATAAGCCACGGAACCTGATCACCCGTTTCGTAAACTTTTGGACTTTCCTGACCCTAGGTTCATTCAGCCTAGCAATATTTGTTGGCACTCTCTCTAGCTATGCCAGCGATGGAGCCTTAAGCGAGGCTCGTTCTTACTTTAGTATTTTTGCCAACAAGTTCATAATGGTGATCTTATTTAGCCTCATCTACAAGCTGGTCCCCAATTGCTATGTAAGCACGTTGTGGGCCTTCTTAGGAGGTCTCCTCGCAACTGCAGCCCTAAATTTGGCAAGTTCTATTATCCAAAGCTACATTGTGCTATTCACCAACTACGAAGCCATTTACGGGGCGGCACTAGCAGCATTGCCTATCTTTCTACTTTGGCTCTACATCATATGGATCATTATATTGCTCGGAGCATTATTCACCTGGCGCATGCAGAATCGCCGACAATTGGCGCAGGAGCAAGACCAATCGACAATGGTACCAGAATCACCATATTCCGAAGCAAAAGCGAAAACCAAACTTCCCGAGCAAATCTTGGATTCTTGCTACAAAAAGTTTGACGAAGGAAAAGGAGAAGGACTCACAAAGAGCGAACTTGCCTCTGAACTTTGTGTGCCTTTGTATTGGATTGAAGAGTTTGTCGATCTTCTAGCAGACCGCAGCCTCATTATTGTCGACCGATCCACCGGACAAGAACCGAGTATTCACCCCAAGCGCCCAAAAGACAGCTTGGACGAAGTCGCTCTGGATGAACTCCTCAGTGATAGACCTCAGTAAGTTTCAAGTCGACATTGTAGGCCGTGCTGAAGGCACCATCTCGATGGCTTTCTTCTTTTTTGATACCGCAAAGCCATCGAACTTATCACCATGGGGAATCGTTGCTCGAAAGCGTGCTCCCTCGCCTAAGGTAGATTCCACAGTAAGATTCCCGCCATGAAGTGACACAAGCGCTTTTGCGAGGCTTAGACCGATACCCACGCCTCCAGAACCGCGATTTCTGGCTGTATCCGCTCTAAAAAACGTATCGAAAATATACGGTAGAGACTCAGGCGGTATTCCCTCGCCATGATCGATGACATCGAACCGAGTGTCCCCATAGGTGGAACTTACTTTAATTTCCACCACGCCTCCTTGTGGAGAATGCTTACAAGCGTTCAATAGCAAGTTCTTCAATGCGAGAGAAAAGTAACCGGGCGACATTTCCAGTGTCTCTTTGCCCTCATTAACGATCTTCAGGTCGATTTCTTTCCGATCAAGCTCAGGCTTGATCGACTCAACCAGGCTCGTCAAGAAGCCTTCCACATGAACCGTTTCCGATTGCAAGGTTATTGATTTGCCCTGGGCTCTAGCCAAGAGCAAAAGATCTTCTACGATGGCCGACATATTCTCGGCTTCTTTCACCACTGTCCGCAGCGACTCCTGGTACTCCCCAGGACTTCTCTCGCGACGTAAGGCTAACTCGGCTTCACCTCTCATCACCGCTATAGGAGTACGAAGCTCGTGGGACACATCCCCAGAAAACCGTCTTAGCCTCATGAAAGCATCCTCAAGACGATCGATCATCTCGTTAAATGTTTTCATAAGCTCACGCATCTCATCTTGGGCTGGAGGTAACTTCAGACGCTTATCAAAATCGTTATTGATTCCAAGGCTTGCTACAGCAGTCGTTACCTGAGTGACTGGACGAAGAGACCAACGAGTCAATTGATAGCCAAACATCACGGAAATAATCAGACCAATGCTGAGAGTAATCCACAGCATTCGTTTGACACTTTTAAGAGTTTGGTTGGTTTCAGTCATGGACGAAGCCACCTGGATCAGGTGGCCAGTAAATCGATCACGCTTCATAACTGGAAGAGAAAGCTGCCTCAACACCAAGCCGGAAGGTAATATAAAGGTTTCGTAGGACTCCTGACCTTGGTCTGCTCGTGAAAGTGCATGACGAGAAACCGGCAAACGGACCCTAATGTTCCTAGTCTTAGCATGAACGGCTCCAGAGGTGTCTATGAGCTGAGCGTAGGCTTTGATCTGCCCCTTCTGATTCCCAAAAAAGTCATCGAATAGACTCTCCCAGTAGCGCGAGCCTTTGAAGGGTGATCGCTTTGCAGTTATATTCTCATCCCGGATATTCTTTGCCGAAGTCATCAACGTGGCATCGAGAGATTGCATGATGTTATCTTCAACCACCCGATACACACCGATACCAATCCCAATAAAAATCAGGGCCATCCAAATTGCGTGTCCGAAGGATAGCCTAGCTCGAATTGGGATGTGGTCCAATAGCATCAACTTTTGCTGACCTCAATACCTTGATCGGCGTCGACATCAAACATATAGCCATGGCCGCGCATGGTCTTGATAAAGTTTGACCCCCAAGCCTTGTCAACCTTGTTACGCAGGTACCCAACGTAAACATCAACGACGTTAGAGGTCGGCTCAAAGTTCATATCCCAAACATGCTCCGATAGCTGGGTTCGGCTCAGTACAACCCCTGCATTACGACCAAAATATTCCATCAGAGCGTACTCTTTGGCAGTTAGCTCAATGGCCTTTCCATCACGAGTTACCTGCTTCTTCGCCGGATCGATGCGAATGGGCCCGATCTCAAGAATTGAAGATGTCACACCGCTGTTGCGACGAAGCAACGCCCTAATCCGAGCTAGTAATTCATCCAGAGAGAAAGGTTTGGTAATGTAGTCATCACCACCAATATCCAAGCCTTTGACCACATCGTCTTTCGAGTCTTTGGCTGTCAGGAATAAAACAGGGGTTTGAATACCACCATCCCGCAAGTTTTTAAGAACGGTAACACCATCTTTTATCGGTAGCATCACATCTAAGACAATAACATCATAGGGATTCTCAAACGCTAGCCACTCAGCCTCTTGGCCATCTTGTGCAAGATCTACGGCATAGGATTCTTCTCTTAACGCCCTAACCAAAAGGCTCGAAAGTGCCGGATCGTCTTCTACTACTAATAATCTCACGATTTTATCTCCTTTGCCTGATTCGACAAAAACCAAGCTAATATAGCATAGATTAGATAATTTTAAGACCCAAAAATTATTTTAATTTGGCCATTAAAATTGGAATATTACCCTGGTAATGCTAGAGCTAGCCCAAGTACGGGGACTAAAAAAACAGGAGAGACGCCTATGGATTCACGGTCATATTCAGGCCCGAGCTGGGATAACTCACAAGAATATCATGATTTTAATGACCCTCAGATCAAGTTCGACAGCGATAAAAGCATCGAGCTGATCGAAGAGATCGAACGCTCGTCACCAAGCCTCCAAGAAGCTGTTTCAAACATGAAAGGCAATCATATCGTCGCCAGTTCCGAGCAAATTCGAACAGCGCAGAGGGTTGCTGAGAAGAGGCAGAGCGTGGTGCTGTTCTTAGGCAACCTGGGCACGTATGCCTCCTGCTCCTTGTCCGTTAACGGTGACGATGGGGACGCTAAGGCGTTGCTAGGACAAGTCCAAAGTCTTAGAGCAAGATTGGAGGCAAGCCTCAAGCCACTTCAAATATGGCAAATATTTCTGGGCAAGGATCAACTTGAAGAATACCTCAAGCACCCCATCGTCAAGGACGATGAATTTACAATAAAGCGAGCGCGCCTGAAGCGAGAAGCACTTCTTAGCCTCGACCAAGAGGCCCTCATCAAGACTTTAGAAGTGAACGGTCCCACTGCCTTTGGGAATCTCTACGATGATCTATCATCAACAATCGGCTGTAAGTTGGAAATAGATGGCACTACGAAGACCCTCGGACTCGCCCAAGCTTCTGCCCTTCTTGAAGACTCGAATCGTGAACTTCGTCATAAAGCCTATCGAGCTATTGAAGATGCCTGGCGTTCGGTAGCTGTGCCATGTGCCGCAAGCCTCAACGCTCTAGCAGGCTGGCGTTTGACCCTATCTGAAAAACGTAGAAAACACTTTCTTGATGAGCCACTTTTTGACAACTGTATCACGCCAGCGACGCTCGATACCATGATGCAAACCATTCAGGACCGAAAATCTACTGGCCAGAACGCTGTTGCCACCCAAGCTCGCATCTTGAAAATCAAGGACTACAGTCCCTGGGATCTCTTTGCACCGTTCCCAAGTGACAGCAGTCAGGACTCTCGACTTACGTTTGATGAGGCCATCGAGTTAATCAAAGATGCCTTTCGCACCGTACACCCAAGTATGGCCGATTTTGTTCAGCAGATGATAAACGAACACTGGATTGAGGGCACTACAGGAAGCAAGAAGCGTCCGGGAGCATACTGCACAAAATTTCCTAAATCTCGCACTCCCCGAGTATATATGACCTACACAGGAGGAATGAAAGACGTCATCACATTGGCTCATGAGCTTGGCCATGCTTTTCACAATTGGGTTATGCGCGATATTCCGATGGCTAAAACGCGCTATCCCATGACCCTAGCTGAAACAGCAAGCATACTTGCCCAAACAGTGGTCAACGAATTCCTCATGGAGCGAGCCAAGTCTGACCAAGACAAACTTTCTGGTCTTTGGACGGATAGTCGTGATGCCGAAGCATTTTTACTGAATATTCCTTGCCGCTATCAATTTGAATACAAATTTTACGAGCGTCGCCCCGAAGGGTCACTTACGGCCTTCGACTTTGAAGAACTTATGAATCAGTCTTGGAATGACTGGTATGGTGATACTCTGAGTGAAGGCAATAAGATGTTTTGGGCTTCGAAGCTGCACTTTCACATTTCAAGCCTTAGCTTCTATAACTTTCCATACTCTTTCGGCTACCTTTTTAGCCTAGGAGTTTATGCACGGCGGGCTGCAATGGGTCAGGACTTTTTTGAATCCTATGTAAAATTACTCAGAGAAACAGGCGAGATGACTGCTGAGCAATTGGCCCGCAAGCATTTGAGTGTAGACCTAGAAGACAAACAGTTCTGGGATCAAAGCATTGATATTGTCAGTAATAAAATGGATCAATTTAGTTCCTTATCAAAGTCCCTCGGTTATTAGAAAAACTTACATAGGGACTGTTTGTGAAAATGCGAATCAAAGAAATCTTCCATCCGATTAAAAAATAATAAACCGCAAGAGGGTCGTTTTTATAACGACCCGACCTACTTAAGTTTCAAGTTTGTAGTTCTAGAGCGTTTTTTATCAATTCAGCCTGCTCAAATCTTTTTCACATCATCTTCGACATAACGATTTTTACGAGTGTTTTTGGTCATTTGTTCAAAGCTCTCCAGTTGACAAAGTCTTTCTTCAAACTGTAGTTTGGCAAAAGTTTTAAAGGACAATCGAAGAAATATTTTTAGAGGGGATCTATCATGATTCGATACGCACTTGGTGTATTGGCAACGACTGTTAGTCTTGGAGCTGTAGCTGATGAGGCCCAGTTCAAAACTGCTGATGACCTATTTGCTCTTAGAGAAGGAAGTGTAGAAAATACACAGGCTGCAAGACAAAAATACCTTGAGATCGCTGATAGCGGTGTAAAAGGCGCAGATCTTGTACGCGCTATTGTTGGTGCAGCACGAACCCTTATCTACGAAGGCGAAGCTCTTACCGGCATGACTTCCGATGACGATGTTCAGACTCGCCGAGCATTGTTCAAGGATTGCTTCGACAACGTAACTCAAAAAATCAACCCAGCAAATCTAGGCTATGCATCACCAGCCTACTACTACTTCACTGCGTCCTGCATGGGTTACTACGCCCAGGTATCAGGCACCCTGGAGAACCTAGCAAACGTTAAAAGACTTAATGACACGCTCAATGCTGGCTATGAAACCCAAGGCGGTAACAGCTACGAGGGCGGTGGCCTTAATCGCGTAAAAGCTGCTGTAACCAGCAACCCCAAAGCGAAGCCTATTCCTGGTGGACTATACAATCCAGAAGCAGCGCTTGTTTTGATTAACGATGCTATCGCCAGCGAAGCTTATCCTGGCAACTACGAAGGAACTCTATTCTGCGAAAACTATCGCCGTAAAGTAGATGTTCTTGTCGAGCTTGAGAGACCTGCTGACGCTAAAGCAACTGCAGACCAAGCTGTTGAAGAATTTGAGTTCCTTCTGGAGCTTGAGGAAGTGCCTGCTGTGCTTGTAGCTGAAACAAAGCATTGTGTAGCGAAAATTCAGGAAAAAGCTGCCACGCTATAATTTCAAGATTTAAGTAGAAAAGAGGGGGAGCAATCCCCCTTTTTTTGTCAAGGGGGATCGCAATGAAACGAATCACAGTCATGTGTCTGGCTATGTGGGTTACAAGCCCTATTGTCCAAGCCTTTGAAAGCACGAAGGTTCTGCCTAAGGGGATTCGAAACCTTAACTTACGAACCATCTATACCCAAACAAGCACGAAGACCAATAAAGATGGCAACATTGAGCCGCTTGCGGAGCCATTATGGAAGCCACTTCGCTTTCGGAATATTCTGTCTAGTGAAACTGGTTTAAAAAAGAAACAGCTCCAGGCTCTGATGCTCCAACAAGGCTGGTCTGAAGAGGATACAGTGGGCGATTTCTACGCCGAGCTAGAAGCTCAGATCAATGTCTGGGCACCCATATTTGCGTTTGGGGTCAGTGAGCGCGTAACACTTGCCGCCGCGCTTCCTGTCTACTCAGCAAGCACCGATATCCAGGTGGGATTTCGCACCAACGAGGGTGCCGATAATTTTATTGGCGCCCTAACAGATCCAGCCATGTCAAACAACAAGTCTGCAATTGAAGCTGCTGAAAAGCTTCAGAACGCGATTCCGAGACTCAATGAGAAGCTACTAGACAACTCTTACGATCCATTAGAAAAATGGAACGGCACCGGCATCGGTGATCTCACCCTGCTAGCAAAATACTTAGCCGTAGATGGTGAAATTTTTAAGGCTGCTCTCAGTGGTGGTGTCACAATCCCTACCGGAGATACAGAAAACCCTGATATTCTTACCGACCTTCCCTTTGGAGATGGCCAGTGGGATATTATTTCGCAGCTGACATTTGACCAGTTCATTACGTCAAATCTAATGCTTAATCAATTTTATAAGTACACCTACCAAGCACCTGGTAACAAGCCCACGCGGCTTAAAACTGGCGATGAAACTATCGAAGTTGAACTAGTCGACCTTGACTATAAGCTTGGTGACAAAGTCGATGCTGGGGTTTCCTTGCAGTATGAGCAACCTGGAACAGGGATCCAAGCTGGGCTTGGCTTACTTGCCTATCGAAAGTTTGGCGATCGGTATGAGACTGACGACCTACCAGCAAAGGATGAGCTACAGCGCGCCACAGCTCATGAAGCCAACTACTGGCAGGCAAAGCTTGGCTACTCTTCATTGGAAGCCTTTCGAAGAGGAGAGATTGCTGTGCCGTTGATGGCTAGCATAGAGTATCGAAAGCAAACCACCAGTCGTAATGTACCTCGTACTGATTTCACCCAAGTCGATATCCGACTATTTTTTTAAAGGAGGCTCCTATGAAATCCTATCTAATGCTCGGTGGAGCTATCGTCTTAGGCCTAGGTCTTAGCTCCTGCGGAAAATGGGCAAAGGCTAAGAATCAATCCGTAGATACTATAGCGGTACCTGAATATCCTAGTTTTAGGGACAATGTCTATTCTCTGACGCCGAGCCAAGAGGCTGTTGGCTATGGCGGAACCATGGTTATTCTTAACCAGGCTGTGGACCCAGGGGACCTTGCCGATCTTTTGCAAGCATCTATAGACTCTCGCAAGGCTTGGGCAGAAACCCGGCTCTTTACTGAGGAAAACGACTTCGCACTGAAATATGCAGAGGGTGGAATCTATGAAGTCGCCATTGAAGATATGAAACTAGAACTCAAAAAATTCGAGGCCGAAGCGAGAGATCGAACCGAGGAAGAGGTTCCAGACGAGACTCTAGAAATAACAGCCGACACCTGGCTCAACGAAGAGCTAGAGAGGCTCTATCCAGGGGATACTAAACAGCAGAGCGATGCCATGGCCGTTATTGGGCGGTATTGCGATGCCAAAATTTGGGAATTAGCTACCAACTCCTATTTCGCGATGAACCGCTACAGCGAACGCCCCACTCCCATGGCATTTTGTGAGCCCTTCTTCGAAAGTCAAGGCTACTTCCAAGGAGCTACCTGTGCAGATAACCCTGCTGGAAGAAACTACTTTGGCTGTATGTGGAGTCAAGGAGTTCTTAATACCTCTTTCTTCAAGGCCTATGATCAAGGAACCCAGACTAAGATCACAGCTATGGTAAATGATCCAACAAGTCTCGGGTTGATGCGCGATGTTCTCGGGCTTGAAGACTCGGCTTTCACCTTTCCCAGCCCTCTTTATAAGAGAAGAACCATTGGAGAAAACAAGGAAAATCGAGACTATTTTTCAAATATCATACTGAAGCAAGACAGTGTTGGCAGACTTTGTACCGCTAGTATTAGTGGGATTAGTGAGCTATGCTCGGTCTTTTCTTACTCTTACAATGCTGCAAGCCTAGATGCTCTGGAAATGACTCCCTTTGACTTTATGGCGATGGTTGAGGGGCGAAATATTGATCTCTCTACATTATTTCCCTTGCCAAACCGCCCTGACTCCGTGATCAGTACGAAGGACATCTTTCATTATTTTGGCTTCCGCCAGGGTCACAACAACAATGAAAGTGATCGACTCTTCCATAAACTTGTGGATGGTGAACCGACCAAGAAGCCAGTCTTTGAAGATCCCACCTTTGCGGAAAAAGGCTCAGAAATCGAGTCCATTTTTGATAGCCAACTGTATCCCAAATTAAATCCCCAAGACTTGGCTGTCTTCAATCGAAAGTCTCAGCAAATCAGTGATCTAGAGAAAGACTACAAGGCAAAAAACCAACAGTACGAAGACTATCGTCAGCAGATTACTGATACCAGTGCCAAGGCTTTTGAAGTTGGTTACAGACCCAACGTTGCCCATGCTTTCATGGAGATTCGATTAAAGGTATCAAACCGCAACGGAGTCCTAAGAGCCTACCATTGGATCAAAGACTTTGAAGATGTAGCGATCATCGCGTGCCTTGATCTTAGCACCCGCAAGCGAATCACTGAAGGCTGTACCGCCGACCCTTTAGACAAGGTTGATGCAAGCCAGTACCTTGCTGCCAAACATTTCCATGTGGATCAAGAAACTGGCAAAGTCGAGTTCGAAGTTCTTTTTAATGACCCGGCTATCATTGGGTTTGAGCTTAAAGAGCGGGTGACTGAAGAGGGTGCTATTCTTGATTCATTCAGCGACCTCACTGCCAATGACTATCAAGATCGCAGTCTTTTCTTCGAGCTCTATCCGAACCTAGTCTACGGCTATCTGGAAATTTTAACTGGCAAGGCCTTTCTTAGAGAAAATGGCCAAGACATAGAGGAAGCAGCAGTATCTCTTTGGGACCAAAACTTATAAGTGAATACCCCAATTTGAATTTCTGCAAAGCTAAGCTCATCGCTTTCCAAGCATCACGAGAAGGGATATCATCATACGATATCCCTTTTTGTCGTTTGGAGTTTCCCCATGCTTTCGCTTCTTAAAAGCCGTCCAGCCCTTGCGACCTTAGCTACTGCCACAGCCTTAGCCGGCTTGCTAACCCATCGAGTGCTTCAAGAAGATATCCCTGTTTCTACCGTACCAGCAGGCATGGGAGTGTTCTTCTGTCTCTTGCTGTGGTACTTGCTTTTGGGCTTAAAACCAATTCAAGATGCGATCAGTTCTTGGCTCAAGAAGCAGCCTCGGCACCTCTTCCTTCCGTCCTTACTCTACACAGTGGGTTATATCATCTATGGGCTTGGAACTGACTCCGGAATAGGTGACTGGTGGATCATTCTCCTCTATGGTCTACTTCCCAGCGCAGTCATGAGCACTTGTAAAGCACGACCTCAGAAAATCATATGGCAAGATATTGTCCTTATCCTTCTATTCTGGATTCCTGTAGATGCCCGCTTGGTGCAGCCCCTGTGGCCCTGGCCGAAAGGTGTTGGTGGCAACGCCTTCACAATCACCCTCGCAGTACCTTTGTTAGCGTTTTTAATGTCGTGCCAACGTCAGCTCTCAGGAGTTGGGTACTACTGGACTGTGAGTCGCAGCGAGCTAATCGAAGGCCTTAAAAACTTTGTGCTATTTATCATCGTAGCCATTCCTTTCGGCCTGCAAACCCAGTTCATCTCCTGGGCAGGGTGGAGCCTCAGCCCCGAAATGCTTTTCACATTTTTGATCACATTTCTTTGGATCGCTGTGCCTGAAGAGCTATTGTTCCGAGGGGTGATTCAGAACCTTCTGCAAAAACATTGGCAGTCGAAGACTCTCGGCCTGATCGTCGCTTCTGTAATTTTTGGCCTATCTCACCTGAATAATGGACCAGAACCAGACTGGCGTTACTTTGTCCTATCAACTATCGCTGGAATCTTTTACGGATTAACATTCAACAAAAGTCGATCCCTAGTAGCCGCAGCTCTGGTCCACACCCTCGTAGACACCGTCTGGATACACTATTTCCGCGGCTGATCTCAGGGTAAAAATTTCTGAGGCAGCGAGCCGATGTAGGGATAATCAGTTCCCTGGACGGAATTTCCATGGTACCAAGATAGATCGGAACGATTCGGAAAGGATGTCTATATGACGCAATTAAGAAAAGCGAAGATTGCAGGCACAGGCATGTATGTGCCACCTAAAGTTGTAACCAATAAAGACCTAGAAGCTGTAATGGATACCTCCGATGAGTGGATCAAACAACGATCGGGGATTGAGCAACGGCACCATGTCGAAGGCATAGGCACATCAGACTTAGCTTTTGAGGCTGCTAAGAATGCCATGACTGCAGCCAATGTTTCAGCTGAAGATATTGACCTGATACTCCTCGCGACCTTATCACCGGATCACCAATTTCCTGGATCGTCCGCAGTTCTCCAAGCCAAACTTGGCCTAAGCACCACACCATCCATGGATATAAAATGCCAGTGCTCGGGCTTTATCTACGGCCTTAATGTCGGCAAATTATTTGTTGAGAGTGGCCAGTACAATCGCGTTCTTGTGGTAGGAGCGGAAGCCCATAGCCCCGTACTAGACTTCTCAACCGAGGGGCGAGATGTCACCGTGTTATTCGGTGACGGCGCGGGTGCAGCTATCATCGAAGCCTCTGATGACGACTCGCAAATCATGCATTGCAGCCTTCATTCACAAGGTGAGTTTGCAAATCGTCTGTGGATTGAACGCCCTGGTACAGCTGGCGGTGAGTGGCTCACAGAAGCTCACAAAGCAGAACGCCAGCACTTCCCCTACATGGAAGGGCGCTATGTTTTCAAACATGCTGTCACACGACTTTCTGAAGTCATTCACGAAACTCTTGAGAAAAATGATCTGACACTCGCTGACATCGACCACTTCCTATTTCATCAGGCTAATCTTCGCATTAATGAGAAAGTTGCGGCGATGTTAGAGATACCTGAGGAGAAATGTCACAATAATATCATGAGATATGGCAACTGCTCAGCGGCATCGATTCCAATGCTGCTTGACGAGTGCGTTCGGCAAGAGAAAGTTAAAAAAGGTGACATCATTTTGATGG
Organism: Pseudobacteriovorax antillogorgiicola; assembly: GCF_900177345.1. Taxonomy (NCBI): domain Bacteria; kingdom Pseudomonadati; phylum Bdellovibrionota; class Oligoflexia; order Oligoflexales; family Pseudobacteriovoracaceae; genus Pseudobacteriovorax; species Pseudobacteriovorax antillogorgiicola. The sequence continues at coordinate 145,808 of NZ_FWZT01000001.1, forward strand.
CCGCCTTTGGAGCTGGCTTCACCTGGGCGGGAAGCGTGATTAAGTGGTAATGCTGGGGTCGTGCACCTTGGTTCCAATGAACTCGTCAACATCGATTATCTCAGATGCTAGCGAGATATTTCAACCTCCAAAGCGCACGGCTTTCAGACCTAAAAGCGAAGACTTAGGACATACCCGAAAGCAATGCATGACATGACAAAGAATGCATAAACAGCCCATCGGCCCCACGTTGTTCCATGACTGATCTTTTTTGCTGCCACCGTCGTGGGCAGCAACGTGCGACCATTCGCAGAACCATGCTCACTTTTAATAAATGCCCAGTTGTCTTTTGCTGGAAGAAACTGGTAGTTCTCAGACAAACACACCGGGCATTGACCTCTAAGGGCCCGGGAGTTGTTAGCAAGAACAACTGAGTGCTTATTCAAAGTGTTCGTGTGGGCTTTACATTTCACACAGTACGCAGCTGGATAAGACATAAACGCTCTCCATTTCTCAACCCGCTCAGGATCAGCCAAGGTCAGAAATGCAAGTCTTATTCCACCGACCCAACCACTATCTGGCTGTAATAACTTGGATAACTAAGATTCTTTAGGCCAAAGCTTAGACAATTGTTGCTAAAATTGTAGAAAAAAATTTTCTTAAGGGAAGAAGGAGATGGCTCCTCAGGACGGGCTCGAACCGCCGACCCGGTGATTAACAGTCACCTGCTCTACCAACTGAGCTACTGAGGAATATCCGAGAGGACTCAATAGATACAGGGAAGTTTTTTTATTGTCAAGTTCTGGCACCAAAAAAATTTAGGAATTTTCGCCAAATACTTTCCGAACAACTTCTGTCATTTTTTCAGCGTCAAAAGGTTTGACTAAGTACTCGTCGCAGCCGGCAGCAAACGCTTGATGGATCGTTCCTGAATCTTGCTCGTTGCCAGTAAGTATCACGGGCACACCTTGTAAGCTTCGATGACCCTTAATCAATTGACACAGCTCCACTCCGTTCACCCAAGGGAGGTCCATGTCTAGAAAGATCATGTCAAGGCTGCCTTGCTCGATGGCTTCGGAAAGTGTTATGGCATCCTCCGCCAGCTCAACCCGGAACCTTTCCCCTTCAAGAAATCGCTTCATACCATTCCGTGTGACCTCATCCTGGTCCACCACAAGGATATGCCGTTCTCGCGCTCTCTTTTTCATATGTCGATAAGTGCTCAAGTCCACAACGGCATCCTGAGACATTTTCTTGCACTTCAACTCAATGATGGTATCCCTCAAAGATTGAGAGCCACGGGACCGAGGAGGCCTAGAGGTCATATGTACTCACCTTGCTGCGATGGTTCTTTATACAGTATCGTCAATTTGATAAGAACACTTAGTGTTCGCCTTTGATCGATCTGTTAGCAAGGGCGGATAAGAGAGAGAAATCAGGCAATAGGAAAAGCCAATGACAAACGAGTTAACCATCACTTGGGAAATGCCCGACCCACCGGCTCAGGCGAGTAAGGACCACCTCTGGGAATCGTCGCCTATGGAGAGCAGCCCTCTAGAAAAGCGCCTCTGCTGGCCTGTCGGCACCTTACAAGTGCTCCACAAAGCGTTTCGCCACGGCCTCGACCGCTTTACTCGATGGGACCTCTCTCAAGTTTCTGATGAAAGCCCCTATATCCAAGCATCTTGCATCTTCCGCCGTGGCGTGGAGCACTCAGCATCCAAAGCACAGACTCTATCGAGTTCCTATTTGATTCGTTTGGTTGACGAACAACCCCAGTTTCTGGACCAGGTCGCAATTATCGACCAGAATGTCGCAGAGGCTTGGAGTCTCAAACCTCACCCAGGCCACCTCTGGATTGCTATTGATGAATTGAGTAAGTCTCTAGATACAGTAGCCACTGTGATTGAGTTTCTTAGAAAACACACAGCAACGCCTTTGGTAGCCATCGTAGGAGGGGGAGTTCTATGTGATACTGTGGCGTTTGCCTGTGCATTAGCTGAAAGACCGTTCAACCTAATACCCACAACCCTACTATCCATGGTCGATGCCTGTGTCGGCGGCAAGACGGGAGTTAACTTTGAGCCATACGGCAAGAATCAACTGGGACGTTTTGCCTTCCCTGAAGAAGTCATGGTGTGGGCTGACTGGCTCAAAACCTTAGATCCTCGAGATTATCGATCCGGTATCGCTGAGTGTGTAAAGCATGGCCTGCTAGTAAAGCAAGCAAGTTTATTGAACTCCATTCCCACAGGAGTCTACGATCCATCACTACAGGACATCTTGATAGAGATTATTGAAGTTAAAGCCCGTGTCGTAAGCGAAGACCCATCAGAAATTGGCCGGCGTGCATCGCTCAATTTGGGGCACACCTTTGCTCACGGACTCGAGTCCCTTTCCCACAAGAACAGGCCTAAGGACTATCTTCGCCACGGGGAAGCCGTTGGAATAGGGTTAGGTTTTATGGCTGTACTCAGCCATCAGGCAGGCGTCCTAAGCCAAGATTCGCGAGATCAAGTGTTGCAGGTTTTAAAAGACCAAAAACTACTTCTTTCTCAAAAGGTTCTTGAAACTTATCTTGGGTTAGGGGACCTAAGAAGCCAAGAGTCCAGGACCCAAATTTACGGTAAACTAACCCAAGATAAGAAGAATAAAGATGGTGCCATTCACTGGATCCTCCTAGAGGAACTCGGAAGTGTCTACCAAAAGGATGGTCAGTTCACGTGCTCTGTGTCCCGGTCGACTTTTGAAACGGCGTTCGACCAGTTTGTTGCCCTACTGCCTTAAGCCTTTCATTTGCCTTATAAGGCTCGACCAAGGGACTCCTAAGAGGGTCTTTGCTAGACTCGCAAATACGAGGGCCACCACGATGCCATTGGCAAGCAACGAAATGATTTTGCCGACTTTACCAAGGGGCAGTATGTAGGGCTGGAGCGCAAACTGACTAAGCCCCCATTGAACACCGATTGCTAAAATCGTGGCCAACATAAACCAAATAAGCCAGCGAAGGTTGCGCTTGTGACTCATCATGTGTCGATAAGGTAGCAGGCCTAATAGAAGAAAGGTTGCATTCAAGCTCAACGTAATGGAGCTTGTCGCTGCTAACCCTACGTGCTCAAATCGCTCCACAAGGAGGTAGTTACCAAGAAAGTTAAAGGCGATGCCAAGCAATGCCGTTTTCATTGCATAACTGGTGCGCTCAACCGCGTAGTAAAACGATGTCAGAACTTTTATCAAGCCATAGGCCAAAATACCAAACGAATAGGCGAATAAGGCGTCGCTCGTCTGCTGAACATCAAACGCACTAAAAGCCCCGTATCGGAAAAGTAAATCCACGATTTCCTGGCGGTTCACGAGCAGAAATGCAAAGCAGGCCAGCATCAGAAAGCCCACCATTCCTGTGCCTTGTTCCAACTGCTCCATGACATCAGGACCAACCTCTTGGTTGTTCTGTGCGATCTTGCGACTCAAACTTGGTAATACTGCAACCCCAATAGCTACCCCAAATAGGCCAATCGGCAGCTGTAGAAGGCGGAAGGCGAAGTTCAACCATGAGACAGCCCCCTCACCTAGAGACGTCGCAAAGTTAGTATTGATAAAAACATTGATTGGTCCTGCTCCGGCGGCGATCGAAGCCGGAATCATCAAGCTAACCACAGCTTTTAAATCTGGACTCCAGGGGAACTTTGCGAGGATCGCAGTTCGAAAGCCTTGAAAGCGCTCCCGACAACCCCAAGCCTGAACCACTAGTTGCGTGAAACCACCAAGCATGACTCCCACAGCCAAGCCCACGATTTCTGGATCACCAAAACTGTCTCTCAACCATGGCAGGTCCCAACCTTGAAACCATCGGGCCAAAAGCAAAGCTCCTAGAATATATCCTAGGTTCAAGCTGATGGAAGAAGCAGCACTGATGAAAAAGGACCCTTTTTGATGAAGTGCCCCCATGATGATGGAACTCAGCATCGCGAGCCCCAAAAAAGGAAAGACCAAACGTGTTAGTCCCGTCGCATTCGTTACCAGAGCATCCCGATAGCTTGGGTCTACATCAAGGGTGAGAGCTTGCACCAGCCAAGGAGCCAAGAGAACCCCAAGAGAACAGAACACTGTGGACACTAGGGTAAAAAGATAGAGCCCTTGAATAAGTAGGTCCCGCGCTCGCCCTTCATCCTGCTCCGATATCTGGCTGTAAACCTTGGTGAACGAGCTTCCCAAAGCCCCTTCGGCTAGCATCTCACGAAACAAGTTGGGAATTCTAAATGCTATAAGAAAGGCATCAAGAAGAACGGAAGCGCCAAAAACTCCTCCAAGAACTGACTCTCGGAGGAGACCACTAATTCGGCTTAGAAAAGTTCCAAGCGCGAATAACAAACTCGATTTTGCAAGGGACAATGCACACCTACGATCTAAATAACACTTTCCAGATCTCGACGCACATTAAGATACTCTAATTCCAAGTCTTGAACAATCACTTCAGCCTGCTCGAAGTCTTTGTAACGAGCGACACTCTGCAGTTCAAAGGCTGATTTGAGCATGCCCGCTGCCCCAACTCGCAATGCGTGGGTCGAAAGCTCCAAGGCTGCTTGCTCTAGGTCTTGATTATTCTGTGTGGTTAAATACTGGCGAGCGTTTTTCAATGAATGCAAAATCTTTTGCGAGTACTCCTCAATCGCAGATTGAAAGTCGAGACCACTGCTCGGATCGCTGATCTGCTTCAACATGTCGAGCATGTTTCGATCGATCGATGTACTCCGCTTCGAAGAGAAACCCTGGGCTATCTGAGGACTCAAAACCTTGGTTGATTTCATCATTTGATCGACTCCCAACTAGGACGAATTGCCATATTTTGTCATATCTATTGTTATACTGAAGATCGGATATTTTGAAGGGAAATTATTGTAATCGCTAAGTTTTTTTTCGTCATGTAGTAAGTTTACACATACTAAAAAAGGAGATAGGCAGCAGTTGGAAAACATCTTTACAAGCAACAACACAACAACAAAAGGAGCACACTTCAACAACACGAGGGATACACAATGACAGCAATCACCAGGACTTAAAGTCTTGGCGCCCAACTGCCCCTAACTCCGCTTAACATAGAGCAACCTATGTACCAGTTTGATCGATAATTTAATTATAAATAAAGTTAGCTATTTAGTTCAAGCCAGAGAACTGAATAAATTGTTTACACACTGTCTAGATGTCAAAAAAAGTTACAACGAGCTTCGATGTCGCTCTCTACCAAAAGCCTTACTACGAGCGATTTGTGGTAAAAATACATCATTATCCTTGGAGCTTAGTTCCCGACTCCAGAAAAAATGTAGCCCTTCTTTAGATGAATCCTCCCCAAATGACTCACCTGTTATGATTTTTGACAATTCTCGATGGGCAGACGTTAAAACCTCTCGAAACAGATCAGGGCTATGCCCCCCCTGCCCAGAGTCAACTCCAACCCATAGCCCCAGCAGGAAACGCTTCCCCAACAAGAGCAACCATGCGTTCTGCCGATCGTCGGTGATCGCTGCAATTGCAGGAGTAGGAGCGCCCTTTAACCAAGCAGGCGAGCTCATAGCGATATATCTTTTAAAGAGCTTGGCCCGTTGATTGCCATAAATGGCGACCGAGCGATGGCGCTTTTGAAAAACCTGACTTGAATCATATGCAATCTGACGAATAAGATACGGTCTTCTGTATTGCCCGGTTCTAAAGGCAGAAAAATAGCTAAGAACCTCTTCCAGACTAAGGGCTTGGAAACCAAGAACAAAACTCCAATCGGCTAGTCTGTGAGGCCACTTGAGTCTGAGTAATTCTTGCCTGAGAGTTCCTAGACCCACTTGACTCAACGCCGCCCCAGCTTCAAAAGGCAACTGGCCTTGCTCGACCTGCCACGAGTCAAATGAACTTGCGTTGGAAAAGGGAAACGAAATATTGAACTTTAGCCCTATACCTCTTAAAAGAGGAAGCATGAGGCCTCCTACTGCCCTTCTACTCTGATAACTGCGATTGAATTGGGACTGGTTATAGCTCCGGCTTCCAAGAACAGCGAGAGTTTCGCTAGTCTTGGAGTCTAGTACCATACAGGCAAATTCCAGATCAGGCGGTTGCCCTTTACTGATCCTCTTTAGCCTCGAAAATAGCTCTTCCTGCAATGACCTATCAATTGTCGTTTGAATGGTAAGCGACCTGTCCTGGCCTGAATCAAACCCTAGCCTACTCCCTTGCAAGACAGCCCAGTCTACGGAAAAACCATGGGTCTGCCAACGAGCTTGGAGCGACTGAACTCTTGGGGCTTCGGCCAGGGCTTGATGATAATCCTCCTGCTTGATCCACTCATCTTCAAGCATCCGCCTAAGAACGTAGCGCTGCCGATCGATAGCCCGACGATAGGATCGTTCATCGTCTAGAGCATAGCGAGCTGGCGCTTTTACAATAGCTGCTAGCAAGGCAGATTCTGCTATGGAAAGGTCTTTAGCTGGCTTTCCAAAGTAGCCTTGGGCCGCTGCACCTAGACCATGAAAACCTGAACCAAAATATATTCGGTCAAGGTAGAGCGAAAGGATTGATGGTTTATCGAGCTGTCTTTCTAAAAAGATCGCCATAACGATTTCAGAAACTTTGCGAGATAGGGTTTTTTCGCGTCGCTCTATTATATTCCGAACCAACTGCTGCGTGATGGTAGATCCCCCCTGTTTGAACCGCATCGCCATGAGATTAACCCATGCGGAGCGCAGCATACCCCTCCAGGAAAATCCATGATGCTCGTAGAAGTATCGATCTTCGGCACTAATAAACGCAGCAGGAACATGAAGAGGTAGTTCTTTCAGAGACGGAGCTCGATGCCTCCTTAGCCCCCGATGCCCCAGGATCTCATCATTGCGATCTAAAACTAAAACACCATACTTAGGCTCTAAGGAGAACGCCTTCTGTAGAGACAAGTCCGATTTCCATAGACGATACCCCCAGCTCACACACAAAACAGGAATGATGATAGCTAGCGAAATCAGTGCAACGATGGTCAATCGAGTTGTCATATCCCCATATTACCACATAGGAGATGGGATACATTTGAACGGCTTGACTAGAAGGCTCCGAAACCACGAAGCCTGTAGAAGAATGAATATACAATGGTGAGCTTTTCTTTCCCAAAGCCATCCGGCAAAGGTGCATAAGGCGAGGAGAGCTTAACCGCATCGAGAACCGCATCATCGAGTATGTCATGACCTGAGGTTTCCAAAACTTTGACCCGCTCTAGCTGGCCATCTTTGGCAATCGTAAATTCTACTTTAACCTCGCCTTGCAAGCCCCGTCGGACTGCTTCTGACGGGTAGACCCAGGTCTGGCTAAACCCCTTGCGAAGGCCTGTAAAATAACCGATAAAGCGATACTTTGATGTCGTCAAATCAATACGATCGCCGATGTCCAACTCTTCATCGATATAATCCTGATACCCAGCTTCTCGGGCCGCTACTAAGTCCTGGGCCTTTGGTAGAAGGGATTGGTAACGGCTGTCTTTTCCATTTGGCTTTGGTAACCCTGCCCCCACACCGTATCTTGGCGCCATCTCTTTCTTGCCAACCACCTTGTCTGCAGGCTGTTGCTTGCTGGCAGAGGTCGCTTTCTTCGCACTACCACCCTGCCCGACCTCCTGGTCGTTGATCGAACTTGGCCGAGATGTCTTAGTTTCTTTCTTGGCGATGTGATCTTGGTTACTTAGATATTTCGCATCTTTAGGCTTGGCCGTTTCGGCCTGTTTGGTCTCGATAATTTTTTTCTTAGGCAAAGTAGAGTCTGGCGCAGGCTTGGGCACCACGCGGATTTTCACTTTCGAATCCTGTTTTGGCTGCTGTGCGAGCCGTTTTCCTTTGACAGAGCCAGCGAAATTGGAGACGTTAACATACGAGAAAAGGTGCAAAAGTGCCGAGATGACGAGGGTTATCAAAAACCACTTACGATTGGGACGTGGAATCCCATTGAAGCTGACTGTTTGTTCTTTGTATGTCATTTCTATCCACTTTGTAGGATTCAGAAGCTGACAAATCAATCATCAACTTGTAATACTCTCGGATACCGAATGCGCTTTTTAGACTGTTTTCGAGGGAGCCGAAACCACCAATTTCTTAAACTATATCGGAAATAAAACTGGAATTTGAAGGGTACAATATGGAAATGCTACATTATTCTCTGAAGCGGGTTTTTATCATCCTGTTTTTACTAATTTTTTCTCAAGCCTGCCAAGAGAAGAGTTTTAACCCTCAGGATCCAGCAGATGTCTTTGCACGAGCCTCTGAGCCTTATGAAGACGGTCTATATGACATCGCTTTACAGAAGCTCGGCGAGTTTCGGTCACGTTTCCCGTATTCAAAGCACACCACGCAGGCTGAACTTATGATGGCAAATTGTCACTACGAATTAGGCAATTATCAGGAAGCCGCTTTCGCCTACGAACAATTTGTCAAGCTTCACCCGCGCCACCCCAAAGTTGACTTTGCCCTGTACCGGGTGGGTGAGTCCTATTGGATCGAAGCACCCGAGGATATCGACCGAGAACAAGACTTCACACAGAAAGCACTGACCGAATGGGAAACCTTGGTCAATCGATTTCCAAATAGCCAGTATAGCACAGATGCGAAATCAAAGATCAAGCTAGGTAAGAAGAGAATTGCTGATAGCCAAGTCTTCGTGATGAATTTTTACTGCAAGCAGGAGCGCTTTCATTCTTGCGCATACAAGGCCCTGATAATACTTGATAAATACAAGGATTTCACCGATATCCGCAAACAGGCACTCAAGCAAGCTGCCCGATCATTCGCTAAACTTGCTAACCAGAAAGCCGAAGACCCCGAAAGCGACAAGAACGTTTACGTTCGCTCCATGAGCCTAAAAGAACTTCAGGACAAGGCTGCGACCTTCAAACGCCTCTCCGAAGCGAGTTGAACGCTAACGACCAAACCTTGATTTGTCGCGACTAGGCCCGTTACTTTATAATGACTGCATCAGGTGTTGATTTTAGGAGATAGTCTTGCTCAAACGAACCCTACTCATGACCTCTTTCTTGGGTGCTTCGTGTACCACGCCATCTTCCAAAATTGTGAACCTCCCCGCTGGGCAGCAATCCGCCGCCCTACCCAGCCCAGAGCCGTTTGTCCCTGAGCCTCCCAAGGAGCGTGACCAGAGATTCTGTACCGACAGCATCTATGGCCAATACCTTAAGAAGCACTACCGTGCTGCGGCTTCGAAAGAACTCAGATCCATTCGTGGCTGGCGTCAGCGTCGGCAGTTCAAACGAAAGATCAAACACGAAGTCCGTCACCACGCAAAAATAGCCCTTGACCACTCTGAAGGAGTTGTGACCTCCGAGAGCTTCCCAGTGGTGCGGAACCCTAAAGTCGATCGCTGGATTCATTACTTTGAAAATGAAGGCCGATCTACATTTATGAAGTGGCTCGTCCGAAGTGAGAATTTTAAGGGCATTCTCCTACCTCTTCTCAAAGAAGACGGCATGCCTCAAGAGCTGCTGTTTTTAGCCATGATTGAGTCGGGCTTTAACAATCGCGCCTACAGCAGGGCGCGAGCCACAGGGACTTGGCAATTTATGAGCGGTACCGCGAGGATTTACGGCCTCAGGGTGAACTACTGGCTTGATGAGCGTCGCGACCCTGTGAAGTCTACCGTTGCAGCAGCCAAGTACCTCAAGGATCTCTATACAGACTTCGGTGACTGGTACTTAGCTATCGCGTCTTACAATGCTGGTCCCGGCCGAATCAATCGGGCTATTCGTCGACTCAAGACACGAGATTTTTGGACCATTGCAGAATCAAGATACATTCGATCTGAGACCAAAAACTACGTTCCCAAAATGCTAGCGGCTCTAAATATAGCTCGAAACCCGCAAAAGTATGGCTTCTATTACATCCCGTCAGCCAATGACTACACACCCCGAGCTTCCGTAACGGTTGATCGCCCTGTAAAGCTCAGCGACGTGGCCCAAAAGCTTAATATTCCAGCAAAGTACCTTCAAAGGTGGAACCCGGAATTGATTAAAGGTATTACCCCACCCCTTCATCGCATCGATGGGCAGCCCTACAGAATCAGAATTCCAGAGAATTATGTTCAGCAGTTCGAGGCCATCAAACCAACTCTGGCATTCCTTGAAATCAAGGATGTCAAAATGCATCGAATTCGCCGTGGAGAAACTCTGACTCACATCGCAAGGCGCTACAAAGTACCTCTACGAAAAATTATGAAGATGAACCCCAACCTATCCCCACGACGTCTCCGCCCTGGCAAGAAGATTGCTATCCCCATTCCTGCAATTATCACCAGGTCGAAGCCTAAAACAGTTTGATTGAGTTGCATAAGCTAGTTTTCTCTTGGGCAGGGACGATAATTTAGATACTTTCACCCTCGAAGCATTTATAGACAGCTTGAGGGCCTTTTATGAGATCACTGCCTCCCATTCGGAACCGCCTCTTTTGCCCCGGTCCAACACCAGTTCCTGCGGAATCATCATTAGCCGGACTTGAAACAACTCTCTATCATCGATCCTCTGAATTTAAGGCCGAGGTATTGCAAGCTAGAAAGGGTCTCCAACCGTTTTTTCAGTCCCCTGAAGATCCGCTAATTTTAACTAGCTCTGGTTCAGGAGCCATGGAGTCAGCCATGGTGAACTTGACGGGTGAAGGTGATCCCATCATCGCCATCAATGGTGGCAAATTCGGAGAACGCTGGACCAAGCTTGGCCAAGCCTACGGTTGCCAGGTCAAGGAGATGCGCTTGACCTGGGGCGAAACGGTTGACCTCGATGCTTTGAAAACCCTTATCCAAGAAACCCCGGGGCTCAAAGCTGTGTTCGTCCAGGCAAACGAAACAAGTACCGGAGTGGCTCATCCAATCCAAGACATCGCCGATTTGGTCCATAAGGAATCCGATGCGCTCCTGGTGGTCGATGCCGTCAGTGCTCTAGTTGCACATCACATACCCATGACTGACTGGGGGATCGACTGCCTCCTATCAGGCAGCCAAAAGGGCTTTGGAACACCTGCCGGTCTTGCCTTCATTGCCCTATCAGATCGCGCTTGGGGTCGGCTTAGCTCCCGCCGCCGGTTCTACTTCGACTTAGATAGAGAACGGAAAGGCCAGGAATCGGGAACAACGGCCTGGACACCAGCGACTTCACTGATCAGGTCATTGAATGTATCCCTCATCAAGCTCAACGATATTGGTGTTGAAGCTTGCGACCAATACCACAGAACTGCTGCAGAAGCCTGCCGAGAGGCTAGCGCCACTTGGGGGCTTTCTTTGTTTAGTAAGAGTCACCACTCGCAAGCTCTCACGGCGGTAGCACTCCCTGCAGAGGTTGATGGTGTCGCTCTTCTTAAACATGCCAAGGAGCGCTACGGCGCGATGTTTGCTGGCGGCCAAGATCAAGCTAAGGGGAAGATCGTACGAATCGCTCACCTTGGATTATTTGACATGTTTGATTTGCTAGCTGGCCTCACGGCCTTAGAGTACACCCTGAAGGATTTTCATGTGATCGAGGAACTTGGTCAAGGCGTTGCGGCAGCGATGACGCGACTGCATCAGCCGTGATACTAGATTCCTTGCTTATATGAGGACCACTTGATAGTCTCAGCCTCTTAGGAGGCACAAACTAACAACTTGTCTAGAGGATCTTGATGAAGATACTAGTCCTGCTTAAAAAAACCCCAGATACCGAAACCAAAATTGAGATCGCCTCAGATGGCGCGACAATCGATCACAGTAACACAAAGTTCATCATCAACCCATACGATGAATTTGCTATCGAAGAAGCTCTGCAAATAAAAGAAAAAGTAGGGCAAGCCGAGGTCGTGATCGCCAGCTTTGGTGACGCGTCTTGCAAGGACCTTATTGTCAAAGGCTTGGCAATGGGTGCCGATCGCGGCGTTCTCGTCAGCAATGACGGCCTTGACAGTGCTGATTCACTAGCCGTAGCCAAGGTACTGAAAGCAGTGGTCGAAAGCGAGCAAGCAAGCCTTGTTCTTTGTGGCAAGCAAGCTATCGATGATGACAACATGCATGTCGGTACGATGGTAGCCGAACTTCTCGATTGGCCCCACGTAAACGTTGCTGGCAAAGTCACTATTGAAGGCGAGTCTTGCACCGTTGAACGAGAAGTGGAAGGCGGCCAGGTAGAAGTTCACCAGTTTAATCTCCCCGGGGTAGTCGGCGCGAATAAATCCCTCAACACCCCTAGATACACTTCGTTGCCAGGCATCATGAAAGCCAAGCGCAAGCCGTTCGATAACAAAAGCCTTGCAGATCTAGGCCTCAATGCCAGTGATTTATCAAATACTGTCGTTCTAAAAGGGCTAGAGTATCCTGCAGAGAAACCTGCTGGTCAGGTCTTCCAGGGTGATGATGTAGCAAGCATGGTTGGCAAGGTAGTCGAGCTGCTTCGCGACGAAGCTAAAGTTCTTTAATAAAGGGGAAAGCGCATATGAAAGTTCTTGTATATATCGATCAAAGAGACGGCCAGCTTAAAAACAACGGCTTCGAATTGCTAACTGCAGCTCGCCAGCTCTCACCAAACGCTGCTGATGTCTCAGCAGTTATAGTTGGGGACGGTGTCGACAGCTGTGTCAGCGAACTTGCTGGCTACGGTGCCGACCAAGTTTTTGTAGCGAGTCATATCGACTTATCTCTTTATAACGTGATGAACTATGCAGCTGCGGTGCAGACAGCAATCGATAGCTTTAAGCCTGACTTAGTCCTAGGATCAGCATCCCCTATGGGCCGCGACCTTTTCCCGAGACTTGCCGCTCGCAACAACTCTGGACTTCTCACCGATGTGGTTAAAATCGAAGACGTTGGCGGAGAGCTCGTAGCTACCAAACCACTCTATGCTGGTAAATGCCTTGGCAAATTTGGATTTGCGGGTGATGGCATCAAGTTTGCTACACTACGTCCCAATTCAATGGCTGCTGAAAAGAATGATCAGGGATCTGCTACCGCCCAGGCTCTCGATGTAAGTCTACCGGAAGCAAAGATTAAAACTGTGGAAGTTCGCAAAGGCGCCAGCCAAAAAGCTGACCTCACAGAAGCCAGCCTCATTATTTCCGGTGGCCGCGCTATGGGTTCTGCCGAGAACTTTAAAATACTTGAAGAGTGTGCTGAAACTTTTGGCGCTACCGTGGGAGCATCTCGTGCTGCGGTTGACTCAGGTTATGCACCTCATGATATGCAGGTTGGACAAACTGGTAAAACAGTGAACCCGAACCTGTACATCGCATGTGGAATCAGTGGCTCCATCCAGCACATGGCAGGTATGAGAACGTCTAAAACGATCGTTGCAATCAACACCGATCCCGACGCCCCTATTTTCACTGTCGCTGATTATGGAATTGTAGCTGACCTTTTTGAAGCTGTCCCAGTTCTAACTCAGAAGCTTAAAGAACTAAATCTCTAGCGAAACACTCGAAAGCTCCATCCGGTAGTGATGAGTTTTCGAGCTCCTTAGAAGCTATCACGCTGAAACAGCTCTGAGCACTGCTCCAACTGTTTCAGCTCCTGGTAGCCGCCTTGAGCCACCAGCTTCCCTTTTTCTAGGTAGAGCACCTCATCCGCAAGCTGGATACCAGAATGTCGGTGGGCTATCATGATTACACATGCCCCATCATCCGCAAGGCGCCGCATGGATTGATAGATCCTTGCCTCATTCTCAGGATCGACGGCCGACGTACCTTCATCGATCAAAACCACAGGAAAGTGATGATAGAAGACTCTGGCCATGAAGGCCCTTTGAATTTGGCCGCCTGAAAGCTGCTCAGCTTCTAAAGAATCCTCCTTGCTTGAATCCCCATCGAGTTTGGAAGCAAGTTCGTCGGCAGCGGCATCGACCAGGGCCTTATGCAAAGCGGCTGGTGATGGATTTTTTTCAGGATATGAAATATTCTCACCCAGGGATGTCGGCGCTACAAACATCGCCTGCGGCAAGTAGCCAATGTCAGACCTTTGAATACCTTCCCGGTAGGTGATGGTTCCCGAGTCGGGCTCCACAAGACCCAGTAAGGCTGAAAACAATGAGCTCTTGCCTGCACCTGATGGCCCACACAGGCAATAGATCTTACCCTGGTAGAATTTACTAGAAACTTCATCAAGAGCAGGAGTTTCCTGCCCTGGGTAGCGGAGAGAGATTTGATCCAAAACAACAGTTTCTACTCCCTGATGATTCTCAACTTTCATGTCCGCTTGGTGATTCTGATCCATAAAGCCTTGAAGCTCTTGAATACGCTCTACTGCAGCCCCACCCTCGCGATTACTGTTATAGTAGCGGCCAAGCTTGGAGGCTGATTGAGATAGAATCGCTAGAATGGAAAAAAATGACATCAACACGCTGCCAGTAGCAGTGCCCTCAGATACCATATCCAAGGCGATAAAAAGGACTCCAACCATAGCTCCAACTGCTATGGTTTCAATGATGGGAGCGGTGCGGGCTTTAACTCTTATAGTCTTCAAGAATCTCCTGTTCAGCTCTTCAGTGAGGTCCACTAGACTGGCAACTTCACGTTCCTCTGTTTGATATTGTTTAATGGTTTCCACTCCCATCAACCGCTGTTGCAGCCACTCGCTCAACTGCCCGAAGTTATCGAGCGCTTTCGCTGAACGACGCCGGATCTTCTTACCAAGCCGCGAGATAAGCACTCCCGCTGGGCCAATACCCAAAATAAATATGAGAAAAAGTTTGGGCGAGAGTAGGACCAGAGTCACCAGATAAAGGAGAACTTGGATCAACTCCCGTGGCAAGCCCCCGTAAAAGTGAATCAGGTATTCGCGAGTCATCTTCACGTCGGTGGTCAATATACTGGACAGCTTCTGATCGAACGACTCGTTCTCATAGCTAGCCTGAGGTTTCAAATTAATATAGGCCTTCACCAAATGGGATCGCATGCTGGCAGCAATTTTTTCACTTGTCCGCTCCCAAAGAAACCACTGACTACTTGCAAATAGCGCTCTCAGGCCAGCAAGGCCAATCAAGAGGTAAGGCAGGAGCTGCCAGAGCTTTGCCGCTTTTACATGATCGGTTCCACTTAGTTCGGTTAATAGGTTGCCTAGATAAGGGCCCAGTAGCTCTTGCCAGGAGACTTGGGTTAACTGAGGCTCAATGATGATTTGCAGCGCTGGACCCACCAGAGAAAATAAAACTGTGGAAACTAGGCCTAATAATAAGGAGCAGAGGGTGGCAATCAGAATGCTTCCCCAATGTTGCTTCAAATACAACTTAATCACATTGACTCACTAACTTGGGTAAATGACGAAGGCAAGAAAAAAGAGGAGTCTGGAACTCCTCGGAAGATGCGTATTGATCGTTGGCTCCATCATCCACGTTGGTACATGGATGTGAGATCTAGCCTAAATCATCAATCTTGGAAACTATTTTTGAAATCAAGCCATACTCAAGAGCTTCATCAGAGTTCATCCAATAATCGCGAGTGGTGTCTTCTTCCACCTTTGCGAATGGTTGACTACACTCCTCAGAAAGTAAGTCATTGATTTTTTTTCGGGTTTTGATAATTTCCCGAGCAGTGATTTCCAAATCTGACGCTTGGCCTTGAACATGACCACCAATCAGAGGCTGGTGGATTAAGTACTTACAATTAGGCATACCATAGCGATGTTCTTTTTCCGCTCCGAGGAGCATGATTGTCGCAATACTGGCGCATAGACCGGTGCAAACCACCCGCACATCTGACTTGATGAATCTCATCGTATCGTAGATTGCGAAGCCGCTATTCACCTCACCACCAGGGCTGTTGAGATACATATAGATGGGCTGTGAGCTGTCTTGAGCTTCCATTGCCAAGAGGTGATTGATCACACGCTTGGCAACGGTGGAGTTAATGCCCTCGGAAACAAAGATAGTTCTCTTTTCGATGAGCTTCGATTCACTTTGGAAAGAGGGTAGCTGCTCGAGTCCGACTTCATTGACTTCCATATATTTCCTCATCATTAAATGCATTAAGAGGCTGTCTGAAACGTCCAACCTCTGCGTTATGTCTCGATAAAAAACCTCATTTAGCTTGCCAAACTCTAGTTTTTTATCGTCACCAAGCCTTGATCTAGGGCCCTTTAGGCAGCCTCTCAAGACAACTCAGCTTCGGGCTTTATCGTGATCTAGGGCCCTTCAGACAGCCTCTTAGGCTCTGCCAAGTTATTGTATTACGAGGCCTTCCAAAAAGAAACGTGAATCCACTTATTGTCATCAAAGAATCGACTGAGGATCAACGTCAATCTTCATTCTTACATCGGATGGCAGACGGGAGCAAGACAACTGGATGAAGCGGGTGGCGCTCCATAAGTCTTTCGGTTCCTTTGACGTCAAAATTAGCGAGCGGCGGATCCGCCCACGGATCATTTCTATAGGCGGTGCAATTGGTCCTAAGATGGATAAACTTCGCCGGTAGCTTTCGTGCCTCCGCAGCATTTCTTGAATCAGGTCTTGGAGTCCCGACACGACTCCTTCAAGACGCGCTTCTTCAGGCGAATTAAACTCGATATGAACCATCTTATAGAATGGTGGAAACTGATGTGCCTCACGAAAACCTAGTTCAAACTCCGCAAAGGCTCGGTAGTCCTGCGCAACTGCAAAGCGAATAATGGGGTCATCTGCCTTCTGAGTTTGCAACAAAACTCGCCCTGAAAGTTCAGCACGCCCAGCGCGACCTGCAGCTTGTACCATCAACTGAAATGCTCGCTCTCCCGCCCTAAAATCTGGTAGCTGAAGCATTTGATCCACTTCTAGCAGACAAATTAGAGTAACATTGGGAAAGTCATGACCCTTGGCCAAAATTTGTGTGCCTACCAAAATATCGATCTTGCCCTGGCGGAAGTCCCTAAGGATGTCTTCTAGAGCCCCTTTCTTGGCAACCGTATCCGAGTCGACTCGCACGACCCGCGCTCCCGGGAGCTGACGCCTCAGAAACGATTCCGCTTGCTCGCTGCCATAACCAACTATCAAGTATTCATCGTCGCTACCCATAAAAGCACTCAGGCTTTTCTGATATTCGCAGTAATGACATTTAAGGGTCTGAGACTTCTTATGTACTGTCAGACTAACACTGCATTGAGGACAGGAAACAGTCTTTTTACTCGCGGGATGAAATAAGAAGTAAGCGTAGCCTCGGCGGTTGACGATCACAATGGATTGCTCGCCCTTCTCTACGTTCTGCCTCAGTTCAGCTATAACATCTTCATGAACAGGAATTTCACCCTCATCGAGACCTGCACGGATCGTTTGACCGCGACGCTTTTGAGCCTTTTGCTCTAGCACTGTGATTTCTGGTAATGCCCTCTGATGCACTCGCTCAAGCAGCTCCAAAATCTCGTACTTACCAGATCTGACATTAGCCATAGTTTCGATCGACGGCGTCGCACTACCGAGAACAACGAGAGCCTGCTCCATCTGCCCTCGAAGGACCGCTACATCTCGCCCATGATACTGAAGGCCGCTTGATTGCTTGTAGCTCGAATCGTGCTCCTCGTCGCAGATTACTAGCCCCAAGTTCCGAAATGGACCAAATACGGCAGATCGCGGGCCAACAAGGATACGAGCCGCCCCTGTGCGAATCGCCTCCAAGCGATGCCAGCGCTCCTTTTGATCGAGTGCTGAATGGACCACGGACACTAAGCCAGGAAAGCGGCGTTCGAAGATCATCGTCATCTGCGGAGTCAGTGAAATTTCTGGGACAAGAACTAAGGCCTGGGAATCCCTGTGGAATCGAAAACAATCAGCAATCAGCTGCAGGTAGATTTCTGTCTTACCAGCTCCGGTAACTCCCCATAGAACTTGAGCTTTCTTCTTCTCAGCCTTCATGGCAGCCTGAAGCCGCGAAAATACCTCGGTCTGCTTGACGGTTAGGTTTTTAGGCGGTTCCGGAGTTGTTGGCAAATCTTGCTGATGACTTTGAACAAGGGTAGGCTTCACTTTAGACTCATCCGCGCGCTCCACCAATCCTAGTGAAACCATCTTCTTCTTGGCTCCCGCAGCACTTGGCCCTAGAGAATCTATAGCACTAATTTTTTTGGTAAATGTTCCATCGGCCAAGGGACTACGCCGCACGAAAACCTGCCGAACGACCTTGTGATGTGGGTGGTCATCAACCTCCCAAGCTTTTCTACCCTCAGCCGTAAGATGCCAAGCAATTTTCTGTTTCACCTTGCTACTTGCCGGCATCATGGCCCGTAGAACTTCGCCAATGCTATGAAAATAATAATCGGCCAGCCAACGCGCCAAGCGCAGCATCACGGGAGATAGGCTTGGCTCCTGATCCAATCGCTCGATGATTCCCTTAATCTTGGATGCCACAAGGCCTTCAGTCTGGGAGCGACCCAGCACCACACCTATAACACGTCGATTTTGTTTACCAAATGGCACCATCACCCGACAACCAGGGGGAATCTCGTTTTGATGGGAATAGGTAAACGTCCGGGCGAGAGGAGTATCCACTGCTATCTCTAGCAGAATTTGTTCGGACATATAGCTAACTTTCCTTCCGGTGGTCATGACTTGGCAAATATTGCTTGCCATCAGGACTGCTCTGTTTTATCAAGAAAGCCTTTAGGCGACTAGTTAGATATTAATGCGTCAATTTAGCCTTTTTTATGCGATATAAAAACCACTTGATAGCCTCTGGTGGAGGGACTGGCGTATTTGTCTAAATAGCTTGCCTAATGCGACTTTTTGAGTTATTTTTCCCCACCCAAATTAAGATGGGATACCCGTTCAGAAAACTGAAATCGTTGGGGGAAAGCATTTAGGGTATCTGATCGCTAACTGGAGGCTTCATGGCTAACGCGAAGAGAAAAAGAAGACTTTTGTTCCGCCGCAAGCGGACACTCGATCCCAGCATTGTGATCGACTACAAAAAACCGGAAGTTCTACGCCGATTTATCACCGATCGCGGCAAGATCATCCCTCGCCGAATCTCTGGTGCTACAGCTCGTCAGCAACGCGCTATCTGTACCGCAGTTAAGAGAGCACGCTACCTAGCATTGCTTCCTTACTCACTAGCACACCGTCAAGAGCGAAACTTTGCAACTGAGATGTCTGCAATTGCTACATCTGCAATCGGCACAGCTCGTAAGGTTCAGCATCGTTCTGATCGTGATCGTCCTAGCGGAGACCGCGACAACAAGGCTTCCGACGCACCAAAAGAGCAAAGGGGAGAATAATCATGTCAAGACGTTGTGAACTTTCTGGAAAAGGCGTTCTAGTCGGAAACCGCGTTTCTCACTCGAACATCAAATCAAAGCACCGCTTTCTTCCTAACCTTCAAAAGAAGAAGTTTTGGTCGCCCGAGCTTAACAAGTTCGTAACTCTGAGGGTTTGCACCTCAACAATTCGCACTATCGACAAGCTTGGACTAGACGCTTACGCACGTAAGAACGGCATTAAACTGAAGTAATAGGGAGAATGATATGGGTCGCGGCGACAACCGTAGAACGCTAAAGATGAGACGTAAAATTTCTCGTCGTAAATTGAAAGCAAGAATCAAAAAGAAAATCGAAGCTGGCTCCAGCAATTAAGATAAATTGAGGAAACAAAGTGGCACATCATAAATCAGCAAAAAAGAGAATTCGTTCTGACGCTGTTAAGCGCGACAGAAATCGCTCTTACCTTTCATCGGTAAGAACTGCTGTTAAGAGCTTCCGCAACGCTGCTGAAGGCGGCGAGCAAGGCGAGAACGTTCAGAAGTTGTTCGTAGCTGCACAAAAAGCTCTTACTAAAGCAGCTAGCAAGGGCATCCTTCACAAGAACAACGCATCTCGCAAGGTTGCACGACTTTCTGCTGTCCTTAATAAGGCTCAGAAAGGTGAGTTCAAAGCAGATGTGAAGAAGAAGTAATTCTTAAGTCAATCTGACTTTTAAAAGGCTGCTCTAATAGGCAGCCTTTTTTTTATCTGTTTCTATCGATCTGCTTAGCTCTCTTCCAAAACTCTTCCATCTCTTCAAGGTCAAGGTCTGACAAGGACTTGCCTTGAGCTTGCACCAAACCATCAATAACACGAAAGCGACGCAGAAACTTTTGATTACCCTGGCTTGCAGCCACTTCGGGGTCAACCTTCAGGTGACGACATAACTGGGCTAGGGAGAAAAAAACATCCCCCATCTCATCAACAATGGCCTGCTGATTTCCCCTGTCGATCTCGATTCTTAATTCTTCTAACTCAGAACTCAGCTGCTGCCAAACCTGCTCTGCATCAGCCCAGTCGAACCTCACCTTTTCAGCCCGTTTACCAATCTTGTAAGCTTGCATCAATGCAGGAAAGGTTTCCTTCTCCTCATTGGCGAAGGTGTGCTCCACCGAATCTGGCTTTTCTTCACTCTTAATTTTCTGCCAGTTAGCTTTGACCTCATCTTCCGTTAGCTTACCGCTACTCTCATCAAAGACATGGGGATGGCGCCGCACCATTTTATCGGTGATGGACTCTATTACAGAAGTGATCCCCTCTTCACCCGAGTCACGCAAGAGCTGGCTATTGAGCACCACTTGCAACAACACATCTCCCAGTTCTTCCCGCAGGTGATCAAAATCGTCACCTGCCATGGCCTCAGCCGCTTCATAAGCCTCTTCAATCATGAATCGTCGCAGAGAACGATGATCCTGCTTTAGATCCCAGGGACAACCATCTTGGGGATGCCTTAGCTTGGCAATCACTTCAATAAGCTTCTTGAAGTGATCTGGCGCCTGTGAAAGATCTTCACCTAGTCGATCTTGCCATTCCTGACTCATGATTTCACCTTGAGGAGACTTGGTAGGTACTCATCTTGCTCTGGAAGGCCTGCCAGACTCAATATTGTGGAGGCAACGTTGCCAATGGACGCCTGGTTATTTGTGTGAAGCTCGTAGTCCGAAACACCTTTGGGGTCGTAGATATAGAGCGGCACTTCATTGAGGGTATGAGAAGTCTTTGCCTTGGGTCGATTCTGGTCTAGATTAAGTAGCCACTTTGGATCTGTTGAGCTTTGATCCTTGGTATCAAACATCTCATCACAGTTTCCATGATCTGCGGTGACCATAAGTATCGTATCCGTCTTGTCGCAGGCCTTCATCAGCCGACCAATTTGTAAGTCGACAGTAGCCATTGCAATGATGCTGGCTTCTAGGTTGCCTGTATGTCCTACCATATCACCGTTGGCATAATTAATACGCCCTACATCGAAGGAGCCCTTCATCAAGCGTTGGACGGTTTCATCGGTGATTTCTGCTGCCTTCATCCACGGTTTTAGGTCGAAAGGAATATTATCTGACTTAATTTCCACATACTCTTCGATGGACTTATCGAAGTAGCCGGAGCGATTACCATTCCAGAAATAAGTTACATGACCAAACTTTTGAGTCTCGCTACAGGCAAACTGGGTTACTCCTTGACTCACTAAGGATGCCCCTAAAGTTCCATCAATAGCAGGAGGCTGAACGAGATACTGCGAAGGAATGTGCAGGTCGCCATCATACTCCATCATCCCAGCGTAGTTCACTTTCGGGAACCGCACCCGATCGAAGCTATCCAAATCATCCTCGGTAAATGCCCGAGAGATCTCTATGGCTCGATCACCACGAAAATTCCAGAAAATAACCGCATCGTCATCCTCAATCGTCCCAACGGGTTTGCCATCTTCTACTATCACGAAGGGCGGAAGATATTGATCGATTGTATCAGTTTCAGACCTAAAATATTCAATCGCCTTAGGCAATGACGGGAACTGCTGGTCGGCCTTACCAAGAACATGGGCATGCCAACCTCTTTCCACCATGGACCAATCCGCTTCGTAGCGGTCCATTGTCGTGGTCATTCGGCCACCCCCAGAGGCTACCTTGACATCAAAGTCACTCGCTGTAATGGCTGACATCTTTTCTTCCAGGCGATCAATATAGGTTTCGGCAGTTTTCTCTCCCACATCCCGACCGTCTAGTAGGACATGAAGCCTGACTTTCTTTACCCCTGCCTTTTTAGCTTCCTCAAGCATGGCGTGAACATGATCTTGATGCGCATGAACATTGCCATCGGATAGCAGACCTATCATGTGGAGGGTAGACGAAGCTTCTTTCACCTGGGCCATCATACTCCGCCAGACTTCTCCATCAAACATCGTACGATCTTGAATGCCGTTCGCTACAAGCTTGGCACCCTGATCATAGATCTTGCCAGCTCCTAAGGCATTATGACCAACTTCGCTATTACCTATATCCCCGTCACTGGGCAGACCCACATAGGTGCCATGAGCTTTTAAGGTACGGTAAAGAGCACGGTCTTTGAGGCGATCAAGAAATGGTGTGCGCGCTAGCTTCACTGCATTACCGTAGTCGCTATCTCGAACGCCAACTCCGTCCATGACCACTGTTAAAATTCTACGTTTTGTACGTCCCACCTCGACTCTCCTTCAGTTTTTAAACACGCAATGACAGCCTGAGTTCCTTGAATCGCCTGACCGTCACGTGTAACCTAGCTAAATTTAATTCCTGATCCTATAGGAATTTTGGTTCCATGATAGAGAGGCAACATCCATGAGAGCAGTCGTTCAAAGAGTCAAAGAGGCATCTGTGACCGTCGAGGGAAAAACGGTTGGGTCCATTGCACAAGGATTGCTGGTCTTTTTAGGTATTGGCCAGGATGACAAGCAATCAGACATTGCATACATCCGAGATAAAGTGGTTAATCTTCGGATTTTCAATGATGATCACGGCAATATGAACCTTAGCGCCGCCGACCTAGGAGCTGAAATTCTGCTAGTGAGTCAATTCACTCTGTATGGGGATTGTCGGAAAGGAAGACGCCCCAGCTTCAATCAATCAGCACCTATTGTAAGTGCCAAAGAAATCTATGAAGCTTCTGTTACTGAGTTTAAAGCAAGTGGCTTGAAGATCGAAACTGGTCGATTCCAGGCCCACATGAACATCGCATCGATCAATGACGGCCCTGTAACAATTATGCTCGATAGCCAAAAGCTTTTCTAGAGGCGGGTTTCAGTCAAGCCTTTTTAGTCAGTGGAAGATTCTGAATCTTCCACACCAATCTTGTTATAGAACAGTTCGTCTATGGTCTTTTTGATAAGAATCCAGAGCAGCTCCCGATCGGAGCATTTACCAAAGACTCCAAGAGGAATCTGAAATCCTCCCTTATCCTTACGACCACCCCCATAATACACACCATGTTGATCCATCCCAAAAACATCCTTGATCCACTTATCGGGGTCCAGGACGTGAGACTTGGTGCGTAGCGAGCCGTCGACGAACTCACCGCCGACAACGCCGTAAACAACAACCGTGTCGATTCCCTCACGATTGAGCATGTAGTCAGCACACTGGCCAATGCCATCGCGATCTTCTTCACGAACATAACCGACACCCGAGAACATGAAGGTGCCGCGAATGTCTTTTCGTTGAAGCGCTATTTGAGTCAAATCCATAGTCTTGGCCGGAATGGATTGACGAGAAATCAAAGACAGTAAGTCTTTATCTACAAAGCGTGATAAAAATTCACTCGCTTTATAGTCAATTGGCGTTGCGTTCACAAAATTATCCGTATCCGACCGCACACCATGCATCAATGCTGTTGCGATCTTTGATTCTTCACTGGTATCCCCAGAAAAATTAAAGACTGGCTCTTGCAGATATTCTCCATAGATCGCGGATGTGGAGCCAGACCCCTCTCGGATATCCACAAAATGACCTTTGACTGTACCTAAACGCTTGTGATGGTCTACGAAAACTAAGAGCTCACAAGTCTCAGGGATCTTAATGGGGAG
Organism: Pseudobacteriovorax antillogorgiicola; assembly: GCF_900177345.1. NCBI lineage: Bacteria > Pseudomonadati > Bdellovibrionota > Oligoflexia > Oligoflexales > Pseudobacteriovoracaceae > Pseudobacteriovorax > Pseudobacteriovorax antillogorgiicola. The sequence continues at coordinate 169,572 of NZ_FWZT01000001.1, forward strand.
GTCAGTGTTTTGGGAGTCGTTGATGGCATAGTAATCGTAGCTCGAATAGTCGAACTGATCGGAGTACTCCTCGATATCTAGGTCGAGCTTCTTTACCAAAGCCCGGTTCTCATGGTGGGAGATTTGCTCGAAATGAACGATGGTCGACTGAATATCGAACGCTTGAGCCATATAGCTAAGAGCCAAAGATGTCGCAATATTATCAGGATCAGGGTAGCCCTTGATGCAGATCAAGAGTCTTTTTCCCCTCGCCGTATCGAGAGTTGCAATCAACTCAGCTGTTTTTGAATCAAAGGCGCTAGATTTATCTCCGGCGGTGCTGTCATCTTCTTCGAGCAAGTCTTGGTCGTCTCCATCAAGTTCTTGTTGGGCTTTCACCTTTTTCTTGAGCTTGATCAACTCAGCCTCTTTTTCTTTGATCTTGTTGTCGATTGAAGTTCCCAATTTCATACCCTTCCACCACACTTCCAATCTTGCTGCACCCTAGCACCTTTTGAACTCCAATTATAGCACTTTGCCATGGCTATCCAGGTAGGCTAATACTGCCCGAACCGTCGGGAACGTGCTGTATTCAATGACCGAATTGAGGCTGCTGTCAAGACTCTGTAATTGTTGCTTTATCCCCAGCTTTTCTACTAACTTTTTTGGCACAGCTAGCACCAGATCGAGCTGAGAGAACGACTTAGCATCACCGAGTCTTCGCTGCAATTGAGATTGATGCCAGCGATGGAAGATCTCAATATGTCTTTTTGACCCCGACTTATGGACGAGAGTTATGTCAGGAAAGCAGTAGTTCTGCCCCCCAAGATTGATAAAGTTTTCAGAGGCCATCGCTTTCCAGCCCTTCTCTGACAGGGCTTTACTATCGTTGAGACCCTTCAAGAAACCCTGTAAATCATCAGGGATATATCCAGCAAGATCCTTGTAGTGAGATTTGATCTTCTTTTTCGAGTCGCACTTAAGGACAAGCGCTTTTTGATTTAGTTTGAGTTGCGCTTCCAGTTGCCAAGCTTTCATATGAAGAAGGTAGGGGAAGAAGTTAGCCAACCTACTGCCATAGGTATGGCTGCCCTCGAAGATCGACATGGGGCCACCAATCACAAACCGCAAGCTCTTGTCGTTGATGTCGCTATCTAAGCTGGCGATGAGACCATGAAACTTTACTTTCTGAAACAATCTACGCCGCTTAACAAGATCGGGATCATCGACAACAACCTTGATTTCCTTCGCCTGCATGAGAAGCCCTTGGATCTGTGCACAGTTGAATCTGTGAACCAAGTCTTTGGGATCGTAGGGCTCGAATTTTGTAATTAATTTTTTGTATGGAAGATCCCCATACAAGCTGGCCTTAGCTTCTGCAAAGGAAACTCCCCAGGATCGAGACAGGCTGTCCTGAAAATCTTGACGGCTCATCCCGCCTTCTAAACGGAGAGCTTTGGCAGCCTCAATATATTGCCAGCGTTGCGCCTCCAAATCCGCAAAGCCTTCGTCTGAAAACTCGCATCGCTCCTCAAGTAGCTTGCGTAATCCGTCTGCCAGAGCAGACTTTCCCGCCTTCTTCAACTTGCCTTCAATGTCGACAGTGGACTGACCGATGGCTGCACTATAGACCGAAGTCAACGCGTCGATATCCTCAAGGACTTTAGCGTCTGTAGGTGACACATACTTTGGATATACTGAACCACTACGGCTTGTGTACTTCAGATGAGCTTTGGTAAGCATGGTGCATCCGCCTTCTTTGGTTCACATATTTCTCACTCGTATCTTTCGATATCAACTCATAGAGCACCGCTCTTTTGCCCTCCTGGTGACGTAGAATTCGGCCCAAGCGTTGCACATGCTCGCGAACCGCACCACTCCCCGATACCACAATCCCAACACTAGCCTCAGGAACATCCACACCTTCATTGAGAACTTTTGAAGTCACAAGAATATCTAATTCACCAGACCGAAATGAGCTAAGCATCCGCTTTCTCTCCTTGGGCTTGGTTTGATGGGTTAGAACAGGCAGAATATACTCCTCACCAATGCGGTAGGCTAAGGCGTTATCATTGGTGAAGACAATGATGCGATCACCTCTGTGGTATTGAAATAGATTCCACAACTCATCGACCTTGCCCTCAGACCCCTGGGAAAGCTGTTTCTGTTTGCGATAAGAGTCCATCGCCTCCTGCCCACCAGGCATCCGAGCACTTTTTCGGATGAATTCCTGCCAACCTCCTGGAGATGAGAAGTTTACCCCCGCGCGTCGCAAGAAGTCGGTATATACTTTACGATGCTTCTTATACTCTTCACGCTCCTCGTCGGTCATATCAATCTCGATACTAACAACATCGTATGGAGACAAAACATCTGCCACCATAGAACTGATCATACCCTCATAGACTAGGTCCCCTAGCAGCTCATAGATAATCTCTTCTTTACCATCAGGACGCTCCACAGTTGCGGATAGACCAAGCCTGAATGGCGCTATAGCTGAGCGTGCGATCATCTGATACTGAGGCGAAGGCAGGTGATGGCACTCATCAAAAACAACAAACCCAAACTGACAACTTAGCTGATCGATCATCAGATAAGCTGAATCATAAGTGGAGACTGTTATAGTCTGGATGTCCCGATCTCCTCCTCCCAACGAACCGATGGGCACAGAGAAAAATACCGACAAAGTCTTCTGCCACTGATGCAGGAGATCAATCGTTGGAACGACAACTAAGGTAGGTCGTTTAATTTTTGCCATCGCTAGCACAGCGAGGATCGTCTTACCCGCCCCCGTTGGGAGACATACAACCCCTTTGCCACCATGGCTTTCCCAGCTTTCCAAAGCCTTCTTCTGATGGTCACGAGGAATGATCCGCTGCTGCAGGCTCAAATCAAGTTTATCGTAAGCGCGGGCGCGATCTTCCAATGGAATTTTTTTCTGAAAGGCTTGATAGACGATATCACGATATTGATAAGCTGGGCTACGCCACTGCTTGGTTCTCTGATCAAAAACAATGTGTTCCACTTCATTCCGAAGCTCTTCGGGAAGATTGCCAATTACCAGAGTGCCGTCGTCATACTCGATTTTCGGATTCTGTGTCATCGTCTTCATCCTCTTGTAGGGCCCCAGTCTTCCACAAATAGGTGCCATAAATCCCTAGGCACACCCCAAGGATACCGACCCAAGCAACCCCAATGAGAAATGCAAGTTGCATCCAGAGTGGTGTGACCTTTTCTGTAAATAGCTGAATAAACCAGATGTTCCCTAAGACTATCAGATAGATAAATCCTAAGGCAATCAGCCGGACCACTAAGGATCTTCGCAGTTTGGGTGGCATAGGCCCTCCGCTGGTGAACTCACAGCATAGGACTTATACCAAATTCGGCTAGTTGACCAAGAAAAACAGAGAGATAGCTAGAATTACTCGATAAATCGCAAATGCAGCGAGCCCAAATCGCTTTACAAATTCCAAAAGAAAGTGGATCGAGAGGATGCCAACAATGATCGAGGTGACAAAGCCGATGTAAAAAACCGGGTCAGAGAGGCTTTGACTAATATTCTTAGCCTCAAGAAGAGCTGCACCAAGCATGGCTGGCGTACCGAGCAGAAAGGAAAAACGTGCGGCGCTCTCCCGATCAAAGCCTAGCAATCGCCCCCCTAAAATCGTAGCCCCGCTTCGAGAAGTCCCCGGAATCAAGGCACAGGCTTGGGCTAGCCCCACCAGAAAGCCATCGCGAATCGAAAGATCTTGCAGAGATCGTTTTGCAGGCACCTTTAGGTCTACAAGCCATAGAGCGACACCCACAATAGCAAGGGGGTAAACGACAAAGCCTGGGTTGTGAAAAAATCTTTCAATCTCGTCTTTCCACAAGAGGCCGATCACTCCCGCAGGAATGGAACCTATGATCATACCAGGTAGCAAGACATGGCTTGAAAAGGACTTTTCCTTCTTGGTGGCAGCTTTCAGCACACCGTCCGCGATCGCCCACCAATCCTTCTTAAAATAGATCAGAACCGCAACCAAGGTTCCAATATGAAGGGCTACATTCAAGCTCAGGGGCAAGGTGTCCCCTTGAAAGAACCAAGACACAATGATCAAGTGAGCAGAACTTGAAACCGGCAAAAACTCTGTGATCCCTTGGACAACTCCCAAGATCAAAGCATAAATAAGTGCTGAAATATCCACGTTCACCTCGATAGGGATTGGTGTTGATCACAGTTTTCTAGGTGATTGATAGCTTCTTCAGACAGCTCTCGGCCCCGAGGCCCTCGTTGAATAAGCCCTTTATGGGTAAGGTAAGGCTCATAGACATCTTCAATGGTGGTACGCTCCTCGCCCACCGTAGCAGCCAATGTCTCGATACCAACCGGACCACCTCGATAGCGGTCTCGAATAGTATAGAGTATACGCCGATCCATACGATCAAGCCCCTGTTGATCGATGTCCAAGCGAGACAGGGTCAGATCGACGATATCCCGATGCAGCTCACTTACGCTATGAAAGTCTGCAAAATCACGGACCCTTCGAAGTAGTCGATTGGCAATCCGAGGTGTACCCCGCGATCGATGGGCCAATTCCATAGCTCCATCTTCCGCTAGTGGGATGTCCCAGATACTGGCGCTTCTCATAAGAATCTTGGCAAGAGACGACTCAGAGTAGAAGTCGAGGTGCTCTTGAATGCCAAATCGACTAATTAATGGCGCAGAAATGCTTGCGATCCGTGTTGTTGCGCCAATCAACGTAAATGGGTTGATCGGCATCCGCACGGTTCTTGTGGCTGGTCCCTGACCGACCAAAATATCAACGCAGAAGTCTTCCATGGCGGAGTAGAGAACTTCTTCAACAGTAATAGGCAAACGGTGGATCTCATCAACAAATAATACTCCCCCCGGCTCAATCCCAGCGAGAATCCCAGCTAGATCTCCTGGTTTATCGATCGAAGGCCCACTTGTCTGATAAAACGGTGCACCCAACTCATTAGCGACAATTTTCGCCAGCGTAGTCTTGCCCAGACCGGGGGGGCCATGAAAAATACTATGATCTAAGGGCGTTTGGCGCTTTCTCGCTGCCTGAACATAGACCCGCAGGTTCTCTTTCACGGCTTCCTGACCGGGATAATCATCAAATAATTGAGGCCGAAGGCTTGGCCCTGAAATAACTTCTGACTCCTGAGACTCAGGTTCATCAGCGACGGGAGATAGGATCACTCGCTCGATCTCTGCTGTCATACCGCTCTCCTAAAATAGTTCCCGGTCAAGACTAGCACTCGGTGCCCGCACAGAACCTTTTTTGGGGTCTTTTTGGCCTTGGTCGGTGAGAAGTTTTAAAGCATGCTTCATCACATCCTGAAAGCTGGTAACATCAGCTTTTTTCTGGATCGACTTGATGATCGGATCGATGGCCTTATCCTTAAAACCAAGGTTTTCCAATGCCGAACGCACATCATCTAGGATTTGAGTTTGGGCATCCCTAGCTTCAAATCGCTCTTCGGGGTGTATGTGATCGAAGTCTGCTTCATCCATCCGCATAGCACCGTCATCAAAGCCGAACGATGCCACGTTGCTAAGTTTCTCTAGCTTTGGCTTGAGTTCGATTAAGATCTTTTCGGCAAGCCTAGGCCCTACACCAGGAACAGCAACCAAGATTTTGGGATCGTTATATTGAATCGCTCGTCTAATCGCAGCAATACTCAAAGTCGAAAGCGTTGCCAGAGCCACTTTTGGTCCAACACCACTCAGGCTAAGCATCACTTCGAAAGACACCCGATCTTCGTAGCGTAAAAAGCCAAACAACTTAATACTATCTTCTCGCACATAGGTATAAGTCCAAAGTGTAACTGACTTGCCTAGTGGAGGGAGTTCGCACATAGAAGACAAGGGCATTTCTAGGCCATAACCAACCCCATTGACATTGAGGATAATGCCAGTGGGTAGCTGGGTGTCATAGACTCCCGAAAGTTTTTCAATATACATAATCTAGCTCGCTATGGGGTTCGCGTCGCCTTTGGGCAGCCGTGATCGAATATCCGACCCCAGATCGTTAACAGCTTGGAGGGTTTTTTCAAGTTTTTCTTCAGCATTAAGCTCGTTGCCCTGAATATCCTGGCTAATCTCATCCAAAACCGCAAGATCAGCATGAAGACGGCTGGTGATAGCATCCATCATACCGTTGAAGTTGCGCACTACGTAACGAAGATCATCTCCATCCCTCAGTCTCATATTTCCCGTCCAAACCCCGCCTTCTTCAACACTTCGAAAATGTCGTACTAAGCTATACATGGGTCCAGCAATCTTATGGGTGATGAAAATTGCCAGCAAGCCAACCAACGCCACATTGATGACTGCAGCCATCCCCATAATCACCATAACAGGCAGCGGTAGAAACCTTGGAATTCTCAGGATTTCAAATTGATAAAGGGGAAATAAGATCAACGTCGTCGTTAGAGCGGTCGACAGTAATCCTACCACTACGGCCGCACCTGCATAACGCATCTGGAAGTCACGGTTAACCAGATAAAGCCGCTTTTGTTTTTTTCGGTCATTCGTTTGATTCATAAGAACCAGTATATCGAGGCAGACACCTGGGGCAAAGAAAAAAAGCTCAGGGAAACCTAAGCTTTGAAATTGAACTGGTTACGGACTGCTTATACAAGCTTTTTCAGGGCAGCAACCTTATCTGTTTTTTCCCAAGGGAACTGATCACGACCGAAGTGTCCGTAAGAAGCCGATGGCTTGTAGATAGGACGAAGAAGGTCGAAAGTTTCTACAATACCCTTCGGAGTTAAGTTGAAGCACTCACGAACCGCCTCTGCGATTTTTAGATCAGAAGCCTTACCTGTACCGTAGGTATTCACATAAACACTTACTGGATCTGGAACACCAATCGCATAGGCCAACTGCACGAGGCAGTTATCTGCAAGACCTGCCGCAACAATATTCTTGGCGATGTAACGCCCCATGTAAGCCGCAGAGCGATCCACTTTAGTGGGATCTTTTCCAGAGAATGCACCCCCACCATGGGCACCGTGGCCGCCGTAGGTATCGACGATGATCTTACGACCCGTCAAACCACAGTCACCCTGAGGTCCACCAATCACGAACCGGCCCGTTGGGTTGATATGATACTTGGTTTGATCATCCAGCAACTCAGCAGGAACGACTTTTTTAATCACTTGCTCAATAACGAACTGCTTAAGCTCAGCATGCTCAACATCTTCTGTGTGCTGAGTAGAGATTACAACAGCGTCAATTCGCGCAAGCTTGCCATCCTTATATTCAGCGGTCACCTGGCTCTTCGCATCAGGTCGCAAGTAGTCAACGGTTTTTGCTTGGCGATGCTCGGAAAGCTTTTGTAGGAGTCTATGCGCATAGCTGATAGTGGCTGGCATGAACTCAGGGGTTTCGTTACTAGCGTAACCAAACATCATACCCTGGTCACCGGCACCTTGCTCTTCATGTAAGCCTTCTCCTGCTGTAACACCCATAGAAATATCGGGAGACTGCTGATCAAGAGCCGTAATCACACCGCAGCTTTTAGCATCAAAGCCAAGAGAACCATCGTTGTAACCGATTTCTTCGATAACCTTACGGGCGATAGCGGCATAATCTACAACGGCTTTAGTTGTAACTTCACCAGCGATCACCACAAGCCCTGTTTTGACAAGGGTCTCAACAGCTACACGAGAATGCTTGTCTTGCTCTAGGAGCGCATCAAGAATCGCGTCACTAATCTGGTCTGCAACTTTATCTGGATGGCCTTCACTCACGGATTCAGAAGTAAATAGATAGTTTTTATTTTCGCTGGTCATGAGAGCCCTCTCCTCATTTGAACGGCCATACGCCCTGAATTTAGGATGCTGGCGCTACCAATACCAAAAGACCTACTATCCTTATCTAAAAGGAGCATTCGGTCAATAGAATGTATACGGACCCTACGGTCCCCCATTTGCTCAAGGCCGTCTTCAAAAAAACGCATATCCACATGCATGGTCTGCCCCATTTTAAGACGCCTCACCAAATCGTCATCAACAGCTTGCCATTTAGGAAGTTGGAGAGGAATTTTCCCTAAGGGGATCAAGAATTCCTCGAATCGATCCAAGTTCTCGGTCAAAAATTCTAAGCTATAGCATTGCTCCAAAGCAAACCCTGCCGCCTTCGTGCGTACAAGTCTTGTCACATGACCGCAAGTTCCTGCATTTCGAGCAATGGTGTCGGCTATAACCCTAACGTAGGTACCTTTTGAGCAAGAAACACTAAATGTTGCTGTGTCTTCCTCGAACTTTAATAGCTCTAAGCCATGGATTTCAACATCTTTCTTGAATCGCTCAAGAGGAACTTCATCACCACGCCCGGCTCGGGCATACTCATACAAGGGTTTGCCCTCATACTTGACCGCTGAATAAAGTGGAGGAACTTGTGGGAAAGCCCCTACCAATCCCGTAGCAATCTTACGAAGCTCCAGCTCATTGACGTGGTCATGAGGCATTTCTTCATAGACCTCCCCCTCCACGTCGAGTGTCACAGTTGCTTGTCCGAATTTAATATCAAACTCGTAACTTTTATCCATTTCTAGGAGATAATCTTGGAGGCGTGTGGCTTTGCCAAATACAACCGGTAAGACTCCAGATGCTAGGGGATCAAGTGTCCCTACGTGGCCCAGCTTCTGCCGCCCAAAATGCCTTTGAACCCAGCGCGAGACATCTTTAGATACCATTTCATATGGTTTCTCTACAAGAAGCAGGCCAGAGAAGGCCTTTCTACTTTTCCTCTTTTCCAAAGTTTCTGCTCCATTACAGCTTTTTGAGTAGCTCTTCGATTCGCGAGGCATGCTCGATGCTTTCATCGAAGAAGAACTTCAGTTCAGGAACTCGTCTCACATCTAAGCTCTTCGCAAGCTTCTTCTTCAAGTAACCTGCTGCGGATTCGAGGCCTTTCTGTGCTTGCTCGCCCTTATCGTCGCCGTACACTCGGTAGTAGACGTAGGCCAATTGCAAGTCTGCGCTGATTTTTACTGCTGTGATGGTTACCGATTCAAGGCGAGGATCTGACATTTTCCCACCGAGAAAACACTCAGCGAGAACATCACGAACCTCATCTGCCAATCGTTCTTGACGCAATCCCATGATGATTCCTTTTTTCTAAGCCCTATTTTCATTTTGTCGAACAGTTTGTGCAAAGGGCTAAACTGCTAAAACCCCTAGAAGGCAAACCGCCCCCAGGGGTTATTCCGATCTATCTTAAGGCGTCAGACTCCCTAGAGAGTCGCCGCCTCCTCTTCTATGACAAAGGCTTCAATAATATCGCCAATGCGAATATCGTTATAGCCATCAATTCCAATACCACATTCGTATCCTTGAGCCACTTCTTTGACATCGTCTTTGAAGCGCTTCAAAGAGCCCAGTTTGCCGCTGTAAACCACAACATCTTCGCGAATCAAGCGAACGTTGGAGTTTCGTACCACCTTACCATCAGTAATAGCTGTACCAGCAACCAAGCCAACCTTCGGCACCTTGATGGTTTGCCTCACCTCAGCATGACCGATGACAACTTCCCGCTGAATAGGTGGCAATTTACCAGCCATAACAGCTTTTAGAGCATCGACAATCTCGTAAATGACACTGAAGTACTTAACCATAACACCACGCTTCTCAGCCTCTTCATCGAGACCACGAGCAGCACGGACGTTGAAGGCGACCACAACGGCACCCGATGTCTCCGCTAGTGACAAGTCGGATTCATTAATACCGCCAACAGCCTTGTGAACCACACGGTTGCGAACTTTATCAGTGTTTAGCTTCATTACGGCTTCCGTAACAGCTTCCACCGAGCCCTGAGTGTCAGCCTTAACTATAACTGGAACTTCAGGGGTATCCGCATCCTTGACTTTGCTGAGCAGCTCTTCAAGTGACGCAGCGCTAGATTTGCCAGAAGCCATGGCTGCGGCTTGCTCTTCACGCCAGGCAGCAACCTCTCGTGCTTGGCGCTCACCTTCCACCACATCGATGGTATCACCAGCCATAGGCACTTCAGAAAGACCTACGATCTCAACTGGAGTTGATGGGCCTGCACTTTTTAGTCGCTTGCCTAGGTGGTTGGTCATTGCTCTCACACGCCCCACCTTGGTTCCAGCAACAACATGATCTCCGACCCGTAATGTTCCTTCACGAATCATAACTGTCGCGACCGGACCGCGGCCCTTATCGAGGTGAGCTTCCACTACAGCTCCTGTACCAGGAACATCGGTTGCTGCCGTAAGCTCAAGGATTTCAGACTGCAATAGGACTGCTTCGATCAAATCGTCTAGCCCAGTGCCCTGTAAGGCAGAGACTTTAACAAACTGGGTGTCACCACCCCACTCTTCAGACTGAATACCGTGCTCAGTAAGCTCAGTATAAACCCGATCGAGATTGATATTAGGCTTGTCTATCTTATTGACCGCCACGATGATGGGAACCCCAGCATCTTTCGCATGGGAGATCGCTTCAACTGTTTGAGGCATCACACCATCATCAGCAGCAACAACCAAGATGACGATATCCGTCACCTGTGCACCACGAGAACGCATCGCAGAGAAAGCTTCGTGACCCGGAGTATCGAGGAAGGCCACTTTTCGACCATCCTTCTCAACGCTGTAAGCTCCGATATGCTGAGTGATACCGCCAGCCTCGCCAGCTGCGACCTTAGCTTTTCGAAGCGCATCGAGGATTGAAGTCTTACCATGGTCAACGTGACCCATGATAGTTACAATCGGAGGCCGCTCTTGCTGATCCGCTGATTCATAGGCGTCCTTCTTCGAGGACAAAATATCGTCAAGAGAAACTAGGTTACTCTTCACTTCGTACTTGTATTCCGAGGCGATTAATGTGGCGGTTTCAAAATCGACATTTTGATTGATAGTCGCCATCACCCCTTCTGCCATAAGCTTCTTGATAAGCTCGCCCGCTTTGACAGATAGCTGTCTGGCGAGATCTCCAACAGTAATCTCATGACCCATTTTAACAACCCGAAGGGAAGCCTTGGGAGTTGTAATCTGAGTTTTCTTGAGATCTTTGCGACGCTTCAAGTCTCTTTTACGATTGCCAGCTTGCGGTGTATAAACCGTCTTCTTTTTAGCCGGAGCTGGTACTGGAGCCTCTTCGGGAGAATCAATTTGACTTAGTATAGCTCGTGTCGAGAAATGATCTCGTTTTTGTTTCGGTGGTGCTTTCCGAGCTGCGGCTGCGGCTGCGGCTGCCTCTTGCTCAGAAGTAGGCTTAGTCGTTCTTTTCTTATCTCGCCTTGGCTCGCCCCACTTACTCTCTTTTACAGAGCCTGGATCAAATGCCGCTGCTGGGCTTACAGGAGTCTCTTCCTGATTGCGAGGTGGCCTCGGCGGGCGACTGTCGTTGCGATCGCGAGGACCGCGAGGACTTCCACCTTCCGGACGTGGGCGATCATTGCCAGGTCGACCTTGGAATCCACCACGTTGAGGTCGCTCACCTCCTCGTTGCGTTCGACGATCGGCTCGTTCGGCACGCTCTCGCTGCACCTTAGCAACCTCGTCCTTAGTTGCACGCCGAACTATCGTCGCGCTACCAGATGATCGAGGAGCAGCGGCACGTTGCGGCTCTCTATTCTTCTTCTCAGCTGCTGCCTCGCTTTGCTTGGCAGTCTGCTTTGGTTGTTCTTGGGTTCTTGCGGCTTGACTAGCTTCCACTGGTGCTTGAGTCTCCATCTTGGGTGATTCAGAAGATGAAGATGCTCCTAGCTCCGCGCGTTCCGCAACAGGCTCAGCTTGGGGTTTCTCCGGTTCCTTGGCTTCGGCTGGTTCCTCGCTCACGCTCTGGTCAGCCTCAGGTGCGGCATGTTCCGCTCGGGGAGATTCCGCCGCTGGCGCAGCTGTCGTTTGCTCTCCCTCGCGATCGACTTCAGAGCTGGGCGCCTCAGGGGCTCCGGTAGACGCTACACGAGCGACTTCTTCTGTTTCTGGTTTCGATTCAGGGGATCCAACTTCAGTCTTTTGCTCAGTAGAGTCCTGAGGGGCTGACTCAGCCCCAGGGGCTGCTTGCGCCTTCCTTCGCCTCCTTATTACCCGAGGAGACTTTGCCGAGTCGCTACTTCCTCCTTGGAATTGCCGTTTGATACGAACCACCTGATCAGCACTCAAGGTACTTTGGTGGCTAGACACATCGATTCCCATCTCTTTGATTTTAGGAACTAGCGCCTTGCTTTCTACTTTAAGCTCACGAGCTAACTCATAAACACGAACTTTGGACATCCGTTTTGAGTCCCCCAATAAATTCTATTCAGACTGCAAATACCTATCTGCTGCCATTTGGACAGTTCGCGCAACACCAATCGATAGACCAGTTTTCTGCGCCACTTCCTCAGCGGTATCCGCAATGATATCTCCAATTGTCCCGTAACCGCCATCTGCGAGAGCATATGCTGTTGCTTCACCTACGCCCGTTAGTTCTAAGAAGATACTAACTTTTTCATCTTCAACCACCTCTTCTTTGGCAGCTTCGACGACTTCTTCAACTGGGGCAGCGGACGAGTTCTCTAATAGTTCCTTATCAGCACTTACAACATGACCTTCGTCTTGCTGCCGTTCCGCAAGCTCTTTTGCCGCTTCGATAATCGGAAGTGCCTGCTCTTCTTCAACATTTAGCAAACGCAAGAAGGTTCTCGGCGTCATTTCTGACACGGCTGCTGGCGTATTATACCCTTCTTGGACCAAGAGTTCAGCCATCATATCGTTGATACCTTCAATTGAAGCCAAGACATTCTTAGCACCACTGAGTTTCTCTTCAATAGACGATTCACTCTTAATGTCAAGACGCCAACCTGTAAGTTGTGCAGCCAAGCGTACATTTTGACCACGCTTACCGATAGCCAACGACAGCTGATCATCAGCCACAATGACTTCCATGTTCTGGTTGTCTTCATCGACAATCACCTTACTAACCACTGCTGGAGCAAGAGCGTTACACGCAAGTCTCGCTGGATCATGATCGTAAGGCACAATATCAATCTTTTCGCCATTAAGTTCATTCACAACCGCTTGAACCCTAGCACCCTTCATACCGACGCAGGCGCCCACCGGGTCTACCGTCGAGTCCCGAGAGTAAACAGCAATCTTCGAACGATAGCCTGGATCACGAGCAGCACTTTCGATGCTGACAATCTCATCATAAATTTCTGTTACATGCTGGCTGAAAAGCGCAATCAGGAATCCTGGATGCGCACGAGACATGACAACCTGAGGTCCTCGCGAAGACCGCTTCACATCGAGGACATAGGCCTGAATGCGATCTTTGACGCGAAATTTCTCGGTTGGGACTTGTTCTTTATATGGAATCACAGCTTCTGTACGTCCGAGGTCAACGATAATGTCACTTCTCTCGAAACGACGTACATAGCCACTGAGTATTTCACCCTTCCGATCGCTGAACTCTTCAAATATTTGAGCCCTTTCAGCATCTCGGACTTTTTGAACTATAATCTGCTTGGCTGACTGAGCCGCGATGCGACCAAACTTTGTCGTATCGATCTTAACGCCCAGCGCGTCTCCCATTACCGTTTCTGAATCGAGCTTCTGGGCATCATCAAGGGCAATTTCAAGCTGGTCATTGGCCACATCGTCGTTATCAACAACAGTACGGAATTGATAAAGCTCAATTTCATCAGTGTCTTCGTTATAGTGTGCTTCAAGGTCAGATGTTGCACCCAACGACCGGCGAGCGGCATGAACCACAGCCTGCTCGAGAGCGTCGACAATCACAGCCTTGTCAAGGTTCTTGTCTCTACTGACACCTGAAATGACTTTCCTTAATTCTGATTCTAGTTCAGAACTATCCAATAACGTCATTGCTTACCTCATCGGGTATAGATTTAAACCAAATTGAGCCTGTGGCCCGTCAAAAAACTCAACTCCAATCATATACTAAGTTGGCACGATTAAGGAGTTCAATCGGGCACGACCATTCGTTTGAATCGATATTCAAAGTTAGGGAACCGGAGTCGGCAACCTTCTCTAAAATGCCCTTGCCGCGCTTGCGACCATCCACTTGCTCAAGCAGCGTAATGTTTATCAATTGCCCGACCGCTTCTTTGAAGTGATCTACAGTCCGTAATGGCCGTTCAATTCCCGGCGAACTGACCTCAAGGCGGTAAGCACCAGAAACCATGTCGTCGAGGTCATCGAGGTCCTTCAGGATACCATTAGCAGCCAGGCAGTCATCCATGTCAATCCCATTGGGGCCGTCGATAAAAATCCGCAGGGCTCGCTCCACTTGGTCCCATTCGACTTCTAGGCATTCATATCCCAAGGGCTTGATAGCCTGATCTACCAGGGAAACAATTTGGTTACGTTTCTGTCGGTCCATATCTTTTTCCAATAAAAAAGCCCAGCTACATCCCCAACTAGGAGACCGCAAGGCATCACGATAACTTCATGACTTCTTTCGCCGAATACCCTTATAAGGATATCCGACTGCCGGTGAGGCTATCACACGGAAAAGATCCCGTCAACTTGAATTAGAAAGTTCGTAGACTCTCTGCGAGAGGAGCTAAACCCCTCAAGATACAGGATTAGTTATCGGCATACTGAATCAGGCTCACGAGATCCGAGCGATTAATATTCAGGTGGAGCCATCGAACAAACTCCCGTAGAGAGTAGATTCCTGAAAACGGCTCGTAAACCGAGTTTCTCATTCCAACAATTAATCGCCCTTGAGACGCACTGAATGCACTATGAGGACTTTGAATCACCCGAACACCTGCTACAAATAAAGGTTTGAACGAGTAGCTGTCAAACTGAAACCCACCATCGAGCAAGCTGGCATTGACATCCTTCACATTGCCTTCGTGAATCAGAACTGTCACACTATCCTGCTCCTGACGAATGATACCGTGACCGTTAATGATACCATGGCCATTTATAATACCGTGACCATTGACTCGTTGAAATCCATTTTTGGGGCTATCAGTGATCGTTAGGACCTCTTGAAAAAGCCATTGCCCTCTGAGAGGCGCGACCCCTTTCAAACTAGGAGAGCCCAGATTCCCATAGTCACAAGCCTCTGTGTAACTCTCAATTGTCAACAAGCGACTGTTTGGATTGAAATTTAAGAAACAGCCTGCACGGGATTCAATCTTTGTATAGTCGGCCTCAAAGAGGACGCCGATCAACTCATCCTCATCGATCGGCTTTTCAATCGCAATGCCTACCGCTTGACCCATTGAATTGATGATGGGCCCCCCAGACATTCCAGGTTCAGCCAAAGGCCATGGGTCATCGTCATCAGGAACAAGTTTAAACTTTCGAACTCGACCGAAGTTAGACGTATCATCAGTGGGAAACTCTTCATTGTTGAGGTGTGCTCGTTTGCGCGCCAACGCCCCCATTTTTGAGACAGGGTACCCAAGGACCTCGAATGAGCGGCAGGCTCCAACCTGACATTGATCTAAGACTGAGCCTTCAGCCAAGGGAATTCCGAATGTATCCCGACCAAAGGCATCGTAGATTTCTTGAACCTTCTGATCCACAACCCTTAAAACAGATACGTCGGAGCTTATATCCCAAAAAGCAAGTTCGAGAGCCTGGGGAATCACACGCCCTTTAAGCCGAAGATCAAACAACTGAGGTGGCCGACGCTCCTGGTGACCGTGAACTCCCGGCACCCGATCCATAGGAAAGATATGTGCAGCAGAGACAACAAAGATCCCAGCTTCAAGCTTTAGGCCTTGTACCAACTGATGGGTCAGGGCGTGATCATTGCGAGCCACAAACCCCGTACCAATCGACATGTTTCCAGGTAGAATAATTTGAACCACAGCCTCGTGATCGACAGCTGAGAAAGACACGTAGGAATGATTTTTTTCGGTCTTCTCTCTTTCGAATCCAGATTCGAGTTGGAAGCCAGCTTCCGGCAGTATCATCACGTAGTAAAGGTTTGGATGCCTGACAAGGTTGCCTTGGTCCCAGATTGCCACCTGGAAGCTAATCAAACCACTGGGAGTCGAATCTTGAACTGTGAAATCAATAAAGCACTGGTAGCCTTCTGTACCACGGGAGTCAACTCCCACAACAGTCGTGTCACAGTCGATAGTGTGTATAGTCAGGTGCTGCAACTGATTCAGAAACGGTCCCCGAATCTGCAGTTGTAAATTGTATGGGTTTAGCGGTCGGCTGGTATAGAACTCTAACCTGAAGTCCTGATCGTAGCCTTTGCGATGGAATATCGATCTTAGGCCAGGGAAATACACCAGCCGATCTTCTTTCTGCCAAAGAATAGAACTAATCACCTCTAGAGGCTCAGCTCGACCGTACTCGGGAATCAACGTAAGAAAAACCAGGAACAGAGTCCTGATGGCTTTTTTAAACTTCGCCATCATCAATCTCCAGGTCAGCAGATGATGAATCTTAGGAAAGAAAAAGACCAGATTTTTAGAGGCTGTCTGAAAAACCCAATCTCCGCATAATAGCTTGATAAAAATCTTCGCTTAGATGACTAAACTCCGCTTTATTATCTTAGTCAAGCCTAGATCACAGACTTTTCAGACAGTCTCATAGGTCACGTTTGGCCTTGTAATCTTCTATAAACTTCGTGCTATTTCGTTTCCGTTTTAATTCAAACTATTAGAGTTTGTCAAATCCTTCTTATGTCTCATTTAATGTCATAAGTTAATTCCTGTAAACTTCGGATTTTTAGATTCTCCTAAGACAAATGGTATCCTGTTTGCTAATGTAGAAAAGAGCAGTCCCACTTTTAAAATCGAGATGTCAGCGTAATGCAATGGTTTGCTGTGATTAAAAAGGCAAGAAACTGCCATTCCAGACAATCTTGGCAATTATTTGTCGAAGAATTTGGCGAAGATCTATCATCGACCAATGACTCAAAGCCTATTGCTGAAATTTTTAAAATACTAACCGATGATAGCCACTCACTGAAGTACGGGGAGTCCCTGTGGCAATGCCTCCTCTCGGGTTGTATCTCGTCCTGGAATTTGAGTTTGGGCTGTGAAATCGCGAGTTTTGTGGAAAAAATCCCCTCAGCGGCGATCAGACTTAAAATCGCAGAAATCTTTATGGAAAGCGGACTTCCAAGCCAGGCCCGCAAGGTGTCTCAACGAAGCCTTAGGCTAAAATCCATCAATCAGGCCGACATCATTTCGTTTCAATTAGTCACATGCAAAAGCTATGTGGAAGAAGGGCGGCATACTATGGCCCGGCGAATGCTGGAGAAGCTGGAAAGCTCGGTAAGTACAACCAATCTACCCAGCGAAACAAAAGCCGATATGCTGCTTAATATTGCAAGATCGAAGTTTTTCCTTGGCAACTACACCGAAGCAGCCTTCTTGTTTTCTCGCGCCTATAGGATCTATCGATTTCATAAGCGCTGGGAATCTGCAGCTTGCGCCTTATTTAATTCAGCTGCGAGCTATGACAACAGCGGCATGGACTATCGCGAGAAGGCCATGAGTCTTGTCGCAAAATGCCAACAAATGTCTATTAAACATAGTCTTCCAGGCCCCTTGTCTCATTGTTATGCCTTTCATGCCACATACCTTCATCACCGCGGTAGTTTTTCAGAGTCGGTGGATTACTACCGGAAAGCGCTAAGACTGATTCCTTCATCTGAGAATCGTTTTCGCAAGCTTCATATCATTTCCATGCTGACGTTTACCCTTTACAAAGCAGGTAAGTTTAAGTTAGCGGCCAAGTATGGCCGCCAAACCCTCAAGCTAGCTGAAGAAGATGAGTCGGAGCGTTTTAAGATTCGCTACATTACCCTGAAAGCAGAGCTTGATTGGCAAGAAGGGCATGTGATGGAAGCTTATCAACTACTTGCTCAAGCTATTAAACCCCTAGAAGCAAATGGCATTCATACCCTAGAAGAGCTATCCGCATTAAGTCGGTTTAACATTAAATCAGCTCAGCTCAATACTCCTGTCAACTATTCTGTAAAGATAGCCCGGAGTCTAAAAAACAACAATGCTACATGGCTTGAGTATCGTATCTCAAAAGCCTTCCAAATGATCGTGAGAGGCGACATCGATGAATCTTACCATGAAGCTCGGATGAGCCTGCAAGACGCCCTGGAGCACGGTTTCACCTACTACGAAGCGCAAAGCCTATGTGTGCTCTTGCTAGCTAAGGTAAGAAGCACTACCTGGGATGACGAGTTTGATCAATTTTGTCAGTCTCTAGAAGGGTTGGCGACCTCAAATGACTTTAAGGTTTTCTTGACTCAGGTATTACTCGCAAAGGCATCCAGGGCCTATTATGAAGGCGACTTCGAGACCGCAGCCAAGCTTATTTCAGATGCTCTGAGGCTTCCCAGATTATCCATTCAGAAAGACGAAGTCTTAGGAACTTGGCGACAAACCATTTCTGGCAATGCTCCCCGATTCAATCACGGTTGGAAAGCCCAATTCGTCATAGCAACAACAAAAACCTACTTTAAGCCCTCATTTCGTTGCTTGGGTACTGCTAAGTATATTGTTAGCGAAAGATACGTAGTTTCATTAGAAGACACCCCGATATTAAATAAACTCACCCAGTATCTATTGGGTCAAGAAGGATTTTCGGCCTCACCGGAGGAAATCCAAGTGAATGTCTGGCAACAGAAAACAAATCTCCAAGGTTGGCAACAAAAAATACGAAATTCCATAACTCGGCTACGGGCACTCTTTCCCCAAACAATTGCCCCCCTTATTCTCTACGAAGGCAACGCTGTTCGCCTATTTTCTGAGGCCATAGAGATTCAACCAATCGCCGAGAAGGCAAACTACGATCAAAAAATCTTAGAGCTTCTCCAAAAAGGACCACAATCATCCATTCAACTTGCCAACAGCATTCAAGTTTCTCAATCAACCACCAAGCGGATACTGAGAAAGCTCGTGGATGGGAGGCAAGTAACTCAGTCAAAGGTTGGTCGCAAAGTACTGTACTCAAGGCACGCTTTCGACTTCAGAGGCCTTAGGTCTTCCGAGTCCTTATAATGCTCAGCCAAGACAAACCCAGCACTATGAAATTCGCTGACCAAGCACCAAGAATAGGCGGCACCTCTCCCTGCTTGCTCAAAGCTCGCCCCGAGTTAAGGAAAAACCAGTAACTCAAGCCGATACCAAGAGCCAGAAGAATTCCCTTGGCGGTTTCCATGCTACGCTCCGACTTATAGCCGAACTTAAGCCCTATAAGACTCACCACGAATGAAGCGAAATGAAATGCCATTTTTACATGCATATCGACTCGATAGGAGAGAATATCCTGACCCGAGCTACTGCCCTTTGAAATGATATCGTTTAACTCGGAAAGACTCAGCTCGTTCGGAAGTCGACGTTCCCGCTTTAGTTTTTTGGGTTCTGCCGGAATTTCTAAGGATAAAAAGTCTTGCTCCTCTGTATAAGACAAGGTGCCATTGGGCCAAAAATATAGCATCTTTACATGGGAGAGAAGCCAGTCATTGGACTCTGGGCGGTATACTGCTGTTTCAGCCTCTATTGTTTTCTTTGGCCTGAAACTAGTTCCCATCTCAATCACCCTCACCTTATACATGATGCTTGTTAGGGGGTCGAAATCCTTAAAATTGAAGAGCCTGCCGTCCTTGCGAACCCACCTTGCTCCTTCAGCTAGTTGATTTACAGAACCTTTCTCGATCTTTACTTCTTGAATGTCGTGAACTCTTTGAGCAGTCTTCGGTAGAAGCAGCTCTCCTACTATAAATGACCCTAAGACCAAGATCATACCTCCTACAGCAATTGGCGCACCAATGCGAAGTGGCCCCATACCTACCGCCCTCATCGCAGTAATCTCGTTGGTCCTGCTTAGCAAAACCATTGTGATCACCGACGCTAGTAGCGATGCAATTGGCAACGTCTGAATCACTAGGTTGGGTATTTGGTAAAGGTAGAACTCAATCAGATCTTTTGTTTCAGGATCATAGCGAGGAATATAGCGGGTGGTTTTATGGATAAAATCGAACAACAAGAATAAGAAGACACATAGCGCTAAGGCACCGAGAACAAACTTAAAAAAGTCTCGTAAGACGTAAAGAAATAAAGTCATTTAACGTCTTCTTGCGAAATGAGATTCAGCGCTTTTGCTAGGATATAAGGCAAACCCTTCTTTCCCCTCTCCACTGTTCCCAGCACCCTGAGGCGCTCATAGCTTTCTTCTGCCAGCAATCGATTCGCATCTTCTACATGAGTTAGGACCACTAACATACGCCCAGACTCATCTGATATTACTAGATGGGTATCATACTTTCCCAGTGATTCGATCTTACCTTCAATGATAATTTCGCGCCCCAGAAGGTTTCCTGTGTCGAAATGAATCTCTTTAGTTGTTACCAAGCTAGGCTCGGAAAATACAGTGCCCCCGCTCCAGCTAAAGCTGCCATGATCGATGCTTTTCTTTAGCTCTTCAACTTCTGTGCAAGAAGATACAAATAGAACTAATAGTAACGGGAGAATCTTCATTGCCTCAACCTGTCTCTAATTAAAAAAAGGACACATTCAAATTATAATCAAATAAAAAAATCCCGCTAGTAACCTAGCAGGACCTATTGAAATAATTGTAAATTCCTTACTCTGACTTTGCTTTTGGTTCAAAATCAACGAATTCAATTGTCGCTAATTTTGCACCATCGCCAAATCGAACTCCTCTTTTTAGGATACGAAGATAGCCACCAGGACGATCTTTGAATCTAGGAGCCAAGTCTTGGAATACCTTACTAACAGCTGCCTTATCAAAAAGGTAACTGGCCGCTTGTCTTTGATTGTGTAGACCACCCTTTTTACCAAGAGTAACCATCTTTTCTACGACGCTTCGTAGTTCCTTTGCTTTCGGAAGAGTCGTTGTGATGCTTTCATGGGTGATCAATGATGTCGCCATGTTTCTCAACATTGCTCTTCTATGAGCGCTATCTCTTCCAAGTTTTCTATAACCATGCTTATGTCGCATCGTTTTCTAGCCTCACTATCTAATAGTTAATTTGATTCTGATTCTCTCTGTCTGAGCATACTGGGATCAAAACCATCGATCTTCATACCCAATGAAAGACCCATTTCCGCTAATATATCTTTGATCTCATTCAGAGACTTTCTACCGAAGTTTTTAGTCTTTAGCATCTCTGCTTCGCTCTTAGTCACAAGCTCGCCAATGTACTTGATATTGGCGTTTTCAAGACAGTTTGCAGCCCGAACGCTTAACTCAAGAGAATCCACTGTTTTAAACAAGTTCTCGTTGAGTTGTGGCTTATTGTCCATCTCGTCTTCGACCGGCCGTGCTTCAACTTCCTCGGTTTCATCGAAGTTGATGAAGATCGTCAGCTGTTCTTTAAGAATCTTGGCCGCATACGCTAGAGCATCGTCGGGCCTTACCGCGCCGTTCGTCCACACTTCTAAAGTCAACTTGTCGTAGTCAGTCATCTGACCAACACGAGCGTTGGATACGTTATACGCTACGCGTCTTACTGGCGCAAATATAGAATCAGTGACAATGTATTCTGTGGGGATATCTTCAGTACGATTCATGTCCGCCGAAACATACCCACGACCGTGCCGTACGATCATCTCCATGTCAAGAGAACCATCTTCACCCACCGTCGCAATATGCTGCTCTGGGTTAAGTATCTCGACATCACTGCTCGCCTGAATATCACCAGCAGTTAATACTCCTTCGCCCGTAGACTTAAGAGTAATTCTTGCATCTTGCTCGCCTAGATAGCGAATGTTGACCTGCTTCAGATTAAGGATGATGTCGGTAACATCTTCCTTCACACCTTGAATCGTACTAAGCTCATGCTCGACGCCAGCAATCCGAACAGCAACGACTGCTGCACCGTTGATGCTTGATAGCAGTACTCTTCGCAATGAATTGCCAAGAGTTGTACCGTACCCCCGCTCCAGTGGTTTAGCGATAAACTTACCGTATGTATCAGTTAGTGTGGCGATCTCAACATTATTTGGGGTTATTAGATCTTGCCAATTACGATGCATGAATGCTCTCCGTTGGGCTTCGTTAACTTATCCACTGGTCCAGCGCCAGCTGCCACCTATTTATTGTCGAATGATTCGAGTGAGTCCTATTTTACCAATTTATTTGACTTGGTCTATAGAATAACCTTAAAGAGGGCTCAAAGGCACCCCCTTCATGGCTGGGTTCTTACACTCTACGACGTTTAGGCGGCCTACAGCCATTGTGAGGAACCGGAGTGATATCTCGCAACAAGTTAACCTTTAGTCCCGCAGCTGCTAAGGCTCTAACTGCACTTTCGCGACCTGAGCCTGGCCCTTTCACGAGAACTGAGATGGAGCGCATGCCAACGTCCATCGCCTTACGAGCGGCTTCTTCAGCGGCAACCTGAGCTGCGAAAGGAGTACTCTTACGAGATCCCTTAAAGCCCTTGGTTCCTGCTGTACACCAAGAAACAACTTCGCCATTAAGATCTGTGATCGTAACGATGGTGTTGTTAAACGTTGATTGGATGTGCGCCACACCCATTGGTACGTTCTTTTTCGTTTTTCTTTTTTTACCAATAGAACCTTTAGCCATCTGGCACCTTCCTTCAGCTTGCTATGGGCAGATTACTTCTTCTTGTTCGCGATTGTTTTACGTGGTCCCTTACGGGTTCGAGCGTTCGTCTTTGTTCTCTGCCCTCTTACTGGAAGACCGCGTCGGTGACGAAGACCTCTGTAGTTACCTAAATCTACAAGACGCTTGATATTAAGAGACACTTCACGACGCAAGTCACCTTCAACAAGCAGCCCTTCGGTATCGATCACTTTACGGATGGTGTTCACCTCGTCGCCGCTCAGCTCTCCAGCTTTCTTGTTAGCATCGATTCCAGACTTCTCGACGATCAGAACGGATTTTGTTCTTCCGATTCCGTAAATACTTGTAAGAGCTATATCTACTCTCTTGTGAGCGGGCAAATCTACCCCAGCGATACGAGCCATTATATCTCCTAACCTTTAGCCTTGTCTTTGTTTGTGCTTCTTAACTTCGCAGATGACCCTTAGGACGCCTCGTCTACGAATAACCTTACATTTTTCGCAAATCGGTTTAACGCTTGCTCTAACTTTCATTGCTAACTCCGAGTGATAATTTATTTAGAGCGGTATACGATGCGGCCTCTACTTAAATCATAGGGTGAAACTTCCAGTTTGACTTTGTCTCCAGGAAGAATTCGAATGAAGTGCATCCTCATCTTACCGCTGATGTGGGCTAGCACCTCATGCCCGTTCTCCAGTTCCACCTTGAACATTGCATTCGGTAGAGGTTCTTTTACGACACCTTCCACTTCTATAACATCTTCTTTTGCCATATCTTCCGCTCTAACCTGTTTGAAAATTTAGGAAAAGACCCTATCTTTAATCAGAGCTGCGACACTCTACACCGTTAAAAACGGATGGGCAAGCCTTGATTAACAAATTCTATAAGCCACGATTACCGTTGCTATTTATAGGCTCTGGATCGCTTTGGAGATGCGTTCAAACACCTCTTCAGTAGACCCGTTGCCATCGACCCGAACATAAAGGCCTTCGCCCTGATAAAAGTCTAGGACCGGCTTCGTCTCATTTTCGTATACATCGAGCCGAACCCGAACCTTCTCCTCGTTATCATCAGGTCTCTGCTGCAGCTGTCCACCGCAGCGATCGCAAACCCCTTCAACCTTTGGAGGGCTGAAGTTCACATGAAACGAAGCACCACAATTCCCGCACGTCCTTCGGCCACAGAGCCGACTCATGAGAACGTCGCTATCGACATCCAAGTGAAGCGCAGCTTTTACGGGATACTGCTCTTTCAGAGTCTTGAGTGTTTCTGCCTGACTTAGATTCCTGGGGTAGCCATCCAGAAGAATCTTCTCCTCTGTAGTTGCAGCTAGCTCAGCCTTCAAAATATCGAGCAGAACATCGTCGGGAACCAGTTTGCCAGCTGACATTAGCTCGCTTGCTTTCTTCCCAACTTCCGTACCCAACTTGATCTGCCGACGCAATGCGTCGCCAGTTGATATCTTCCGAAACCCCTGCTTCTCTACTAATAGATCTGCTTGGGTTCCCTTACCAGCACCAGGGGCGCCAGTGATAACTACAATCATCGTCTCGCACCCCGTCGTCGTGGACTACCCTGCTTCATAAAAGCTTCATACCGTAAGGACTGACGATGAGCGTCAATTTGCCTAAAGGTTTCGAGTGCCACCCCAACGATAATCAAAAGACTTGTCCCACCGAAGTAGAACTGCACGTTGAAACGATCTGTTATGATCGACGGTACCAGACAGATCGCAGCTAGATAGATAGCCCCTGTCAACGTCAACCGGTTTATGACGCGACCCAAAAAGTCTGCAGTCTTAGCCCCTGGTCGAATACCAGGAATGTAGCCACCGTGCTTCTTAAGGTTCTCAGCTATGTCATCTGGCTTAAATTGAATCGACGTGTAGAAGAACGCGAAGAAGACAATCAAAGCAAGGTAAACGACATTATAAAGCCAACCACCCGGGATAAAAACGGTATTTAGAAAATTAGCAACTGGGCTACCCTCTAAAACTTGGGCTGCTGTAACTGGAATTTGAAGCAAGGAGCTCGCAAAAATTGGTGGAATGACGCCCGCAGTGTTCACTCTGATCGGTAGATGAGAGGTTTGTCCCCCGTAAACTCTTTTTCCGACCTGCCGCTTTGCGTATTGAATCGGAACTTGCCTTGCGCCTTGCTCAATGAAAACAACCCCAGCTGTTATCACAACGACGATAACCAGAAGGATTATGATCTGGAGAGCTTCCATTTCTGCCGTGTTGTACTTGCTATAAGTATTGGTAATTACTGAAGGAAGACCAGCAACGATTCCGGCAAAAATGATTAGTGAAATGCCGTTGCCGACACCTCGTTCCGTGATCTGCTCACCAATCCACATCACCAAAGCAGTACCTGCAGTAAGACTGAGTGCTGTAAACAGCAACCACCCCATTCCTGGGTCCACAACCAGCGAACCACCGCCAAATTCAGCGGTGGATAGCGTTCTTGCGATCATAAAACCCTGAATCACTGCAAGCAAAATTGTCCCGTAGCGGGTGTACTGAGTGATCTTTTTTCGCCCAGCTTCACCTTCTTTCGAAAGTGCCTCTAAATGAGGGACCACAACTGTCAAGAGCTGGGCTATGATGGACGCGGAAATATACGGCATCACTCCCAAGGCGAAAATACTAAACCTCTCGAGGGCTCCACCAGAAAACATGTTGATCATTCCGAAGGCGTTTGCTCCCTGGCTTTGGAAAAACTCCCCAAGCCTCGCTGCATCAACGCCTGGAATCGGCACGTGAACACCGATTCGGTATAAAGCTAAAAAACCAAGAGTAAAAAGTATCTTCTTCTGGAGATGATTCAAGCTCATCTCCTGAAGTGACGACGTCCGCTGTGCCACGATTAGATCTCCTCGACTTTACCGCCTGCCTTCTCAACTGCTGCTTTTGCGGAAGCACTGAACTTCTGAACATTAATTGTCAGTGCTTTTTCTAGAGTTCCGCGTCCGAGTAACTTGACGGGACATCCGGGCTTTCGTAATAGACCAGCTTTATCTAAAACTTCTGGCGTAATGGTAGACCCGGCCTCAAACCTGTTTAGGCTGTCCAAGTTTATGGGATTATACTCAATTCGGAAAGGGTTTTTGAACCCTCTCTTAGGCAGACGTCTGTACAAAGGCATTTGACCACCTTCGAAACCAGGAGCAATTCCGCCACCCTTGCGAGCTTTCTGCCCTTTGTGACCCTTACCAGCAGTCTTTCCTAGACCGCTACCAGGACCACGCCCGATTCGCTTCTTTTTCTTATTAGAGCCTTTAGCGGGCGATAAATTACTTAAATCTTTCATTTAACTTGCCTCTTTCTTATTCAGAAACCAGCTCATACTCAACAAGGTGCCTCACCTTATTGACCATGCCGCGAGTGCAATTGTTATCCTTGTGCGTTCTTTCTTGGCCAATCTTACCAAGACCTAAAGCCTTAACAACCTTACGCAGGGATTCGCTGCTTCCGATGAGGCTTTTTTTCTGGCGAACTACAATCTTTGACATTTCTTTCTCCAGTATTTGAGCGAATTAGTTGCTGTGTCTTACTTGAAGAACGTCTGCAGCCTCTTTCCCTCGTCGTGCAGCGTACTGCTCGATGTTTTCCAATTGACTTAGACCATCGACTACAGCCCGAACTACGTTCTGCTGGTTACGCGTACCGTGAACCTTACAGACAATGTCCTCGATTCCCGCGAGTTCGCAGATAATACGAACGGCGCCACCAGCGATGATTCCCTTACCTTTTTTAGCTGGGTACATAAGAACCCGAGCTGATCCATAACGACCAACAACTTCGAAGGGAATTGAACCACCGTTTTTACGGACTGTGATCAAGCTTTTCTTAGCTTGCTCAGATCCTTTGCGAATCGCATCAGGAACTTCGTTTGCCTTACCTAAACCGAAACCTACTTTGTTCTTGCTGTCTCCAACAACAACTAGGGCGCTAAAACTAAAACGACGACCGCCCTTTACAACTTTAGCGACACGCGCGATGTTTACAACGCGGTCCTGAAAATTATCGTCTCTTTTTTCACGTTGCTCTTTAGCCACGGAAGCCTCCCAATTGAGCTAGAATTGTAAACCGCCTTCACGCGCGCCACTAGCAAATGCTTCGACTCGTCCGTGGAAAGCATATCCGTTCTTATCAAATACGACTTTCTCGATGTTTTTGCTTTTGCAAGCTTCAGCGAGTTGCTTACCAAGTTCAGTACAAAGGTCTTTGTTGGCTCGGGCGTTGCTACCTTTTTTGTAGCTATTTACCGATGCCAAGGTAACACCAGTCTCATCGTTAATAACTTGAGCATAGATGTGCCTTGCTGAGCGGAACAAAGAAAGTCTTGGTCTCTCGCCAGTACCTGAGAGCTTCTTGCGAATTCTCTTTTTTCGCTTAAGTCTCAACAAGTTTTTCTTGTTAGTGTTCGACATTTTATTCTTCCTACAAGCTATCGATTATTTTTTACCCGCAGCCTTACCGACTTTTGTAGCGATATGCTCATTTTCGTAACGAACGCCTTTACCGTGATACGGTTCAGGTGGACGCAGTGCACGAATCTTAGCAGCAGTTTCGCCAACGTCTTCCTTAGAAGCACCAGTCACGATGATGGTCGTTTGCTTATCTACATTCAGATCGATACCTGCAACGGCTTCGAAGAGAATGGGGTGACTGTATCCAAGAGTAAAGTTAAGAGCGTTGCCTTGCTTTGCAGCACGGTAACCAACACCAATCAACTTCAGACGCTTTTCGAAGCCTTTCGAGCAGCCCTCAACCATGTTCGCAAGGAGAGTCCGGCTTAAGCCATGAAATTTCTTGCTTTCGCTATCGTCAACCACAGGAGAAACTGTGATCTCGGAACCTTCTTGTACCAGCTTTACAGCGCTATGTAATGTTCTCTCTAGAGAACCTTTAGGGCCTTTAACCTTGACGTGGTTTCCGTCAATCTTAACTTCCACTCCTGAAGGAATGGCTACAGGCCTCTTTCCGATACGAGACATATGATTAACCTCTAATTAGAATACCGAGCAAATGTACTCGCCACCAACATGATTCTTACGAGCTTCGCGATCAGTCATGATACCTTTCGACGTAGAAAGAATCGCTGTTCCGAAACCATTCTTTACATATGGTAGCTTGTCTGCACCAACAAAGTGACGCCTTGACGGCCGGCTTACTCGGCGAATGTTCTTAATAATGCCTTTTCCGCTTTCGTCGTAAGCAAGTGCAATCTTTAGGATACCTTGCTTACTATCACGGATACACTTGTAGTTTCTTACGAAGCCTTCTTCACGAAGAACGTGAGTGATGGCAATCTTAATCTTACTAGCTGGAACCGAGATAACTTCGTGACCAGCTTTTTGTCCATTTCTGACTCGTGTCAGAAGATCAGCAATAGGATCTGTGATATTCATTAATATGAATCCTTAAACAAAATCGTTTATTACCAGGAAGCCTTGGTCACACCCGCTAGCATTCCATTGGAAGCCAAGTCACGGAAGCAAATACGACACACTCCAAAACGTCTATAAACGGCCTTAGGTCTGCCACATCGATTGCATCGTGTGTAAGCTCTCGTTGAGAACTTTGGCTTTCTTTTAGCTTTTTCAATCAGTGCTTTCTTAGCCATGATATCTCCTCAAGACCTTAGTTTTTACGAAATGGAAAGTTGAACTTGTCCATGAGTGCCTTCGCCTGAATGTCATTTTCAGCCGACGTCACGATGGTTATACCCAATCCACGAATTCGATCAACTTTATCGTAGTCAATCTCGGGGAAGATAATCTGTTCTTTCACACCGAGAGTGTAGTTACCACGTCCGTCAAAAGCTTTTGGAGAGAATCCTCTAAAGTCACGGATACGAGGGATTGACACGTTGATAAGACGATCAAGGAACTCGTACATGCGCTGCTTGCGAAGAGTAACACTACAACCGATAGGCATTCCTTCACGAAGCTTAAAACCAGCGATAGACTTGCGAGCACGGGTCATGACTGGCTTTTGCCCAGTAACAGCTTCAAGATCTCTCATTGCACCTTCAAGAATCTTGATGTTCTGAACAGCATCGCCCTGACCAATATTGACCACGACTTTTTCGATCTTAGGAACTTGGTTGGGGTTCTTCAAGCCAAGCTCTTTAATTAGATCAGCCTTCACACTGCTATAATGCTCTTGAAGCCTGGGGACATATCCCATTTTCATTCACCTTATACTTAATTTAGTTTACCAAGTCTTACAGTACTTCAGGTGCAAGCGATGCAATCCGCATATACCCTTTGTTTCTAACTTCCCTTGCAACTGGGCCAAAGATACGCGTTCCAACTGGATCGCTGTCCTTACCCTTTACGAGTACTGCTGCATTTTCGTCAAAGCGAATCGTCGTTCCGTCTGGTCTTAGAATTTCTTTTTTAGTCCGAACGATAACAGCTTTGTGAACACTACCTTTTTTAACTTTACTGTTGGGAATTGCTTCTTTAACCGAAACAACGATCGTATCGCCAACAGTCGCAAAGCGCTTCTTGCTGCCGCCAAGTACTTTGAAGCACTTGAGGACTTTCGCGCCTGAGTTGTCTCCACTTTGGAGAACTGATTCCATCTGGATCATTACGGTTCCCTCTAATACTAAGCTTTAGCTGTTTCAACGACTTTCAAAAGATCGAATCTCTTGCGTGCGCTGTGTGGCCGTGATGGGATGATGAGAACCGAATCACCGACTTTGCACTGGTTCTTCTCATCGTGAAACATGATTTTTGTTCTGCGCTTCACGTACTTGCCGTAGCGTGTGTGACGAACCATGCGCTCGACCGTACAAACGCCAGCCTTGTCCATCTTGTCGCTAGTAACGACCCCTTGCAGAGGCTTCGACTTTTTTACATTTGCATCTTGTACCGACATACTTTCTTACCTTAACCGTTAGTAGCACGCGCTTTTTCAGTCTGTACTGTCTTGATACGTGCTAGAGTTTTGCGAAGCTTACGAATTGTTCCAACACTGTTACCGGCTGCGGAGTAAATGTCCATCTTGAGCTCGGCCAATTGCTTACGAACATCTTCTTCAGCCGTGCGAAGATCCTTCGCCTCGGCTCCTCTTAACTCTTCTGTTGTAACTTTTAAAACGTCCATTATGACCAAAGATCCTCCGATTTCATCAAAAGCTTCGTGCGTACAGGAAGCTTTGCGGCAGCGAGTTTGAGCGCCTCGGTAGCTACTTCAGGAGCAACGCCGTCCATTTCATATAGAACACGGCCTGGCTTCACGTAAGCAACGTAATGGTCCACTGAACCTTTACCTTTACCCATACGCACTTCAAGTGGCTTCTTAGTAACAGGTCGATCAGGGAAGATCTTGATCCAAACTTTACCACCACGTTTGATGTGGCGAGTCATCGCGATACGAGCTGCTTCAATCTGTCGAGAGGTGATTTTACCGCTTTCAATCGCCTGGATACCATAGTCACCAAACGCAAGGTGTGTCCCGCGCTGTGCCTTACCCTTGATACGACCTTTGTGTTGTTTTCTAAACTTTAGTCGTTTTGGAGTTAACATTTATCCATCCTTTATCCAAAGCTTGAGGATATTAACCCTCAAGTTTTTCACCTTTAAAGATCCAAACTTTGATGCCAATGATTCCGTATGTGGTCAGAGCTTCAGAAGTACCATAGTCGATGTCAGCTCTTAGCGTGTGCAAAGGAACTCGTCCTTCACGGTAACGCTCAGTTCGTGACATGTCAGCACCACCAAGGCGACCTGAACAGCTTACACGGATACCTTTAGCACCGGCTTTGATTGCTGCGCCGATAGACTTTTTCATTGCGCGACGGAAAGAAACCCGGCGTTGCAACTGCTGCTTGATACTTTGAGCTACAAGACTAGCATCAAGATCTGGCTTAGGAACCTCGTATACATTGACACTCGGATCACCAGAATCAATCTTGCAGATCTTCACAAGCTGCTCTTTAAGACTTTCAGCACCAGCACCCTTCTTACCAATGATAATACCGGGGCGGCTGGAGTAGATGTTCACTCTCATATTTGCTGCAGCACGCTCAATCTCTACGCGAGAAACGCCTGCGCTATCGAACTTCTTCTCAATGTACTCACGGATACGCATGTCTTCTTGAAGAAACTTTGCATAATCGTGACGCGCATACCAACGTGAAGCCCACGGTCTACTAATGCCAGTTCTAAAACCAATTGGATTGACTTTCTGTCCCACGAATCTCCCTTTCTCGACTTAGAGCTCAGCGAGCTTCACTGTTATATGTGATGAGCGCTTCCGGATAGGAGTTGCTCGACCCTGTGCCCGAGGTAGGTAGCGCTTAAGAGTCGCACCTTCATCAACGAATACCTCTGACACAACCAAACGATCCACATCAACAGTTGCAGAGCTAGTGGCATTCGCCATAGCAGACTGGATCAATTTGGAAACCAAGGGAGCCGCTTTTCTGTTTGTCAACTTTAGGGTATCCAAAGCGACTGATACGGGCTTACCTCTAACCATATCTACGACAAGTCTTGCTTTGCGAGCAGAGATTCGCGTATTTTTCAATATTGCTTTAAATTGCTGTTCCAAAACGGAGCTCCCTATCTCTTACCTTTTTTATCGGCTGTATGTCCGTAGTATGTACGACTTGGCGAAAACTCACCCAGCTTATGACCAACCATGTTCTCAGTGACGAATACTGGAACAAATTTCTTGCCGTTATGAACCAAGAAGTTTAGGCCAACAAATTCAGGAACAATAGTTGAGCGACGGCTCCAAGTCTTAATAGGCTTCTTATCTTGGGCGGCCTGGTCAGCTTTTTTAAATAAATAGCTGTCTACAAATGGGCCTTTTTTAATAGAACGAGCCACTTAGCATCCTCCCTTTATTTCTTTTTGCGACGTCTGATAATGTCTTTATCAGTGCGCTTATTTCGACGAGTTTTATGACCTTTAGTTGGCACAGCCCAAGGAGATACTGGGTGACGACCACCTGAAGTACGTCCTTCACCACCACCATGAGGGTGATCAACCGGGTTCATGGCAACACCACGAACAGTAGGCCTGACGCCTTTCCAACGCTTACGACCAGCCTTCCCAAGATCGATATTGAAATGATCTGAGTTACTAACTGAACCAACAGTTGCGTAGCACTCTTCGCGTACGCGTCTCATTTCACCACTTGGAAGCTTGAGCTGAGCATATCCATCTACTCGTCCAACCAACTGAGCCGAAGAACCAGCACTACGAGCCATTTGGCCGCCTTTACCAGCTTTCATTTCAATATTGTGGACTACAGTACCAAGGGGCAAATTCTTAAGAGCAGTTGCATTACCAGGCTTCACATCTACTTTTTCCGATGTGATGACTTGGTCACCTTTCTTAAGGCCATCTGGAGCCAAAATGTATCGACGCTCACCATCAACAAAAAGAATTCGAGCGATGAATGCCGTTCTATTCGGGTCGTATTCGATATACTCTACCTTGCCAGGTATGTCAATCTTGTTACGCTTAAAATCGATCATTCGGTAGTGTTGCCTTGCACCGCCACCCTTATGACGAACAGTGATACGACCCGTATTGTTACGACCACCGTTACGACTTTTAGCCACTGTAAGAGGACCGAAAGGTGCAACTTTGTCTAGGTCTCTATAAGAAACTACAGAGGCTCCTCGTCGAGAAGGAGATGTAGGTTTAAATTGCTTAATTGCCATGACGCTAAAGTCCTTTCTTATTGCTCTTCAAACAATGGAAGCTTGGCGCCTTCAGCTAAGGTGACCACAGCTTTTTTTGTTTTCGTAGGCTTGCTAAAGTTCATTCCTCGACGCTTGATTTTGCCGCGTGTGATGAGAGTTTGAACCTTCGCTACTTTGACATCCCATAATTTAGAGACAGCCTTCTTTACGTCTTCCTTAGTCGCGTCGCGACGGATTACAAAGGTGTACTTGCCTTCATTTTCGCGTACGTCGTTACTTTTTTCAGAAAGGACAGGCTTAATGATGACGCTATATGGATGCATTACTCAGCTCCTCCCAATCTTTTGTTAAGAGCTTCAAGAGCCTGCTCAGAGATAACAAAGTTCTCGTAGCGCAACACATCTTCAACGTTAAGTTCAGCAGTTGTCTTTGCTGCCGCACCGTTGATATTGCGAGTCGACTTGTAAAGGAAGTCTGCAGCTACGTTATCTGCTAGAAGTGCATGACTAGCTTCTAGAGCAGAAAGAGCACCAACAACTTTCTTTGTGCTGTAAGACTCAACAGAGAAGTTATCAACAACCACAAATTTACCGTGGCGAACTTTGTCAGAAAGAGCGACTTTCAAAGCAAGCGCTTTTGTCTTTCTATTTACTTTTTGTGTGTAGTCTCTTGGCTGAGGGCCGTGAGAAACCGCACCACCTGGGTAATGAGGAGAACGACTAGTACCTTGACGAGCGTTACCTGTTCCCTTTTGTCTAAAAGGCTTCTTACCACCACCGTTTACCGTTGAACGTGTCTTGGTTGCATGAGTTCCTTGACGACGGTTCGCTCGGTAGGCTTTAACCACATGATGAAGCACGTGATCGTTAAGCTCGAGGCCGTAGATAGCTTCTGGCAAGTCAATCGACTTAACTTGCTTTCCGGTAATATCTTTAACTGCTACTTGCATTTCTTAAATCTCCCTCGAGAGCCAAATTACTTGGACTCTTTTAGCTTGGTAGATGGTTTAACAATTACAAACCCGTCTCTGTGACCAGGAACAGAGCCCTTAAGAGCAATTACGTTCGCTTCAACATCCACATCTACCACTTTGAGATTCTGAATTGTTCTTTGAGCAGAACCCATGTGCCCAGGCATTTCTTTGTTCTTGTAAACGCGACCGGGAGTCGTTCTTTGACCAAGTGAACCAGGTCTTCTATGAAAGTGAGAACCATGAGTTCTTCGGCCAGTCTTGTGTCCCCAGCGTGTAATCGAGCCCTCGAAACCGTGACCCTTAGTTACACCAGTGACATCAACTGCTTTTACTTCTGCAAGAAGATCAGCACTTAGCTTTGACCCTAACTCAAGCTCAACAGCTGAGTCGAATCGGTATTCTTTGAAGCGTGTGAAATTCGCTTCGATTCCACCTTTTCTTAGTCTTGTAAGATCCGGCTTATTTAGCTTTCTTTCCGGCTTCTGGTAGTAGCCGACTTGAATTCCGTGATATCCATCGCGATCAACAGTTAGAATTTTTGTGATTTGTTGATCTTCAACCTTCAACAAGGTTACTGGTATCATTTGACCTTGCTCATCGAGAACTCTGGTCATTCCTACTTTCTTTGCGATCAGTCCCTGCATTGCTATGACTTTCGTTGATTCTAGTTGTTACGTCCATCAAACAAGCGACAGTTTCTCATGCTAAAACTGACGTTACCCTAATAAAGTTTAATTTCGACATCGACACCGGCAGCTAAGTCTAGCTTCATGAGTGCGTCGATTGTCTGCGCCTTGGCATCCATGATGTCCAAGACACGCTTGTGAGTTCTAACTTCGAATTGCTCACGAGACTTTTTGTTTACATGTGGGCTACGTAGTACCGTGTATCGATTGATAGCTGTCGGAAGCGGGATAGGACCTGCAACGCGAGCACCGGTTCTTTTGGCACGCTCTACAATTTCGACCGCAGACTGATCCAACAATCTATGATCGTAACCCTTTAAACGAATACGAATATTTTGGCTGCTCATTATCTAAAACCCTACAAGTTTAACAATGGGTCATCGAAAACTCGTTACAGGAAAGCTAGCTGGTGAGATATACCAAGACTAAACAGAAGGCATTGGCTTGCTCGGTGCAGGCTTACCTGTAGCGTGGAAGCCGATAGATATACCAAACAAACCGGGGTGTCAAGTCATTTGGACAAATAGATCAGATTTATTTTGTCTCAGGCAAGCTAGCACAATAGCTTCTCATTTCAGAGCTGATTGTCCTTATCATAAAGTTCTTGTCGAAAGTTCCGAAGGCATAGTTAACCATTAGAGATCTGAAGAGAGAAACCCCATGAATATAGATCTTTACCCGCAGACAAGAAATAGTTACGACGTATTTTCAGTCGATCGGATTACCGATAACTCTGTCACTGATTTCGACCTCTTCCTGGACCTTTCAGAAACCATCATACTTTACGCGGCTTCAGGATACAAATGGCTCAAGGATGAACTTGAGTCACTCTTGAAAAACGGCTACGGGGAGTTTCTCATCCGTAAGAAGGACTCTCGCAAGGCTGGGATGTATTGCCAGCTTAATAAAATTCCCAAGATAGACAATGAGCTTCCTCCGTATGAACGAATTAAGTCCATCGAACAGGTTGGTTCTCAGTTCGTGCAATGCCTCTACGACGGAGAAATCACTGAAGCTTGTATCGGCAAGGCAGAAACCATCGCTAGGAGCATCGCCAACTGCGTAGGCGAAGACAAAAGTTGTATCAAGGCTATTTCTGGGCTAGCGGATCATGACTATTATACTTATTTCCATAGTATCCGGGTATCCACCTATGCCGTAGCAATTGCTACGGAAATGGGCCTCACGGACGAAGCAAAGATTCAGGAGATCGCCATCGGAGGAATTTTCCATGACATTGGCAAGAAGGATGTAGGCCTCGATATTGTTAATAAAAGCGGTGCATTAACTGACGAGGAGTGGACCAAAATGAGATCTCATCCGCAATACGGGCACGAATCAATCCGGGACTCTGCCCTGGAATTCGTCCCACAAGAAATCATTCTCCACCATCATGAAAAGCTAGACGGCAGCGGTTATCCCCACGGCATGGACAAGAAAAACCTGCTTCCCGAAGTACAGATAGCAACCTTAGCCGATGTATTTGACGCTCTCACATCGACGCGCTCGTACCAGAACAAACGATCTCGATTCGAAGCTCTCGACTTCATGAAACACAAGATGATAGGGGCAAAGCTTCCCGTAGAACCATTTAAGGCCCTAATATCCTGCCTTAAATAATACGCAAACATTGCATCCCTAGATCATTCGTAGGAGAATAAGCTCTTAAGGCAAACATCAGCAAAGAGCTTATTGGATGCACGCTCGCACCCGACCTTACATCCCTTTTATTGCCAAATTGGTCGCCATAGGTAGCACTCTTGGCCTCACAACAGGGGTTTCAGCTCGAATCTATACCGGGACTTGCCAGCTTGCACAGGAACCTATTCCGAAAAACTACAGCCAAATCTGGCCCAATATCTGCATTCGCAATCACCTTGGAGTTCACTATCTCAACGGAGCCCACCTCAATATGGAAGATCACCGTTTTGAAGATGAGGAGGCAGAAAGCCTGTTTTTCGGGCGCAGCTACCTGGGTTTAAATTTTTGGCACTCCGTGACCATGCATTTCCAAGGCCTCGCCAAATCGCGACAAGATCTCGAACATAGCGATTCCCCAAATTTCGACCAGAAAATCACTGAGTACGCCTTCCTCCAGCTGGGAAACCCGACCCTCTCACCGATCCAGGCATCTGTTGGAAAGATCGATTTACCCTTTGGTCTTAATGATCGCCCCTTGGAGACCCTTATGGACCATGTGAAGAGGAACTACTGGCCAAGGAGGAAGTGGGGTTTACAGCTGAGCAAGAAAAACAACAACCAAACTCGCTACGAAATTGGTGTATCCCTCAAAGACGTCGAAGGCTGGCAAGACACCTTAGAACAAGGAGAACTGGATCAAGCCAGCGCTCGGGCTAGCATCGACCTAGCAGCCCTCGAAGGCACCAAACTGATTGCCTCCTTTCTCACTGATGCTGATAGGCTCGACCACTACAGCATGGCCATCCTAAACAGAAGCCAAGGTGCCTTTATCTCTTTGGAATGGGTCCGGCAGCTTCTACCAGAGGGCTCAAACTACTGGTTTCACCAACTATTTAGGCTTAACTATCTTAGCAAACGGGCCAAATTCAGTCAGTGGCTCATTCAGTTTGAAGACGATCGCAAGAACGCGTGGCTGTTGACGGGACAATGGCGCCTGTTTCCTACTAGCTTCTCCACCTTGATGTTGACTGTGAGTCATCGGAGAAGTTTTCAAGCAGGGGAAAAGTCCAAGTGGTTTGCCTTCTTCGGCACCGAAGTCAATCTTTAGGGGGCGTTTCAAAAATGAAATCGACCCTAATCCTTCTGATGCTCGTGAACGCCATAACCAAGGCACAAGGGAAGCCCTTGCGATCAGCTAGCAAGATGTTGGAAGCTGAAGAGCAAAAACGATCCCAATACGAAAGCGTTCAAAGGGTTGTAAAGAACCCAACCCTTGCTTCCGGTCTCACCAGCGGTGCAAAGTCGATCAACCAAACTGTTGATACCCTAATGGAAACTATTTTTTATAGCATCATGGATCAAACCTTCGATATCGAGTTCACAGCTGACTTAGACCTTGAAACGAACTTCTCCCGAGATGTGAATGAAACCTCGGTGGGAACCTATATCGTCACAGACCAGTTTCGCATTGGCCCCAAATACCAAAAAGAAATCAATCGCATCGGGAACATTCCTATCAACCTAGGATCTGATGGCTATCTGTTTGTTCGCAATATTTATCACCGTACCGATGCGATTCGAGCCTTTGAACGCCGCAACCTTCCCCTCTGGCGAACCCTATTCAATCACTGGTTTGGCATTCTACCTATTTTGGCAAACATACTACCTCCTTCTTTCAATCAGGAAGAACTCTATGACCCTCTAACCTATCTTCAAACGCCGCTCATGATTCCCAGCAACTCCGAACAGGCGTCTAAAATCCCCATTGGTAGCATTAGGCAATACGGGATATCCGGAGGAATAAATTTGTCTTTCGACCCGCTGCGAAAAAGCTTGCTAAGGCTTCAGGATGAGATCAACTCCGAAAACCTGAATGTAGACGTGCCATTTACCGTGTTCAAAACAGGCAATCACACCATCAGCGTTCTTAGAAAAAGCCAATATATTTATTGGGTCCTTGTCACCGACGGACGCACCCAGGGAGTTAAGGTCGAGAGCATCTTAGCCACGAGTTTTAAGTTTTTCACGAAGCTCATCCCCCAGTGGAGTGGCGTGAAAGCTCCATTCTCGCCTATCGATGTTCTCTTATCGAAAGCTAAACTCTCGTCTATCGAGCAACTCTATACCTTTGACTTTCGCTACCCGGTAGCAAGGAAAGCCTATGAAAAAGCCACCCGCGGCGATTTAGCACCAGCATTCCGGGCCCATAGCCGCGGGGTAAAGCAGAAATCTGATTTCACTGGCGTCAGCTTTGAGTTCAACAAGGTGACCTTTGCTCACCAGGAAGGAACGCAGACAGAGCGAAACTTCTTCGTGCAACAGCTGAAACATGCCAACCAGATTACTAGTTCCGAAATTGAAATTCATGACCCCTCGGGGGAAACCAACATCCTGGAAGCAGAGCAAGTCTGGGAGAACTTAGACTGGGATGTACTCGTGGGTGCAGAGAACATCAAGATGAATAATCGCGTTGAAATGAAAGTCAAAAAAGCTAGTAGCTACAGCAAGAAGAACCCTCGTTACCTCTTTGACCCTTATATGAAATCTCCTATCAATATATTTTCAAGTTTGAATATAACCGATCGGTTCACAGACGCCCGCGAGTTCCAAAAGGTTATCAATCTTATGCGTTACTATCTGGCATTGC
Source organism: Pseudobacteriovorax antillogorgiicola (assembly GCF_900177345.1). Taxonomy (NCBI): domain Bacteria; kingdom Pseudomonadati; phylum Bdellovibrionota; class Oligoflexia; order Oligoflexales; family Pseudobacteriovoracaceae; genus Pseudobacteriovorax; species Pseudobacteriovorax antillogorgiicola. The sequence continues at coordinate 207,718 of NZ_FWZT01000001.1, forward strand.
CTTTGAGAGAGGTACCGACAATACCGGTGTACTCCCATCAACGGCAGCTTCAGTACAAACTCGATAACACGCTCATGAACCCCATGGATGATATTCGCAATATTAAAGTCAGCCCCACATATCTAGGGAAGATGAGTTTAAACGCCCACATTTCTTTTCCCAGCCAATACCTAAAGCATATGTCTCAGAAAAAGCCCTTTCAGATCAGACGAGCTATGGCCCTAGCCTATGGCATGGATGCTAACTACTGGGCTCAGAAGCAGCTTCGTGAGAGATGGAGTTGGATGTTCCAATATATGGGTTGGGTCACTGTGCAACCACTTAAGCTAATCAACTTCAAGGTTCCCGACTTCGAATTCATCAATGAAACAAAGCGCACCGTCGATGCGTTTGAAATGCTCAACCAGGCTGTGACGCCCATGGAACACCTGAACGCTTTCAGCACCCTATTCGATTCTGCCTACCCGGTTCAGCTCATACGAGCCCTATGTTTACTCGGGGACTATAGGCGGCTGCCACGCCTGCTATCCTTTAGCACCCAGGCCAAGCACAAACCCCTTGATACAGGTGACATGAAGCGCGCGAAAAACACCTTTGCCAAGCTCAACCATAAGGTTATCAAGTCACGCACCAAGTTTCCCAAGTCCTTTACGTTCAAAACAATCGATCGTAAATTGGCAGCATTCGATCCCAACAACTTTATCGATAATCGCGCCCGGCCACAGCTTAGCAAGATTAGAATCACTCCCATTAAACGCAAGGATATCGAGTATCTTGTAGACCTAAACCTCAACCTTACCAATAGTGAGCGAAAGACAGTTTATGTGTATATCAAACTAGAGCAGAGTGGTTCAGTTAACTTCGGGCGATTTGTCTTATTCGACCAAGTGATCAAGCTGTCAACAACCAGCAATCGGTCTACAAAAAGAGCCAATGCTCGGACGAGCTTCTATATCAACGGCAAATCGAGCCCATTTGGCTCACCTTTGTCGGATCTGATTATCGGTCTCGGAGGAACATTTAATATTCACATCAGCCTGTCCGAAGATACGCAAACTTGGAGCGATTCCCGTTTTATACAAACTGAGCTCGGTGAGTCTGGGGTAAAAATTCTCTAAACGAGGTGAGTCTCCAAATTACTGTTGACATAAATCTCAGAATGAGCAAAAACTGAGCCTCACTTCTGGTGGCTATGGCGAAGTGGTTAACGCATCGGATTGTGATTCCGACATACGTGGGTTCGATCCCCACTAGCCACCCCACTTTATTTTCCCCCTTTAGAATTCCTAACTGTTTTTTTGATCTACGAACAGACAGGCTCCATGGCATTCAAGTGACGAATGGCTTGTGTGATAATTCTTTGATGCGGCGACATCAACCTAAATCAAAAGTCGGGCTGGATTTTTTTGAGTAAAAAAAGACCGGGAAAACCCGGCCTTAGTATCTAGTCGATGATCTTTATTTCTGAGCGCCGCCGCTGATTCTCGATCCACTTCATGGTTTGATCTCCAATCTGCTCCTGGCGTAAACGCTGACCAAGCTGTCCTTTAACCTTGCGGAACTCATCATTTCCAGCAAATTCCTTTTTCTCTAGATAGAAGAAATAAGCACCCGGACCAACTTTTACAGGTGCTGTGAACTGCTTTTCATCCAAACCTTCGATGGCCTGACGAAAAACCGGTGCTAGGTCCTTCAAGAGAACAGGAGGCATCTTCCCACCGTTCTCACGCCCGCTTTCACTATCAGAATAAACGCGCACCGCTTTCGAAAAGTCGAGACCATCTTTAAGTTCGCTATAGACGCGATCGACAATTTCCTCTTTGCCTTTTTTCACACTGTCTGGACCAGAACTGGGAATGCGAATAAAAAGCTGTCTTAGCGTCAGCTTAATGCTCTCTCCGCTGGCACCAGTTTGCTGGAGATAGTAGATTTCAACATCCTTATCCGTAATCTTCACAGACGGCAAAATCTCACGTCCTTGAAACTGAGAGATTAACATCTGCTTACGCCAGTCTCGGCGATACTGCTCATAGGTCATCCCTTCTTGAGCGAGTGCCTGACGCAAAGAGTCTCGCGTGAGATTTCGACGCTTAATGAACTTGTCGATCTCAATTTCTAACTCCTCGTCGCTAATCTCTAGGTCGAGTTCCTCGGCCTTCTGAAGAATCAGCTTAAGATTGATCGAATCCTGAAGGGCGATGGTGAATTCATCATCATCTTTGGTGGCGGGATAAGGGGAGACCTCCACAAGGACTTTTTTGCGCACTTTCTCCTGAACTTCGCTGTAGGTAATCGGCTCTCCATTAACTTCAGCGACCACACGATCGATTAACTCTTCTCCAAATGCAACTGATTGAAAGAAAAAATATGATAATATTACAATGGCTTGGGCGATTCTACGGGAACCGCACTGAGTGCCAATTCTACCCATTTCTGGTATTCCTTTTCCTGCTTTTGCTTGCGCAATTCTAATTCGATCTTAGGCCTTGCCTCTCCTAGGCTCAGTTTGGACTTTGGGAGTTTTTTTTCAAGCTTTATTATATGGAAACCATAGGTCGATTTGAGGATGCCTCTAATTTCTCCCCGGCGCATGGAAAAAGCTACATCAAAGATACGTGGCATATCCCCCTTGGCAAATGGCCCTAGCAGACCGCCATTCTCTGCTTCTGGTGTGATCGACATTTCACGAGCGTAACGCTCGAAATTATGGACCCGCACCCGGTGCCGTACTCGCTTGGCCTCGTTCTCTGAAGCCAAAACAATTTGACGTATCACAACCCGCTTAGGAAACTCGAAGCTCTTAATATTGGCAGAGTAATAATCAGCAACCTCCTTGTCCGTGACCTCAACCTGGGCAAAGATCCTTTCATTCAGGTACTGAAGAATGATATCCCGCTCGCAAAGCCTATTTTTAAGCCTTTCTTTGTCAGTTGCTGCCAAGAAAAATTCGTTGTTCTGATCGATCGTTTTCTGCCAATCACCGACACAATCTGTGTAACGCGCAGGATCTGAAAGGTTAAAATCGCTGTCTTGCTCGATGAACTCAAAGAGAAGCTTGCGTTCGATCAAGTTTGCAACCAAGCGCTCTCTTAGAGCTTTTAGCTGCTCCTCGCGGTTATACACTTCAGGAATGGATGTTAGGTCGCTATCGTCGATGAGACCCTGGGTAAGAAGGTTATACTCCCACTCAACATCGTCATATGTGATCGCCTTATCGCCAACCACAAGCAAATTTTTGTTATTCGCAAATCGATCGTAGGAGAGATCGTCGGAATCGGGAATATAGATCCCAGTATTTAAAATTTTCCAAAAATAGACCCCAAAACCAAAGAAAAGAATGGTGATCGAGCCGTAAAGATACTTTTTTAACATAGCCAAAGCCTTCAGTATTTCGTCAGCATATCCAGGGCATAGATAAGCCCGTCGAGACCTTGAAAGGCCTCGTCCAACGCTTCTACTGTCACTATCATACTGTAGTCAGGATTGATCTTAAAAACATCTGGCCTTTTTTCGCTGGCTTTGAGTAGCCTTTTGATATGCTCCTTTTCCAAAGATCCAAAAGTTAGCTCGTATTTGCTGTCAGAAACTCGCGACAACGTTACGGCTCTTTGGGTTCTAAGCATCAACTTCAGGCGAGCAACCTGAAATATGGCCCCGCCATCTGCTGGCAATGGTCCATAGCGATCCTGGACTTCAGATTTGATCTCTTCTAGCTCTTCAATCTCAAGGCTAGAGAAGATTCTCTTGTAAATGTTCAGGCGCTGAGACTCAGCATCAATATATGTGGGAGGTAGCGAAGCTTTGATGTCGATTTTGATTTCCGGGTCGATCTCGAACCGCTGTGGACCACCTTGTGACTTGCGAATCTCATCTTCCAAAAGTTGAGTATACATATCAATACCCACGTCACTGATATGCCCCGACTGCGCTCCTCCAAGCAAGTCTCCCGCACCGCGCATTTCAAGATCGTAGTTAGCAATATAGAACCCAGCACCAAGCTCTTGGTGAGCTGCGAGAACCTGGAGTCTCTGCTCTGCGTCCGGTGTCATCATCATATGGGCTTTGGTTAAAAAGTAGGCATAAGACTGACGGCTAGACCGCCCGACTCGCCCTCGCATCTGATAGAGTTGCGACAAACCAAACCGATCAGCACGATTAACAAGGATAGTATTGACATTAGGCATGTCAATCCCAGACTCGATGATGGTAGTGCAAAGCAGCACTGAGAACTTTTGCTCTAGAAAGTCGACAATTACCCTCTCAAGCTCCTGTTCCGTCATCTGCCCATGACCTACCCGAATATCAACTCCTGGGACCAGATCAGACAGGTACGATCTTAATTCTAGGATATCCTCGACTCGATTGTGAACAAAGAACACCTGCCCACCCCGAGCCACCTCTTTTTCGATGGCAGCTTTGATAATACTATCGTCCCATTGAACCACATAGGTTTTTACTTCTAGCCTTTCCGTCGGAGGCGTCATGATCGTAGAGATGTCGCGGAGACCTAGCAAAGACATGTGAAGTGAACGAGGGATCGGGGTTGCTGTTAGCGTAAGAATATCCGATGAGGCTTTCAGAGCCTTTAATTTCTCCTTGTGCCCGACTCCAAAGCGTTGTTCCTCATCGACCACAATCAAACCAAGGTTGCGAGCCTTGACATCCTTGCTCAACACGCGATGAGTGCCGACTAGAACATCAATACGGCCCTGATTGAATTTATCAATCACATCCTTCGCTGCCTTCGCTTTCACAAATCGATTTAATAGGGCTACCACGACACCATATTTCTCAAAGCGCTTTTGAAAGGTATTGAAGTGCTGGTAGCTAAGAACAGTAGTTGGGGCCAAGACCATAACTTGGAAGCCATCTATGACAACCCTCATGGCAGCTCTAATGGCAACCTCAGTTTTTCCAAAACCAACATCACCACAGATTAGTCGATCCATCGGATGCGCGGAACTCAAGTCAGCGTTAACCTCATCTATACAACGCAACTGATCATCGGTTTCCTCGTAGGGAAAATCAGCTTCTAATTGAAAGTATAGATCATTGGGGTTTGAAAAAGCCGTACCTGGGCTTGTCTTTCGCTGGGCATGTATTTTAAGTAGCTCATCAGCCATATCCTTAACAGCTTTTTTAACTCGCTGCTTTTTCTTGGTCCAGCCTTGGCTTTTAAGGCGATCTAAATGAGGTGACGAGCTGCTACCGCCAGAGTATTTCTGTAATTGCTCCAATTTATCGACCGGCAGATAGATCCGATCGCCACCGGCATATTCAATCACCAAAAATTCTGAGGAAAGGCCTGCGACCGAAATATTTTTCATTCCACAGTAGCGGCCAATCCCGTGCTCAATATGAACAACAAGTGAGCCTTCTTTAAGATCGCGAAACGAGCTTAGAACAGCCTTCAAGGACTTCTTGGTTGACATAGCTCTTCGCTTTGGTTCACCAAAGAATGCATGCTCTGGGATGATCAAACATTGATGAAGATCAAGATAAACAGGCTGTGATAGATCCCCCCTAAGGATAGTCACGGACTGATCTTCATAAACATGGCGAAGACATGCCATAACGGGTTTCTTTGACTCTTGCCAAGAAATGTTATGAGCATCAAAAACACTAGAGACTCTCTGCTGCTGAGATTTCGATTGAACAAGTACAAAAACCCTCTGCCCCTCTTGGAGAGTTTCAGCAATCAAGCGCACAGAAGTGTCTAGGTTAAGCGGCCCTAACGTTCGCGACTGCCCGTCCCAAATCTTTGGACCCTCGCGGAAGGGGTTACCAAACTCGATCAGTGGCTGACTAGGTTCTGGCAGTGGCGCAGAAAAGTGCTCTTCTGGAGGGTAGCTCGCCTTGCCGCTTTCTAGGTCCGACTTAAAAGCATTCCTGATATTTTTGGTAAATGAACCATAGTCGTCAACATGCCGTGGCCACGATCCATGTGACAGAATGGGAACACCCTCAATTTGATCCCAAAGTGACCGTTGGCCACTGCTCCGCCGCAACAGAGGAAAAAACAGTGGTAAGGTAGGAAAACGAAAACCTTTTAGAAGAGCATCTACCATGCCCTGGCGTTCGTGACGATCCAAACGTTCATTCGTTAAAAGGAATGTGTGTAAGTCTTGGCTATAGGCTCGATGATTTGAGTGATGAAAGTCAAGTTCAAGGGCAGGCGGGATGAGGCACTCGTTGATTTCTCCTGTGGATCTTTGACTGACGGGATCGAAAGTCCTCATAGTGCTCAGTGTATCTGCGATGAATTCAATGCGTACCGGTTGATCTTGATGAAGCGTGAAGATATCAAGAATACCTCCTCTCTGGGAGTAAAACCCGGGTTCAGTCACCACATCACTTTCCTGGTAGCCTAGATCCCCAATCCTATCGAGTAATTCATCTGAATCGAACTCATCTCCTCTTTTCAGCGGAATGGTTAGCTTTCTCAGTTCGGAGAGTTCAAGCGTAGCTTGCATCAACCCTGGGAAACTAGCTAAAACAACTTTGAACCCTTGTCCTTGCGCTAGCTGACTCAAAGCGTTCATACGCTGGTGCAAAATACGAGCTTGGTTTGCGTAGCGATCACTTCCCCAAAACTGACTTGCAGAAAGCTCAAAGGTTTTGACAGCACCATGAAAGTTCTCGGCGATCAACTCATGCCAGCGCTTGAACTCACGACTATGTGGTAAAAGCACTACAATAGTGCCCTGCCCGTCGCTGCCACGAAACTCTTCCTCAATGGCAACCAAGGTTAAAAACTCAACCTGGACCGGCTGAGCCCCAAGAATATTCAATACCGAATTGTCATAACTTGAGGCATCAAGGCCTTTCAGGTAAGGCTCTAGGGCCACTACTACAGACTTTTTGACACTTTCCATAATCCACTACCTACAGATCTTTCGCCAGAATTCCATGTTTTCCTAGGTGCCGCTTGTGACCCCATCGTTTTTCCTATAAAAGGAGACGTACATCTTCGTAAATGCGGGTCTTCCTGTAAATAATCTACCAAAAAGTTGCTGGTATTCGTTCCGCAAAGTCAAAAGATCTCACAGGAAGTAGGAATTATCCGACAGTATAGGGGAAGAGAATGGAACTAAAGTCTCGCGTCGTTGCAAATAAAAGACTGCTGGTCGCTAACCGAGGCGAAATCGCAACCCGAATTTTTCGTGCAGCCACCGAACTCAATATGCAAACAATCGCTATTTACAGCCATGAAGATCGCTTTTCAGTCCATCGCTTCAAAGCTGACGAAGCTTATAAAGTGGGGCAAAAGGGAGCTCCTCTTGAAGCCTATCTAAACTGGCAAGAGATTGTGGAACTCGCTGTAGATAAAAAGATCGACGCCATTCATCCCGGCTACGGATTTCTTTCTGAGAACGATGAATTTGCAAAGGCCTGCGAAGACAATGACATTCTATTCTGCGGCCCAAATTCAACGATACTAAAAGCATTTGGAGACAAACTCACGGCCAAAAAAGTGGCACTCGATGCTGGTCTGCCTGTCATTCCAGGCACACAAAACCCCGTTGAAACCCTTGAAGAAGCCAAAATCAAGGCCCAAGAGATTGGCTACCCAATCACCCTAAAGGCTCTCTCAGGAGGAGGTGGCAAAGGAATTCGAATCGTCAAAGACGAACCCGAGTTGATCGAAGCCTTCAATCGTGCTCGCTCCGAAGCTATGAGTTCCTTTGGCAAAGCAGATGTCTACTTAGAAAAAAATATTCAAAACCCCAAGCATATCGAAGTTCAGATTGCTGGTGATTGCCATGGTCAAGTGATCCATCTCTTCGAGCGTGATTGCTCGATCCAAAGACGCCATCAGAAGGTCGTTGAACTAGCCCCAGCCATCGGGATCTCTACTGAGACTCGAAGCCAGGTCCTAAAGTACGCCGTGGACGTGGCCAAAAGCGTTGATTATGTTGGTATAGGAACGGTTGAGTTTCTCGTCGATCAAGATGGAAAACCATATTTTCTTGAAGTTAATCCACGAATCCAGGTGGAGCACACAGTTACAGAGATGATTACGGGTGTCGACCTGGTTCAGATGTCCATCCTGATGGCTGCGGGCCGGAAGATGAATCACCCAGCGATTGGCATTGATGGCCAGGAAAGTATCAAAGCCCGCGGCGTAGCCATCCAATGCAGGATTACAACAGAAAATCCTCAAAACGACTTTGCTCCAGATACGGGTGTAATCCTTGCTTATCGACCAGCTCAAGGGTTTGGAATTCGTTTGGACGAAGGCCTAGGTACCTCAGGCGGCCTTGTAACACCTTACTATGACTCCCTTCTAGTGAAGGTCACGGCCCATAGCTTCGACCTCTATGGCGCAGCTCGAAAAATGTCACGGGCTTTGAAAGAGTTCCGCATTCGGGGTGTAAAGCATAATATTCCGCTGTTGATCAATATCCTTGAGCACCCAAACTTTTTGGAAAGTTCAATAGACACAAGCTTCTTATCCAGCCATCCTGAGCTATTCCAATTTAAGCAACCTAGAGATCGAGCGACGCGCCTACTCAAGTTTATCGCTAATACAACGGTCAATAACCCTCATAATTTAAGCTCTAAAAACCGGATCGCAGTCGGGGAAAGCTACTCCTTGCCAAAGACTTCGGAGTTTGAAAAGGACTCAGCCGTCACTGCCAAGAAGATCCTGGAGCAAGCGGGCCCAAGCGGGCTCCAGAGCTGGGTCAAAGAACAAAAGTCCCTGCTGTTGACAGATACTACAATGCGAGACGCCCATCAGTCTCTGTTCGCCACGCGATTGCGAAACTACGATATCTTGCAAGCTTCGGATTACTATCGCACCCATGCTGATCAGTTTTTCTCATTGGAAGTGTGGGGTGGAGCAACGTTCGATACCTGCATGCGCTTTCTAAAAGAAGATCCCTGGGAGCGTCTTGCCATCCTTCGTGAGAAGATTCCAAACATCATGCTTCAGATGCTGTTCCGGGGCTCCAATGCAGTAGGATACACCAACTATCCTGAATGGGTCGTTCGTGACTTTGTGCGACTGACCTGTGAAGCAGGATTGGATGTATTCCGCATTTTCGATTGTTTGAACAATGCTACTCAGATGGTCACAGCCATTGAAGAAGTCAAAAAGCATGGAAAAGTTGCTGAGGCCTGCGTTTGCTACACAGGAAATATTCTCGATCCTAGCAAGACCAAGTACACTCTTGATTATTTTGTCAAGGTTGCCAAAGAACTAGAGACTATGGGTGCTGATATCCTGTGTATCAAGGATATGGCTGGCTTGCTCCGCCCCAAGGCTGCGGAAGTTTTGATCAAAGAGCTCAAGAACAGTATCGACCTACCAATTCACTTGCATACCCATGCCAGCTCAGGATCATCGGAAGCCATGTTGCTCGCGGCGGCGGGAGCCGGCTGTGACATCGTCGATGGGGCCGTAAGCTCCATGTCCGGTTTAACATCACAGCCAAGCCTGAATGCTACGATCTCATCTTTAGAAGGGCAAGACAATTGCCCCACCGTACCTCTCAAGGTTCTCGACGAACTCAGCCGCTATTGGGGCAGCGTTCGAGAGAAATACCATGCTTTCGATCCTGGTTTGAAAGCGACATCAACGGATGTCTACGAGCATGAAATCCCTGGTGGCCAATATTCAAACCTCGTGGATCAAGCTCGAAGAGTCGGAGTCAGCCCGAACGAGTTTTACCAGCTGACCCTTCGCTACAAAGAGGTCAATCAACTCCTCGGTGATATTGTTAAAGTGACCCCATCTTCCAAGGTCGTCGGCGACATGGCCCTATTGCTCCAAAAACATGGACTTACCGGAGAGACATTCCTCAAAGAGAAGCCGAAGTTAGACTACCCCGATTCCGCTATTAGCTTCTTCAAAGGTCACATGGGAGTTCCCTACGGCGGCTTTAACGAAGAGGTTCGCGCGATGGTCTTGGGAGACAACCCACCACCACCATGCGCTCCCCCTGTGGCAAACGACGATAGCCTTGAAAAGGCCCGCCAAGAGCTTGAATCAAAATTCAAACGTTCTATGTCTGATCGCGATGTCTTGTCCTATCGCCTTTACCCAAAGGTCTGGCAAGACTTCATGCAGCACAAGGAGCAGTATGGACGGGTCGAAAAGGTCCCAACTGACCTATTTTTCTATGGATTAGAACCAAACCGAGAGGTTGAAATTGAGCTTGAGATGGGCAAAACCCTTTATGTCAGCCTTTCTGGAATGACAGAGCCCAACGAACAAGGTATTCGGCGCTTGTTTTTCCAGCTTAACGGTTTCCCACGGGCCCTTGAAATCGAAGATGAATCTGCCAACCAAGGATCAACTAAGCGAGAAAAAGCCGACAGCTTTAATACTGGCCACGTTCCCTCACCGATGCCAGGCAAAATCCTAGAGGTGAACATCGTCCCTGGAGATACTGTTAAAAAAGGCCAGGCACTTATCGTGATGGAAGCGATGAAGATGGAGTATATTATCACAGCCAAGGTTGATGGAAAGGCTGAACGAATTCTTGTGAACAAAGGTGATCAAGTGGAAGAGGCTGACTTGCTCGTTGAAATAATAGATGCCTAAACTATGGTTTCAGGAGCCAGTATATTTTCGAAGTTCGATAGATCAGCGGAAAACTGGCTAAGATGATCAATCCATTGATAACAATAGTTTGATTTATTGAGGCGGCCTGACCGGCTGCCTCTATCGTGTACAAACTCACAGCAATGGGTACTATCACAATTGCCCATAATCCTAGCCCCTGCCTCTGGCTGAGACTGCCTCTGTGATCAAAAGATAAAAAGCCATCGGCATCTGGCAGACAAGACTTAGGGAAACTTGCCAAAGCGAGCAAAATGGGAGCTAACGCACTCTGCTGAGGAAAGAACAGACCCAAAGCAATCCCTAGAAGACCGGTAACGAACAAATTTAGATATGCCTGCGCACGATTGAGGTTCGACTGAGGGAGTATCAAAAGAGCACTTACGAATAGCGTCATCATCCCTAGCCATAACCCAGGTACAAACGATACTCCTGTGTTCAGCAGAGAAAAGATCCAGCACAGGCGATAGACAAAGGAAAACCATAGTCCCACGAGGGGGGAACTAGCATCCATATGATCCACCCAGGCACGATGCATCGGGAATAACCCTAGCTTCAATGCCAAACCGAGGATCAGGAGTAAGTCCCGAGCAGGGTCTGATAGAAGATTGAACGAAAGAATATGGCTTATTAGGATAAGCGTTCCTAAACTCTGGAATATTTGGAACTTAATAAGCGCTTCCACACGACGATGGCTAGCCTCAATACTACCAAACATCATACCCAATGCCAGCAGGTCGATCACGAGCAGACGCAGGATATCTTGCTCCAAAAACACTGCTATAAAAGCAAGGCTGGAAGTCACCAGCCATAAAAAGCGCTGCCTAACGCTGGCTCGAACGCTAAAGGGCAGTACGAGCAGCCCTAAGAGACTTAACCAAGCTTCCAAAGGGATAGTCGTCATAAGTTTCTCGCCAAGGTGATGAGTAAACAAATCACAAGGCCTGAAACCAAAGTCTTGGTGAAGCGAGGTGCTTGTTTTACTGATAGCACCGAACCAAGAATCTCAAGCCATGAGTATAGGGCTGGCCCCCCTAAGGCGGTCTCACCTAATTCAAACGATGTCGATCGAGACCAACGTTGACGCCTGAGCCCAGCACTTAGCAATGAGAAAAATAGGATAGTGAGCAAACAAAGTAAGGAAATCAATAACTAGCCTCTCAGTATTTCAAGGTATTTGAAGTCGCCCACGGCCTTTTTCACAGTTTTTCCTAGAAAACCTACCACCAACCACTTCACAGCTTCCTTTAACCCTAAAACAGCAATTAGGAAGGAGCCTTCCTTACCCTGGTGAATGGCCAGAAGCAACACTGCCACTACAACGAGCTCCAGAGCTTCCAAGCAGCGACGGAACGAAACCGCGAAAGCTAACGTAAGAAAACCATAGGCCATGACAAGCACTGTGATCTCATGGATAGAGGATTCTGTGTATTGGATCAATAGCGCCATTCCTACAAGCAATAAGCCTTGACTAGCCTTCCAACTATCATCATGGCGTACCAAGAACAGCATAACCGAACTTAGCTGGAACAGCATTACCAGCACAAATAGCAGTAAATGTTCCACATTTCCCAAATCTAGGGAGGTAACAAGCAAAAGTCCACTTGAGATCATTAGGCCCCCTAGCCTAATATAGCCTCCTTTTGTCAGCGCACTGGTCAGGAATACGGCTAATATTGCGTAGAAGACCACCATACTGGATTCAAACACGGTTGCTCCCGAAAACGAATTCACAGTGAGCATTTTTTATGACTGAGCGCGGATGGAAGAGCAAGAGGATTCACGGGGGAGGGTTAACAATGTCAAATTCGCAGGTACTAGTTCTAGGAGCAGGAAATTTCGGAACTGCACTAGCTCATCATTTAGCAAAGAAGGGCGAAACCACTACCTTGTGGGCTCGTCGCCAGGAAATCGCAAACGCCATCAATCAAACCCACCAAAACCCTTTCTATCTAAAGTCCGTAACTTTGAGCCCTGATCTTAAGGCGACAGCTACCCTATCCTCTGATCTTGTCAACAATTCCGAGGTCATTGTTATTGCGGTTCCAACCCAATATATGCGGCAGGCGCTGGAGCCTATTGCTCAGCATATTAGCCCTAATACTCGGCTAGTTTGCGCCTCAAAAGGCATTGAAATGGGAACCTTAAAGATGCCCATTGCCATCGTTGAAGAGTTGGTACCACAGACATCAAAAGAAAATATTGCGATTCTGTCCGGCCCCAGCTTTGCTATCGAAGTTGCCCAAGATGCACCTACAGCGGTGTCCATCGCATCTCACGATGAAAAGACCGCCGAATTCATACAAACACTATTTCACACAGGAGCCTTTCGGGCATATACCAGCAATGACCCGATCGGCCTTGAAGTTGCAGGAGCACTCAAGAATGTGATCGCTCTCGCATCCGGTGCAGCACGAGGAATGGGGTTGCAGAACAATGCCTGGGCCGCACTTCTCACCAGAGGTTTGGCAGAGATCACAAGAGTTGGGATGGCCATGGGCTCAAACCCCATTACATTCAACGGCCTGGGAGGTGTTGGCGATTTATTTCTCACCTGCACCTCTGAAAAAAGCCGGAACTACAAAGTTGGATTTCAAATTGGACAAGGCAAGCAACTTGCTGATGTTCTCGATCAGCTCGGCTCCGTCGCCGAAGGTGTGACAACAGCTCAGTCAGCCTTTCAACTAAGCCAAAAGCTTAATGTTGATGCTCCGATTACCAAAGTTGTTTATGAGGTTATTTACACGAAAAAGCCACTGCAACAAGCAGTGGCTGATCTTCTTGGAAGGGATAAAAAGGCGGAAGTCACCTACCCTTGAGATTCAAGGGGGGCTTCGTCATCCTCAACTTCGCTTGCGACGAAATTTTCTAAAATAGAGTCTTCTGTGATGTAAAACTTGGATGATTCATGCTCTTTTCGAATTATCGCTTCGCCCTCATTCTCAGGGTGTTGCCAAACTGAAATTTTGAGCACACCACCATCATTCATGGTGATCTCAGCTCGGTGAAGGGGTTCACCCAAGTCCCATTCTTTCTCAATGATAGAGATCGCTCGTCCATACTCAAGATCGACAAGGAGAAGCCTGGGATGCTCCACAGAGACTTCCTCCTTCCCAGCCTCATTCCAAACTCCATTCTCGGATTTGATAAAAGACGTGCCATCGATAAGCACAGACTTAACGCTATTAGAATCGAAGCTAACAAGCCGCTTGTCTTGGAAATCCCAAAGGGTCTTTTCTAGCTCTGAGCGCAGTTCGTCACTAAGCTTTAGGTAGCCCTGTTGATCATTGAGTTTACCGTACAAGCTTTCATTGTTGCTAAGAATCAGTAAGCTAGATCGCTGACCCTGGAAGTCCGTCCAGGCGACATTTCCTAAGTTTTCAGTACCATTCTGACCAATCTTGAGGGCCTCCATCAGCTCCGTCGATGGTTCGTCGATAAACTCTTCAACAATTGATCCGGAAAAGGCTGAAACACTTTTCCGCAAGGCTTCCTCATCGAGGCTTTGGTTCGTCACAGGGCTCTCAAACACCCAACCTTGATCCTTTCTTGCAAAGGCAAACTGCTGTTCTGGAAGGTTCAGCTCCCAACGATCCAGTCGGGATAGCTTAGGAAGCCCCAGGGTTTTGTCCCGAAAGTCATCAAACTTCTTGTCTAGGCTAGTAAAAATATAGTGGTTTCCAAGAAAAACGGCATCATTATCAGCCAGCTTCAAATAGCTACTAAAGCCCACCGGACTTTTATTGCCGATCATAAGGCTTGTTGTCTTGTCGCCATGGGTGATTATGACTTTCACCTTCGGCTCCTCAAGACCATAGCCATCATCCTTTTGGGCCCCAAGATCTCGTTCGTACTTGTAGTCTACAAGAGACTTCACCAGAGACGATAGCTTGTCTTGATCAGCACGAGCCGAACGCGGCTTAACTAAATGCCAAACCGCATCTCGCTTTTCAGCTACAATCAAGCCCTTATCTTGCGACTGAATGGAAATTTTTGATACATCCTCAGCCTTCAGGTCCGTGAATAGAAGATTCTTCTTATCACTTGCATCCTTGTCTTGTTTGGTTTGCCACTCATCCCAGTATCCAACACCTGCAAGGGCTGCGATGATGACAAGAAGGATGAGGGGGGTTTTTAGTGACTTCATGCACGCCTCCTTCTAACCCAGTAGAAGATACCCCCACCCAAGAACACTGTGGGGTAGATGTACGCAAAGAACAGTAAAAGTAGTTGGCTCGATGCACTCGAAACATCGAGGCGCGACTCGGTTAGATCTTTAGGGCGGATCGAAATAAAGTCTTCATCTTGAAGCAGATAGTTCACCATATTCAAAAACATATCCACATTTTCTCCGCGCTGCACACCTAAATTCGTCACAAGGTCGGACGACCCTACTACTCCGACTCTCAGCTCCTTGGCTGCCTTGCCAAGCTTGTCATTGCCGACATCCTTAGCTTCTGTGGATTCGCTCTTGCGACTATTTTCGGCAATTTCTTCACCTCCAATTTGACCAACAGCAACTCCAAGCACAGCGAACGGACCACCTACAATTCTATCTGGACCAATATCTTCCAAGTCTTGCGGCTTAGTAACCTTGTCGACGGCAATAATGATGTCGGCTGTCTTCGCCACTAGAGTCGGCTTCATGCCCTTGTCGTTATCCACAGACTCTGAGATAGATCGGGAGTTCGCAGCAACGAGGGTTACCGCTCCTTTGGCTGCTAGGTCTTTCGTTGCGGGAGAGAATTCATCAAACTCTGTGATCAGGGCGTTGTTCTGCCCTAAAAGCTGAGCCCTGGGATCATCGGGTCTCAAAATCAGCATATTATTATCGACTTTCAAACCATAGTTTTCCATAAGCTTTTGTAAGTTTGGAACGTTGGTCATAGCGTCAACGAGAACTAGAACTGGCTTCGCTGCTGCGAGGTGAGCGTCTAGTAGGGCGATTTCTGTTTCCCTGAAATCGTATTTTGGACCCGCAACCACCACAATATCAGCATCATCCGGAACCTTACCAGCTTCTAGAAGATTTACCGTGGCTACTTCGTAACGTTCAGAGACTAGCTCATCTTTGATCAAGCGGTAGCCTTCAGCCTCTTGATTCTCCAAGTCTCGCTCACCATGACCCAGGGTGAAATAGACCTTTTTACTATCTTGCTTTAATAGTTTTAGGAATCCATTGGTCAATTTCTCTTCTGTGAAGTCTGTCAGACGATTATTCTGATCTGCTAGCTTCAAAATAACCGTATCAACGGTGGTAACATTCTCCGCAAGGGCTCGCGTCGGCTCTGCTTTGGGGTCGATATGTTCAACTTGTGCGGGAAGCCCAGCCCCAAGATAAAGATCCAACAACTGCGTGAATTCTGTTTTTTTCATGTCGTCGTCGAAAAATGTCAGCACGGTAATGGGATTGGATTCATCAAACTTTTCAATCATTTTGAGAGATTGATCGGAAAGGGTATTGATCCCGTCCCGAGTGACATCAAAAGATTGATTGAAACGTGCCCGAGTTGATAGGAAGCCTACCCCAACAATAATGACTAAACCCAGGACTACAGTCAGCCCTGTGCTCATACCATAGCGAGCACCTTTAACGGCAAACGATTGCTGGATACTGTCTTTTTCCGCCACAATCCACGCTGCTATCAGCGCTGCTGCCAGCCCCCAAAGGCTATGAGACAGCCACGGGATATCGCTCATGGTACTACCGACCAAAACCGCCATAGCTACAGAGAAAATCGACAAAAATGGAAGAATTAATAGTTTTGATTTCATGGCACTACCTCCAACGCTGGGAATCTAGAGAAACATGAGCAAAGAGCAGAAATGTCGCTGTAAACAATGCGAAGTACACTAGATCCGCAACGGTAATCAGACCCTTAAAAAAGTTATCAAGGTGCGTAGTCGATGCTAAGTATTTGACAAACTCCTCAGCGCCCCCTGAACTGGTAATGTTTGGAGCAATCCAGTTTAGAATCAAAAGCAGGAATAGGCCAAACATCGTGAATACGAAGGCGATGAACTGATTGCTTGTCATGGAGGAAATCCAAATTCCTAAGGCCACCTGGGAACTCATCAAGAGGAAAACACCAAGGTAAGAGGAAGCGATCGCTCCGATGTCTGCGTTGCCATAAATCATCGTATAGGCTGGAAATACCATCGAGGCTATGAGCACAAGGGTTAGAACTCCAATACTGGCAAAAAACTTGCCAAGGACAATCTGAAGCATCGTAACTGGCGAAGTTCGAAGCAGACGATCCACTTGGGTGCGCTTCTCCTCTGCAAACGAAGCCATGGTTACAGCTGGCACAATGAGTAGCAAAATGAAATGTAAGTTGTGAAAGATAGCAGTTAAAAGCTGACTTAAAGTTGGTCCGCCTCCGCCATAGCCCGCGGATTGCGCCTGATATTCAACAAAGGTGAATACAAATGAATGAAAAAAGAAACCCATGAATATCAGAAAGAACCAAAAGATGATCGATCCTTTAAGAGAATGGAAGTAGGACACTAGGTCCCGCTTAGCAATTAAGAAAACACTGGACATAGTTCACTCCTTCAGTGTCGCGTCAGTTGGTGGAAGACATCTTCAAGACTCGCCGATTTTTGAGAAATTTCGAGCAAGCCAAATTTCCCTTCTAGCACTGCAGCTGCCACATCATCGACAACATCGTCACGGCCCGAAGCATGAAAACTAATGCGACTCTGATTTTGGGGATCTACTGCAACGTGAGTCAAGCCTTCGATGCCCTGGAGCTTATCACATAAGGCGCTTGCACCCTGCCTTACCACAAGTTCATAAGAGCGCTCCCCTTGAAATTTCTTGACGATCTCTTCATACGTGCCCTGTTCCACAATCTCACCGTCGTTAATGATGATCAGGCGATCACAGAGAGACTGTACTTCCGACAAGATATGAGAGCTGAAGAGAATAGTGTGATCTCCTTTGAGAGACAGAATCAGCTCACGAATCTGAATAATCTGATTTGGGTCCAAGCCTTCAGTGGGTTCATCGAGGATGAGAATTGGTGGGTTATGCACTAAGGCTTGAGCCAGACCAACCCGTTGCCGATAGCCTTTCGATAGGTTCGCCACGAGTCTCGATTGCATGTGAGTCAAGGAGAGTTTTTCCAGAGTTTCATCTACCCTTTGTGGCACTTGGCCGACAGGGACTTTACGGAGCTTTGCCACATAGGTGACAAACTCTCTAACAGTCATTTCGCCATGGATGGGAGGTTCGTCTGGCAGATATCCAATGCGAGCCTTGGCCTCTATTGGATTCTCAGTAATGTCAAAGTCACATATCTTAACATGCCCTGAATCAGCGCCAATGCACCCACAGAGGATGTCCATGGTCGTTGTTTTTCCCGCACCATTTGCCCCTAGAAAACCAATGATCTGCCCCTTATCAACTTTAAAAGACACATCTTTCAAGGCTACGACTTCGCCGAAGCGCTTACTGATCCCCGAGATTTCTATCATTCACCATCTCCTATGGGTTGTCTCGAACAACTTTTGAAATGAATTCAACATATTTTATATTCGGATTAGGGCAAGTCAAGGGAGACTCACCTCAATTATCGGGCCGAAAGCCTGCACCAAACCTCATGAGAAAAAGCTTATAATCGACATTGTACCCCTCGAAATCCCCCTTGACCCTGAAACTATTAAAAAAATTTTCTCCAGCTTCTTCTCGAAACACAATGAACCTGCTAATATACTTAGGTAAGTTCGGAATTTTCCGATTCCACATGTGAACCAGGGGCGAGGATTCAGATCCAGGAGGAAATAGCATGTCAACTCTTACGAAAGATGTATTGGTCGAGATGATCCGAGATAAGGTGGGATACCCGGTTAAAGAAGCCAAAGAAATTCTTGAGATCATTTTGGAAGAAATCAAACTCAGGCTAGAAGACGGCAAGGATGTGAAGATCTCGGGTTTTGGCAAGTGGACAGTGAAAGAGAAGCGCGCTCGTCCAGGGCGTAACCCCCATACCGGTGAAAAGATCGAAATTTCAGCCCGCCGTGTGGTGACCTTTCACCCTAGCGACAAAATGCGTGATCAAGTGAATCGAAACCAAAGCAATGATTAAATAATAAGACTTGGACATCTCCGCCGTTATGCTCTCTTGGAGACCTCTCATTCTTGCTTTACATTAGACCAGCTCAGAATAAGGAGGAAGAATGAGGCTCTCAAAGATATATACCAAGACGGGCGACAAAGGGGAAACAAGGCTAGCGGATGGTAGCTCAATCGCCAAAACACACCCTCGCCTAGAAGCTTATGGTACCGTAGACGAATTGAATGCAGCTGTTGGTTGGCTCAAGGACACCCTTACAGCCTACCCTGAGCTTAATCATATTGACGCCCAACTCGCTCAGATCCAAAACGAGCTATTCGATATTGGCGGTGAATTCGCATCACCTCAGAGTATGGTTGAATCCCGTAAATCGGCTCTGATCAATGATCGCGACGTTGAGCGCTTAGAGCAAGAGATGGATCGTTACAATGACGAGCTTGAACCATTGGCAAATTTCGTCCTTCCCGGGGGCCACCCTGGCAACTCCGCAGCTCATATTTGTCGTACCATCTGTCGTCGTGCCGAGCGTTTCGCGATACAATTAAAGGCATCCGAAGCGATCCGAGACGAGCCGATTCGTTATTTGAATCGCTTGAGCGATTGGTTCTTTATTTTAAGTCGACACATAAGTCATACACTTGGCGTTCCGGAGTTGATTTGGAACCAAAAGAAGCCATGAAGTTTAAGTTATCTAAATCAGATGCCCTCCACTATTTGTGGATTCTAGCATCGTTCATCCCTCTATGTGCTGCCTGCTATAGCACGACCCAGCCTTCACTCCAGGCATTGGCCGCTAGCCACGCACTAGAATCTCTCGCTGAAGATGAGGCTTTTTCCAGCCTCCCAAGAACAGCCGGAAAGCGTAAAATTCAGCGACACTATTTAGATTATGGCATTTATATCCCGATCGATGACATAATATTAGATCTAGAAGGAGGTACCAATATTGCTCAGCTTAAGATGCTTCGTAAAGCCTGTGGAGCTGGTCAAACCTTCGTCTGGATTCCTCTTAGATTCCGATTTCCAATGCTAGGTGAAAAGGTGTTCGAATGGTGTCTGACAATGAAATAGACCAGGGCAGTAGTAACATCATTGCGGTAGCGATCGATGACTCATTAGGGGGCCACAAGTCTTCTATCGAAGAAGCGATCGAAAAGATCTTACTCTGGGCTCACAGCAAGATAGGGGCTGAGCAGCTCGTTCAAGCCAAAGAGCAATTCTATTGGAAAACAGGAAAGTTTTTTCCAGACGATATATTTTATGTAAATAGAATTAGCTACTTTATTGATTACTTTATATTTGAACGACCGCTAGAAACATCGAATCAGTTTTCTGGCAAAACTCCGTTTGAATGTTACCAGGACTTGAAAGACGACCATCAAATTCAAGATTTTCATCACTCGGTATTTTCGGTCCACAAGATCTCAGATGTCGGGATCATTTTGAAGGACATGATTCACAAGACAAGATATAAGATCTCGGCGCGATCGACAGAACGTTTTGATGGAATCCTAAAAAATGATATTTTCCAAGGCTTCATCTACCAGATACAAGATCAGTACTGGCTGAGCCGAGGACTCATCTTCCATCCACATAAAGCGTACCGCAGCATTCGCAAAAGCGTTAAAAAAGAGCTAAAAAAAGAAGATCTTCAGGTGAATATCGTCCTACAAAAGTTGGCTCGCCAGCAGCTTAGGCACCTACGGCACGAACACGTGAATCCCCGGGTGTTCTACCTAGAAGAAAGCGCCAGTTAAGAATTTCTCTTAGAATCCGACAAGGCTATATCCCGAAAATGTTTCAGGAATAGCTTTGAGCAACTCGTTTAAAGATATTATCACGCACAAACTAAAGGTTCCCTCCGACGTCTATGCTAAGGCTGAGGCGCTTGCGAAAGAAAAGGGGATCCTCCTTGTTCATGCCTTAATACGCTTAAAGTCTGCTGACCCCAAGGTCCTCCTTGCTGCATACTCCCACTGCTATAAAATCAAAGTTGCTGATCTCGATGCCATGGATATACCCAATAACATCATCAGCCTGGTCCCCCCAGAAATTGCACGAAAAAGTCGGATCATCCCTCTCGATCGGGTGGGTAATAATATCATTGTGGCACTCGAAAACCCTCAAAACCTGAAACAAATCGACCTACTCCGCTTCAAAACTGGATTCTCAGCAAAAACTGTGCTGGCTGGTGAAGAGCAAATTTCAAGGGCAATCGAGCGATACTACCCTGTAAAAAGCATGGACATTGATCAACTTTCAAAGCAAAAGGCTGGCACTCTAAAGCACACTAATGCCGGACGGGCAGAAAAACGCGCGACGATCAATGAAGGGGTTTCCGAAGAGTCGGGACCAGTTATCCAGATCGTGGATCAGATTCTTCTCCAGTGCGTTTCCAGGGGAGCATCTGATATTCACATTGAACCATACGAAAATTTTCTTCGTGTCCGGCTTCGTATTGATGGTGCCCTGCATGAGATTGCCCGACCTCCAGCGCAATTCAAACCCCCGATCACATCACGATTCAAGATTATGGCTGGACTCAATATTGCTGAAAAAAGACTGCCCCAGGATGGAAATATTTCAGTCACCATTCTTAATCGCCCGATCGACTTTCGTGTAAACACGCTACCCACTGTTTTTGGTGAGAAGATCGTTCTTCGAATTCTGGATAAATCTGCCCTTAATGTTGACCTAACCAAACTTGGCTTCGAGCCAGATGACTTTGAGCGTTTTAAAAAGAGCATACATCAACCTTTTGGAATGGTGCTTGTCACAGGGCCCACTGGCTCCGGTAAAACGACGACACTCTATTCAGCACTCGCAGACCTCAATAAGGTGACTGAAAATATTATGACCGCCGAAGATCCTGTGGAATTCACCATCGATGGGATCAATCAAGTCCACATCAATGCTCAGATCGGAATGACATTCGCATCTGCGCTTCGGGCATTTCTTCGACAAGATCCAGACATCATCATGCTTGGTGAGATTCGTGACCTAGAAACTGGCGAAATTGCAATCAAAGCGGCTCTCACAGGCCATTTGGTTCTCTCTACCTTACATACTAATAGTGCCGCAGATACCATCGTCCGTTTGCAAAATATGGGTATCGAGTCATTCAACCTCATATCCGCACTAAATGCCATTGTTGCCCAGCGCTTGGCTCGCAAAATCTGTGACGGCTGCCGCATCCACGACCAATCTGTTAAACCAGAGTATCTCATTGAACTCGGAATTCCTCACCAGGAAGTTCACAAAGTAAAAGCCTATAAAGGAGCTGGATGCGATAAGTGCTCCGGAGCTGGAACACGGGGTCGCGTCGCCATTCACGAAGTGATGACTGTTTCTGACGAGTTAAGATCGTCTATCATGAAGGGCGATCCAGCTATGATTCTGAAAGATATCGCCATGGAAGACGGCATGAGAACCCTGCGACAAAATGCTCTCCGAAAAATGGCTCGCGGAGAGATCGATGTGGTAGAAGTGGTCAAATCCACGGCCTCTGACTCAGCAACAGAGGAGGAGGGAGCGGCCTGATGGAATACACCCTGCCTCAGCTATTCAAAACACTGTTGGATCAAGGCGCCAGCGACTTGCACATCTCTGCTGGGAGCCCTCCAAGGCTCAGAATCGATGGTCAAATCGTACCTTTGAACCTTCCCCCACTGACCCCCAATGAGTCTGCCGAGCTTTGCTATAGCGTCCTAGCGGAATCTCAAAAGAAAGATTTTGAACGAGAAAGAGAGATTGACTTATCATTCTCCGTCCGTAACTTGGCTCGCTTTCGAGCTAACATTTATTATGAATCCAGCGCTGTGGCGGGAGCATTTCGAGTCATTCCATTCAAGGTATTTACCTTACAGGAACTTGGTGTACCTCGGGTTTTGGAAAACCTCTGCTCGCTAAAACGCGGGCTTGTTCTGGTTACCGGCCCTACTGGATCCGGTAAATCAACAACACTTGCCGCCATGATCAATCACATCAATGAAACTCGCTACGATCACATAGTAACCATCGAAGACCCTATTGAATTTGTTCACAACCACAAGAATAGTATCGTCAATCAACGAGAGATTGGAGGCGATACCAACAGCTTTGCCAGAGCCATGAAAAGTGTTCTACGGCAAGATCCAGATGTCATTATGGTTGGCGAGTTAAGGGATTTGGAAACTATTTCCTCAGCTTTGACCCTTGCTGAAACAGGCCACTTGGTTTTTGGTACGCTGCATACCAACACCGCAGTCTCAAGTATCAACCGTATGGTAGATGCCTTTCCCCCTCACCAACAATCACAGATAAGAACTCAACTTTCCATGACTCTTGAGTCTGTAATCAGCCAGACTCTCTTACCAACTCCACAAGGAGGTCGTGTGCTAGCTATGGAGATCATGCTAGCAACTCAGGCGATTCGAGCCTTGGTGAATGAAGGTAAAATTCATCAGATATATTCTTCGATTCAGTCAGGTCAGGCTGATAGCGGGATGCAGACCATGAATCAAGCGCTGTTCTCGCTTTTCAATCGACGACTGATCACAAAGGATGTAGCCATCAGTAATAGCCCAAACCCCGATGAGTTCATGGATGCTATCTCGAATCGCTCATCTAGCACGAACTCTAACGCTAAGAAGCCTAGGAGATAGGGATGCCCAAATTCTCCTACCGCGCCAAAAACAGGGAAGGCAAAACGATCAATGGTGAGATCACAGCGGAATCCAAGGCGCGCGCAAAAAATATGCTCGCGAACAAAGGGCTTCGTCCCCTTAAAGTGGTTGCTGTTGCTGCAGGTGAAGATAACGACGATATGCGTACCGGCATCAGCCGATTCATTTACAAAGACAAGCAAGGTAATATCCAGATTCAACTGGGAGAGGAGCTTCCGACAACAAAGGAACTTGCACTCTTCACCAAGCAATTTTCCCTTATGATTGAAAACGGTATTCCGATGCTCCAAGCGCTTCAACTGCTGCGAGAGCAACAGAAGAAGGCCACGTTTTCAGAGATCATTGGTAAGATTTATCACTCCATAGAGCAGGGTTCCAACTTAAGCGATGCTCTCGAACCATACCCCAGAGTCTTCGACTCCTTGTATGTTGCCATGACTCGGGCAGGCGAAGCTTCAGGGCGTCTAGATATCATCCTCAAGCAGCTGGTGAAGTACATTGAAAAAGCAGCTAAGTTGAAGGGACAGATCAAGTCTGCACTCGCTTACCCATCGATTATTGTTGTGGTGTCAATCGGCGTCATTGCGGTTCTTTTAGTTTTCGTCGTTCCATCTTTTGCCCAGCAATTTGCTGATAGTGGCAATGAATTACCAGGCCTTACCCAGATGGTCATCGATATGTCCGATGCGTTAGTCAACAACTGGGATGCGATACTCCTCGTATTTATCGCTTGCGTCCTTGGTTTGCGCTACTGGTACAACACCGATAAAGGTCGCATGATATTTGATGAGTACATACTTAAAGCCCCGGTACTAGGGGATGTAATGACCAAAATCGCAATTGGTCGGTTCTGCTCTACCATGTCCACCATGCTTAATTCAGGAGTTTCTATTCTGGAAGCCTTAGAAATCTGTGCAGCATCATCAGGGAATGCTAAGATCGAGCAGTTCGTGCTTCACGTCAAAGAAGAGATTAGCAAGGGACAAAATTTTTCCGACCCATTGCAAGAATCACCCTTATTTCCCAAAATGGTTAGTTCAATGGTTGCCGTAGGTGAATCAACTGGTACCCTCGATGAAACACTCAGTAAGGTTACCGATATTTATGAGGATGAGGTGGACAATGCGATCACTGCTATGATGTCGATGATCGAACCAGCTATGATCGTCATTATAGGAGGAATTGTGGGCTTTATCTTAATCGCTATGTATCTGCCGATCTTCGACATGGCCAACAACGTAGGCTAATCCCCTGTAAGAAATGTTACGCTGCTGTCCAGTTGTAGAGACAGTCTTTGCAACTGTATTTGACCTTGCCGCTCTCATCATATCCGATGGCATCGGGCCCCTTCGACTGGCAACGTGGACACGGCACGTCTTCGTGATTGAACGAGCACAGGGAGTTTCGACAGACAATTTTGCCATCCACTTCTTTCGTTGGGCCCTGGCATACATCACAACGCTGCTGAGAACGACGATCCAAGATCTACTCCTTACTGAGTCTGGGCCTCAGGAGACCCACCAGTTTCTTAGCGATAATCGGGAAGACGCCAAGCAACACAAAAGACCCAATCAACTCAATTGATAGGATATCTCTAACTGCTTCGATCTGCGCAAGCTGTGTTCCCGCATTTACATAAACAATAGTACCAGGGAGCATGCCGATCTGTGACACAAAAAAGAAAACTACCGTACGAATAGGCGTGATCCCCATCACAAGGTTGATCACAAAAAACGGAAAGGCCGGCACCAATCTAAGAGTAAAGAGGTAAAAGGCCCCCTCCTCTTGGATCCCTTGATTAATTTTCTTCAGCTTATCACCAAATTTTTCTTGAACCGCCCCTTGCAAAAGATATCGGGAAACTAGAAAAGCACAGGTTGCACCGATCGTGCTGGCAAACGAAACCACCACAGTCCCCAAAGCCACCCCAAAAACGGCTCCTCCAGCTAGAGTTAATATTGCGGCTCCTGGGAGCGACAGAGAGGTCACTAAAATATAGCCTACGGCATATGCAGCGAACGTCATCGCCCTATTGTTTTCATAGAACTCCGCAAAATTATCTTTCTGTGATTTAAGATAATCAAGGGTTAGATATTCAGTGGCACCTGAGTAAAAGAATCCAACGACTAGCGCAACCAGCACTGCGACCAATGCAATTTTCGACCACGACTTGTTCATCTTGCCCTCTTGATAAAAAATTATGAAAAGGAATGCGTTCGCACCTCAGTATAACATACTAAGAGAAACGATTATCTTCCCGTTTGAGTTCCTTAGCTTGGTGCCATAGAGGGAGTAAGGATCTTATGAGAGAGCTAGCTTGCTCAATCGATAGTTGCGTCGCTGCATCGCTCTTCGCCTTGGCTGGCTCTGGATGAACCTCGATAAATAGGCCTTGCAGATATCCAGTTGCTACTGCGGCTCGCGCTAAGACCGGAGCAAACTCTCTCAGCCCCCCTGAAACCTCGCCGGACTTACCACCAGTAGACGGGAGCTGCAGTGAATGGGTTACATCAAAAATTGTGGCAGCTCCCGTGTCACTCATGATCTTGAGGCCGCGCATGTCCACTACCAAATTACCATAGCCAAATGAGCTACCCCGTTCAGTCAGTGCCAAGTTCTCCTTTAGGTGCCGAGATTCGCAAACAGCGCGTACCTTTTTCGTAATATGATTGGTACTTTGGGGGTCTAAAAACTGCCCCTTCTTGACGTTGACAGCTCTCCCTGTTTCAACTGCAGCCACAAGCAAATCAGTTTGCCTGCAAAGGAAAGCCGGGATTTGGAGCACATCACAGACTTCCGCGACAGCAGAAACCTGAGGTGTTTCATGGATATCCGTAAGCGCCGAAACTCCAAGGCGGTCGCGAATTCCTTCGAACCACGGGCGCGCTAGGTGCCAGCCAGGGCCTCGATCGCTGGTGATTGACGTGCGATTTGCCTTGTCAAAGCTAGCCTTAAAGACATATTCGAAGTCTAATTCATCAGCTAGTTCCTTCATGCGATTGGCAACCTCGTCTACCAGCTCCTTAGATTCAGCCATGCATGGACCAGCTATTATGACTGGTTTATCGCCATTCTGTTCGAATTGAAGTTGCGACATTGTAGTCCTCTTTGCGATATGAGTTGTTCGTCTTTGAAAGTTGAAATACACTTTGTCGTACTGAGACCTTACAAGTCAATAAAATGAGTTTTTTTTTGCAATCAGGTATTGACTTCAGAAGGCCAAAGCATTAGTTATCTAACTCCCATCGGGAAGTGGCTCTTTAGCTCAGTCGGTAGAGCAGAGGATTGAAAATCCTCGTGTCCCCAGTTCGATTCTGGGAGGAGCCACCATCTTTCTTTTTTGGTGAGCAGCATGGAAACACTAATAACAGTCATTCATGTACTAGCAGCACTCTTCATGATCCTTGTGATCATAATCCAGGGTGGAAACTCTGGTGGCGTAGGAGCTGCGTTCGGCGGAGGAAACTCTCAAGGAGTTTTTGGCGCGTCCGGTGCTCAGTCATTCCTTGGCAAAGTCACTTATGCCGTTGCCGCGATCTTCATGGTAACGAGTATCTCTCTTTCAGTTATCCAAGGCAGTTCTGGCAAAACAGGTCTTTCTGAGCGTCTTGAGCAGCAAGCAGCTGACCAGGGAGCTGAGGAAAGCACGACTCCGGAAGCAGCACCTCAGGAAGAGCAGAAGTAGTACATATCAAGCCTAATGCGAGGGTGGTGGAATTGGTAGACACGCTAGTTTGAGGGACTAGTGGCGCGAGCCGTGCGGGTTCAAGTCCCGCCCCCCGCACCATTTATATCCAATTCACAGCATCTCTTATTTTCTCCACACTTTATGTTACCTATCACAAGATAATTCAGCTCTAATCTGCTTAATCGTATCTCGAAGCACACCATTCTGTTCGTTGTCTCGCTCGATCATCCCGATTGCTGAATCTAAGCGTTCATCCTGAGTCACAAATAAGGCAATAAGAGCATTACGCTGCAATCCAACTCTTTTTGCGCGGGTCATCGGTGACCCCCCAAAAGTTGCTTCGTAGAATCCTTGATCCATGGTAGCGACCTGGAAAAGATCAAGATCAGCTAGCTGAGACTTAAGAGGCAGCTGGATGTTGATACTAGCCTTTCGGTTATAGGGGCAGGCCAGCTGACAGATGTCACAGCCATACCAATACTTCGCAAACCATGGCCAGAATTTGGTTGGAACAAGCCCGCGATGCTCGATAGTCCAGTAAGACAGGCAAAGCTTTGCATCAAGGGTGTAGTCCTCATCCAAAGCACCAGTGGGGCAGTTAACTTGGCAACGCTTGCAGGTTCCACAGCCTCCCTCCTCTGATCTCTGCTGTGGGTCAACAACGGCGGGCTTATCAAAGGGAAACAGTTGCTGATTCAGGTGCAACTCTCCTAGCAAATAGAAACTGCCCTCACGTGGCAGGATAAAACAAGTATTCTTGCCAATAAATCCAGATTGGCTACGACTTGCCAGCGCACGCTCCAATAATGGCGCACTATCGATCGTCACTCGACCCTCAAGCTGGGGTATAGACTCGCTTAGCTGACCCAGAAGCTTCTGTGCCTTTTTCCTAAGCAGTTTATGGTAGTCTTGAAATCTTGCATACTGTGCAACCCGGGTATTGGAGGAATGAAGCCGATCACCCTGGTAGTAGTTCAAACCAAAGACCAGGCTCGATTGCAAGCCTTCTTGCAAAAGCCTCGGATCGCGACGAATCGCTCGATGATTCTCCATGAAGCTCATACCCGCATGGTGGCCACGGGAAAGCCATTGCTCGAACCGTGAAAAGTGCCTATCATCACCCACCAAAGGGACGTGACCAATCAGCAAGAGCCCTTGCTCTGCAAATAACTCGCTGAAATAATTTCGATCTTTTAGCTTGGCCATGCCCACCTCGTAACTTGTAATCCTCCGCTATACCATAAAGGACTACTATGACTAAAGGGTTTTCTATAAAGGGCCTTAATCACCTTGGCATCATCGTTTCCGACATCGAATTAGCAAAAGAGTGGTTTCTCGAAACCCTTGGTTTCAAGCTAATTGAAGACCGAGGCGAGCTTTTCTTTTTTATGTGTGGCAACGACGTTCTAGCAGCCAAGACACCAGCCATGGCTGTTAGCAAGCCGGAACATGGCGCAGAGCGAGAGTGGCAAGACAAAGCTGGATGGCAAACTTTAGATCATTACGGGTTCTACGCTGCTGGCCCCGAAGAAGTCGATAAATTTGCAGAGTACGTCGCGACTAAGGGGGCATCGATACTAAAGGGGCCTTACGATCGTAGTGACGGCCGCAGCGTCTATTTTCGAGACCCGCTAGGGATGGTGGGAGAGTATTTGTACTTTTTCCCTAAGAAAGCTTAGATCGAAGAAAGTCTTCAAGTTCGTCAAAATCGGCACTTTGCTGCCACCAGTATCGCTGAGACAGCAAGGCTTGGCCGATAAGCATGCCTAAGCCATCCATTGCAGGAATTGCAAGCAGTTGTGCCTTAGGAAGCAGGGCACTCACAGTTTCGCCATAGAGCATATCCACAAAGGCTCCCTTGAGCATGTCCATGGCCGGACAAAGCGATTGCAAATCATCCCCATGAAGAGGCGCACTAGAACCTTGGACCAACAAAGCTCGGGGGTATTTTTGGAGCACCCCTTGAAGGGATTTTACAGAAAAGCTTTCAAACCTGAGCCTGCGACCCAAGGCTTGTTCAAACAACCTATCCTTTTTGCTATTCCGACGGAGCACCACAAGAGGCATCTCAGGAAAGGTGCGATGCCATTCAGTGAGGACTGCATAAGCCGCGCCCCCGTTGCCTAACATCACAAACGCATCGAAGCTACTCGCTTCGACCTGACGATTTACAGCGCTTATAAAACCATTGCCGTCCGTGGAAGCAACCTGCCACCAACTATCCCCACGGTATAGAGTATTCACACTTGTAAGCCCACTGCTTGGAAAAAGCTCGGCAACCGTTTCCTTAAATGGAACAGTGACATTCAGACCAACAAAGCCTAGGTGCCAAAGGCTGTCGAGCAAGCTCTTGAGGTCAACACCTTGAAACTCTAAAGGCACATAGCAACAGTTGATTCCAAGCTGCTCGGCAGAGTAATTATGGATAGCTGGTGATTTGGTATGTTGTATAGGGTTACCTAGAACCCCAAGTAGTTTCGTTTGCCCGTTTATTTTCAACACAGCCTCGCTTCCCTCAATGATCAAGCTTCACCAGAAACTGCCTTAGGATCGAGAGCGACCGTTAACAACCAACTGCCTTGGCCGCGATGAAACTTGGTCGATTTAATAACCTTGCCCCGAACCTGCCGTCGGTCGAAACCTAGCACAGGCTCTAAGTCGATGGAAAGAAGGGTTCCCTTGTGGTGCTGGCCACGAACGACCAAGGTTAGCCGTTGTTCTGAGATGGAGCGAAGATATCCCTGGTTCAAGTCGTGGCTCGGTTGGCCGTCAACAGCATAACCAATGGTCGTGAACTGCTGATCGAGGCTGTTAGCCTCACCTTCGTTGCGACTTGAGCGTTTGATGAACCACTGTATCACTAGGCTAAACGTAAAGATAACCAGTAATGAGATCAGTCCAATTGTCGATAGTTCTAAGTTTTCGACCCAATCCAAAGTACTTATCTCTTTTGCCAAGACAGATTTGAACTCAACAGTATTAAAGCCTGTGGCGCCTAAGAAAGGCCTAAGTCATTGCTTCCCATCAAGCAATAGGGTAAAAAATTAGCTTCCTTTAATACGCCACGAATACCAGTCTGATAGTATACATTAAGGGAAAGTCACAAAGAAAACAAACCTCTGAACGATAGGATGACATTTTTGAAGGTTTTTGATCATATCCAGGCTGCATCCCTCGACGAATCTCTCGCAAGCGGCACGACAATTTGTATCGGAAACTTCGATGGCTGTCATTTAGGGCACCAAAAACTCATCCAAAACGTCATTGAGCGCAGTCAAGAGCTTGGGACACCCAGTATTATTTTAACTTTCGAGCCAAGCCCGAAAGTTTTTTTTGATCCACATCAAGCTCAGAGACAGCTCGTCTCCCAAGAGCAGAAACTCGCTAGCTTTCGCGAGCTTGGTGTAGATATCGTCATCCAACACCCATTCGATGCATCTTTTAGCCAGATTTCCCCTGAAAGCTTCGTCGACTTACTAAAAGACACCCTTCATTGTCGTCACCTATATGTTGGCAAAAATTTTCACTTTGGCAAAAATCGTAGCGGCAACACAGATTTTCTTAAGAGATATGTCGAGCACTTCGAAGTTTGTGATTTGCCAATTGAACCTTTTGCCGGTGAACATATTAGCAGCACACGGATTCGATCATGCCTAGAAGAAGGCGATGCAGCACTCGCTCATCGCCTACTGGGTAGGCCCTACGCCCTTTTAGGAAGTATCAAAAAAGGCCAGCAACTAGGCCGAACCTTGGCGTTCCCCACCGCGAACTTGCAGACAACAAACCAGCTGATCCCCAAGTTTGGAGTTTACGCTGGTTTCGTATGGCTCGATGGGGAGGGTTCGCCCCCCACAGAACTTAGACCAGACTTGAGTCTGCTCCACCCTACAGTCTTCAACATTGGTGTTAAGCCCACTGTAGACGGTGATCATAGCCCTTCAGTCGAAGGACACATCCTCGACAAAAAGTGGCAAGCAGATGAACTTTACCAACAACAAGCCCGTTACTATCTCACAAATTTTATACGGGATGAAATCAAGTTCCCGTCGCTAGACGCGCTTCGGGAACAGATAGGCAAGGACTGTGAAACTGCTAGGATGCTTACTCATCCTTGGGAACGTTAGCAGAGATAGCCTTAACTTCTTGCGAGCTGATATTAGCATCAGTTTTTACTGCGTCATTATCTTCTTCGAGGCTAGCCACTGTAAATCTTGCGTAGTATATCTCTCCGTCACCACCATCCCAGCCTTCGTACACCATGAAGAAGGTATTCTCATCCTGTTTTCGGATTCTGAACGACCGTATTTCTCTTTCGAAAGGTTGTAAAAGCTGATCGGTATTCTCTACAAAGTGCTCACAAGCTTGCACAACCAGTGTTTCCGAGACCCTGGTATCTGCATTTGTTTTCACATAGAGAGGCACCACCGCCCCTGTACTCGCATTGTAGATCAAGATTGTGGAGAGGAATGACGAACCCTTGGTGCAGATCACAGGGTCGCCACCTAGCACAGCAAAAAGATTGTCACCCAATGATTGTAGGCCATAGATGTCACTTGGTTCGTAGAGGAGAAAGTTCTCTCCTGTGAATGTAGTAGGGTTCGAATCTGTCGTTAACGGCTCACTAGCGATTTCATTGCGGAGGTAAATGTAGTTCCGAGCGCTTTTGTTATCGTCTCCGGGCGCAACGTCGCCGATTCGTTCTTTCAACCTTGCTGTATCTCGCTCACGAAGGACGTAAATCCCACTCCCATCGACTTCCACAGGTTCATCTTGGATGCTAATACTAGCAGTCGTCGACTTTAATGAGCTTAATGTTGGAGCACCAGTATCGTCAATTTGATATGTTGAAAAAGAACTTTGAAATTGATCGTTCAAACTTCTTACAACGAGATACTCAGTACTCCCGCTTGAAGTCAGACGTGGCTGCCAGGAGTCTGCAATCGTAGCGCTAGTCTGCACTGAGAGCGTGTTATCTGTTTCCACAAGCTTTGCAAAACCGGTGACATACTGCTCCGTACCATCATTGGATACTAGACCAGAGTAAGCTAGGCCAGCATTGTCATCAGCAAACACCACTTCATCCCATCGAACTAAGCCAGTAGGCGCTGTGATCTCAACACGAGAGCTGTTATCCCACTTCTCTACAAAAAGCTGGTAGGCACCTTCGGTATTTTGGGTAATGAAGGCTACGTAGGCTCCATTGGAGCTGATTTTTACGTCAAGTTCGTGATGAAAGGTATCATCTGAGTGAAAGCGGCTAGGGTCTGTGCTCGCGGAATCATACTTGTATATTTTGGCTACGTTTTCCCCATCTGTATCGGTGTCGCGATAGCTTACAAACACGATACGATAGTCCAACTCTGTGGCACTGCCAGCATTCGCCACATCCGGTCGCACGTCCTGATAACGTAGTTCAGCGGCACTTGTCGTATTGGTTGAACCGCTATTGGTGACTTCGTTGAGGCTCGAATTACCACAACCGACTAGAAGGGAGCTAGCCACTAGCAGTTTTATATTTCTTAGCTTTTTCTTCATGAGAACTCCTTATATCAAACCAGGCAGGAATTTCAGTGGGTTTAACCTGCCCTGTGCTTTATCTTTAGACTAAGTCTCAATAGACTAGGAAGTGCAAAAATATGAAATCTGAAGTCAAGGTCATTCCAAACGACTCACAAAACAACTACTTCAACCGCGAGATCAGTTGGCTTCACTTCAATCGGCGTGTCTTGCAGGAAGCGCAAAGCGAAACTACACCCATATTAGAGAAACTGAAGTTTTTAGCCATCACTTATAGCAACCTCGACGAGTTTTTCATGGTCCGCGTGGCTGGAAAACGACGTGCGGCAAAGGAACGCCTTTTTACCGGAGACAGCCCCGACTCTACCCCTTATGGCGAGATTCTGACCCAGATCCGCGAGATATCGACCCAACTTCTCAATGACCTTTATGACACCTATCATCAAGTGGTCAAGGAACTCGGCGAGTTCGGTGTTCAGATCAGAACCTACGAAGACTTAGACAAGGCTGAGATTGCAAAACTCGAAGACTACTATCACTCCTCGGTGCACCCGACGCTCACTCCGTTGGCTGTAGATCCAGCTCATCCGTTTCCATTTCTGACAAATCTTGGCCTCTATCTTCTCATTGAGTTTAAAACTCAAGGGGTAGAACCTGAAATGCCTGCGATTGCCTTTGTTGAGATTCCTCATGTGCTGGAGCGCTTTGTTAATATCAGAGACTTTCACTACATCCTCCTCGAAGACGTGGTTGCCAAGCACTTGGAAAAGCTCTTTTGGGGCCTTGAAATTAAGGATATCTATCAGGTGCGCGTCACCCGTGATCTCGACTATAGCCTTTTGGAAAACGAGGTCGTGGATCTCCTGCAATCGGTACAAAATCAAGTTCGGGCCAGAGAGCAAGCAAAAGCAGTAAAACTCGAAGTTTCAGAGAACCTACCCAACCACATTCTTGACTTTGTCCTAAAACACCTAAAACTTGGTCGCGAAGACGTATACTTTGCCCGAGGCCCCTTGTCGATGAAAGACTACTTCTCCCTTTCATCACTGCCGTTTGAGTCTCTCAAGTTTGATGCTTTTAACCCCAGAATCCCTCCTCAGCTGAAGAACAATCGTAATATTTTTTCCATTATTAAAGATGCAGATATCCTACTCCACCATCCCTTCGAGAGCTTCTACACGGTGATTGAGTTTCTGCGCAAGGCAGCTACCGACCCAGAGGTCTTGGCGATTAAGCAAACCCTCTACCGCACATCGGGCGATTCTCCCATCATCGACTCGCTGATTGAAGCCGCAGAAAACGGCAAGCAAGTGACCGCCGTGGTGGAGCTAAAAGCAAGATTTGACGAAAAGAACAACATTATCTGGGCAAGGCAGCTGGAGCGATCTGGTGTAAATGTCGTCTATGGCTTTATCGGCTTGAAAACCCATGCAAAGGCCACCCTTGTAATCCGCAGGGAGGATCGCGGCATCAAGCGCTATGTGCATCTTTCTACAGGCAATTACAATAGCACTACAGCCAAAATTTATACTGACATCGGCTTGATGTCTGCTGATGATGACATTGGTCACGACATATCAGACCTATTTAACCTTTTGACTGGATTTAACCTTTTTACCACAGACCACAGCTATCGAGCTGCGGTCTATCCTACGTTCCGACGCATTATGGCGGCACCTGTAGACTTACGCGATAAGGTTATCGACATGGTCGATCGGGAGATCGAGAATGTCCGTCAGGGCGGCAAGGGCTTCATTATGATCAAGGCTAATGCCTTGGTGGATAAGGCTGTCATCGATAAGTTCTATGAAGCTTCCCAAGCTGGCGTTTCCATCCGTCTACTCATTCGCGGTATCTGTTGCCTAAAGCCTGGCCATCCTGGGTTAAGCGAATCCATCGAAGTCCGCTCAGTCGTGGACCGCTTCCTGGAACATAGCCGGATCTACTACTTCCACAATAATGGTGAGAATGACACCTTTCTTAGCTCTGCCGATTTGATGCCACGCAATATGGATCGCAGAATCGAGATCATGTTCCCCATTCTCAATGACTTAGCAAAAGCTCGTATCATCAACGAAGTTCTTGAGGTCTATTGGCAGGACAATACCAAGGCTCGGCGGCTCTTGCCCGATGGCAACTATGAGTTTGTTCCCCTTGAGAAAAGTGCAAAAAAAGTCCATTCTCAGCAGAAGCTGATCGAGCTGGCCCGAGAACAAGGACTCAAGTCCCTCCCTTATGAGAAAGCTATCTGGCACAACACCAAAGGTCGCGGCCGCCCGATTGCGAAACGAGAATCAAAATCGGTACTTAAGCTAAAGGGAAAACGACATAAAAACGATAGCAAAGAGCATAAGTCCTAGTCAGTATCCGGCCATTGCGGCCATCGATATGGGCACTAACTCCTTTCACCTTCTCGTGGCTCGGGCCGACCAAAAAGGCTATCTTCACGTGCTGGATGCTCACAAAGAGTCTGTCCGGCTTGGTGAGGCATTGAGTGAACACGGAGCCTTGCCGAAAGCCAAGCTCGATGAAGCGGTGGCAGCTCTCAAAAGAATGAAAGACATCGCCAACAAACACCAGCCTGTATTTCGTGTCATGGCGACCCAGGCGACGCGTGCTGCCAAAAATTACCAGGAGATTCTTGAAAGAATCGATCGAGACGTCGGTCTTAAAGTAGAAATCATCGATGGCCTAGAAGAAGCCCGCCTTACCTATCTGGGGATGCAGTACTGCCACGAGTCCACGTCAGACGTCACCTTAGGGCTCGATATCGGCGGTGGCTCAACCGAGGTTGTCATCGGCAAGGGTGAGAGGATCCTGTTTATGACCTCTCTCAAGCTTGGAGCCTTGACGAGCACCAAACGCTTTTTTCAAATGAAAGATCCCAGCCCAGCGCAGATCAAGAACCTAAAAGACTACATCCTGACACGACTTGCACCTTTAGGACAGGACGCCAAGACCTATAAGATCACCCGTGCCTTCGCCACATCTGGAACGGCCAAAGCAATTGGTCGCCTTCATCATTTAGAGACACAAGGCGAAGCACTTGATCAAGCCAATGGCTACAAGTTTCTATCTGAAGAGCTAGGTGCTGTAGAGCAGCGCCTATGTGATCTCGCCAGCCCCACTGAAATTAAGTCCTACTACGAGATAGATTCCCGTCGGGCCGAAATAATTTTGGCTGGAACCTTGATATTTTCTAAGGTAACAGAGATCTTCGGCGTTCCTGACTGGACAGTGTCCACCTATGGCATCCGCGAAGGGATAATACTAGACACATACGGCCGCCTAAACATTCAGCTCAATGCCGAATCGGCCAACCAGCAATGGAAAAGCATGGAGAGCTTCGCTCAACGTTTACATTTAGACCTCGATTTTGCCAACCAGCTTAGAGGTTTTTCCCTTGAGATTTTTGATCAGTGCCTTGCCGCATTTCCCAAATCTCAACTACCTAGCAAGATCGTCCAATATCGGCCACTTCTCGAAGCAGCTGCGTATCTTAACGAGTCAGGCAAGTTTATAAATTTTGTTTCTTACCACAAGCACAGCTACTACTTGATTTCTCAGGCCAACCTTTTAGGTTTTTCTCAGGAAGAAAAGCATGTGGTAGCCTTAATCAATCGCTTTGCTCGTAAGAAGATGGCCAGTGAGCAAAAGGCTGACGAATACCCTTACCTCAAGGGTAAGATCGATATTGTTAATTTTCTCAGCGCATGCATTCGCGTCGCGAAAGGCATCAACCGCAGCCGATCCCACAAGATCACCGAAACCAAGATTAACTGGGCCAAGGGCAAGGCTTCTCTGGAACTCGGCTACAAAAAAGGCAGCAACGTGGATGCCGAAATTCAGGCACTACGTAAAGAAGAAAAATCGATTGCCCGTGGGTGGGGTGTTGATGTTGAGCTAAAGTTTAGCCCGAGAAAGGCTCCCAAGGCTTGAAGAAAAATAATCTCACCTATAAGCACTTTATCGAGGCCCTCAAGGAAGCGTCGAAAGCCGATAGCCCTAAGTTATTGGCAGTTCATGGGCCCTCAAACTACCTTAAGATTAAGGTAGAGGAATGGTTCACCAAACAAGCCGCAGGACGACCAGTAGAGAAACGTGGTTTTGATGGCCTAATAAAGGCTGACTACGAAGACATGCTATTTCAGGACTCCATCTTCGACCCAGAGTCATACTATGTCGTTCGCGATGTAGACAAGAAAGGGGAGCTAACGCAGGCCCTAAGGGGAACAAAAAGCCAAGATAGTATTCGTAACCATGTACTTCTGCTAGCTAAAGGGAAGTCGTTCAATCCTAGCCTTAATAAGGAGCTCCAGCGACTGCAAGTAAAGACAATCCCGTGCTTTGAGCCAAACCCTTATGAGATGTCGACGTTTACCGTTTCATTGGCGAAAAAGTTTCAGCTTAAAATCGCTCCCCCTACCGCCAAGCTTGTTATCGATGCCGTGGGCACCGACCTTTTCAAGCTAGAGAATGAGCTGCGTAAACTGAGCCTTATTTTTGCAGAAGAACCGGGGGAAATATCAGTCGATCATCTCAAGCCCTATTTGGAAGTTCTTCGCGAGGAACACGCCTTTAAAATTGATCAGTGCATCATGAGTGGTCACGCCGCTCAAGGCCAAGCTCTGCTTCACAACCTTCTAAAACGTGGCGAAAGTCATTTGGCTATTCTAGGGATTCTCACGCATCACTGTCGCAAGGCCCTGCTAATCAAGCAACTCGCAAAGGAGGGCAAGCAAGTTAAGGAAATGAGCCAAGCACTAGGCTTACCTTTTGGGGTTGTCAAAAACTTCATCCCCTACGCAAGGCGATCTTCGGCAGCCAAATTTAAGTCTGCTTTATTCCAGTGCCAAGAAGCTGATATGATATTCAAGTCATCGCGTATCCAAAGCGAGCTTATTTTAAGCGATATCTTGGCCACCCTAGCCCAGGACTAAACTTGCTTAGAGGCTATTTTAATAGACTAAGGTCGAGGCTTGGCAAAGCAAATAGAGACAAAGAGCTTGGGCTTTGCAAACAAGTTCTCAAGTATCTTCTTATATATTGCCTAACCAGTCCTTGCCTAGGCCTCAGCCTGGCAAGGCCGCTAAGGATGAAGCCATACCAAGAAACCTTGGTAGCTCGTGATGCTCCACTGGCACACGTGCAGTGGGATGAGCAGAACAACAATTTACTGTTTCAAGGCAAAGAATTTCTTTGGCGATGGAACCTAACATCCATGAAGTTGCAACGTTTGCCATTACCTCGATCTGAGGGAAATCGATACTCCGCGATGATCGGCCACACTCTCTGGCTCGGCCAGGGCTTGCTGCTACTGGAAATCGATGGTTTGTCCATGGCAAGCAAGAGCTACTCTATGGAAAAATTTGGTTCCATCAAAGGACTCGATGTAATCGATGAGAAACTCCAAATTGCGACGGAGCAGAAGGTGCTCACCCTAAGCCCTCGGTCACGGCAAATCAAGGTCCTGGACAGCATCCAAATCAGCAGTCCGGCTATCTTTTTCGCTGGACAGATTTGGTCTTTCTACAATGGTCTTAAGCGCTACGATACTGAAGACGGATGGCTCAATGTCCTTCCTTGCCCGGGGAACCAACAACCCCCTCATATCAGTCGCGACAGCCTCTTGACTTACTGCAATGATAAAGTTTATCGATTTGATGCAACGGGTAAACTCTTACAGGTTCTTGCTAACCGCTCCCCCCACCTTGTGCATGCTTGGGCTGCCAATACTCGATTCCATTCCTATATGTTCGAAAATGGCACCCTTGAGGTATATGACTTACAAGAGAAGCAACAGGCTAGCTACAGGCTCACGACAGCTTTAGATTCACTCTTAGTGAGTCCATCCGTGATTGTGGGTATCACAAAAAACTTTCCCGTTGTGTACCCTAGGAAAGAAGCCAGCTATCGTCATCAGTTTCACTAGGCATTGCTAGCTCTTGCGTGGGAATCCGATACTCTTCCTCAGCCCAAGCCGCAGTATCCATAGTTTGACAACGCTTGGAGCAAAAGGGGCGGAATAGATTTTCAGGGCTATAAATAGTCATATTCTTGCAGCATGGACATTTAATATTCATTGTTCTCCCAGTGATCGTAGCCTTTCAGGCCAAAGAATTCGCGGTAGCTTGGGAGCCTTCCCCTGATCCACTATATCTGCCAGAGATCGCCCTGCTGCGAAGCCAAGGGCTAGACCTTGGCCCATGAAGCCTGTCGCGAGCAGGCTTCTCTGCCTGCCGAAAATTGGGCCTATCAATGGCAATTCGTCGCATGGCCGGCAACCTAGCATCTCTTGATCGTGTATTTTTTGCAGATTTTCGACACCTAACGTGCTCTGTGCCTGCTTCGTCAACTCGCTCGCGACTGCCTCTGAATAGCTAGCTTCCAAGTCGCCAATCCCTGCATTTTTCCTGAGGAATCGTGCCCCAGAAATTCTGATTCGGCAGCCGTCAAGCAAGCATAGCTGGAAGTGCTTGTACTTCCAAAACAGAGTCGATCCTGGTTCAATCTCAGAGATTTCGCAAGGGCTTTGCAGTTCCTGCCACTGATCCGCATATGGCACCAAGGCTCCTTCTGGCAAACCCAGCAAGCCTTGATTGGCAAGGTGTGCGCCACCAATAACCATTTCAGCCGAGAGTTCACCTTCATCTGTTTCGAGGTAGATAGCGTCACTTCTCTCCTCGACTAGGGTGACATGCCTTACCAATCTTGTCACACTTTCAAGGAGGGCTTGCAAAAGCCCCGTTTGATTCAAGATCATACTAGCCTTTGGAATCCTAAGACTGTAACGCCCACCAAAGCGGCTATCGATCAGACTGGCTTTGGTCCCTGGATAGACCTTCTCCATAACCTGACACACCTTCTCAAGCTCTTGTTGCTCATACGGATCCGTTGACAGAAACAGCAGGTCACCCTTAGCTTCTACAAAACCTTTTGGCCTACAGAACTGCTCCAACTCTTGAAATCCCCTAGCCACAAATCCCAAGAGTTCCTCAGCTACAGGCTGTCCCCGAGCATGTTCGACCCGTGTAATCAAGTCAGCCATATCTGCCTGGACAGCCCCCATGCATCTCCTTGTTGCTGAGTCTTCTTGGGATAGGACTAGGACGCGATATCCCTTTTGTGATAAGAAGTAAGACGTAGAGGCTCCAACAATGCCTCCACCAATAACAATTACGTCATAATGATCCATTTACTCTCCAAGTTCTTCTTGGCAGTCAAAAGATGGTCGCCTATAAGTTAGGACTTATTCGATGGACCATCCATGGAAAATTTGACGAGGTTTTCTTAGGCAACTCCCTGTAAAAGGCAGCAAAGCAAGTAGACCATGATATCCAAGAGAAAGGAAGCACCTTGATTTACTTAAAAAGCGATGCAGAAATCGATGATATGAAGGAAGCTGGCGGACTCGCCGCTAAACTCTTGGAGCTTGTCGAAGAGCACATCAAACCAGGGATCACAACCCTTGAGCTGAACGATCTTTGTCACGACTTCACAATGTCTTACGGAGCGATCTCAGCCCCACTGAACTACAAAGGCTTCCCGAAATCTATCTGCACCAGCATCAACGATGTGGTTTGCCACGGGATACCAAGCGCAAAAGCCAAGCTAAAGGATGGCGATATCATCAATGTCGACGTCACTCCCATTGTCAATGGCTTTCACGGCGATACGTCCAAAACCTTCCTCGTTGGCAACGTGTCGCCAAAGCGACAAAAGCTAGTCAAGGTTGCTAAGGAATGCCTCGATAAGGGTATACAGGTCGTCGAGCCAGGTGTACGGGTGGGCGACATTGGTGCTGCCATCCAAAAGCACGCGGAAGCTCAAAAGTTTTCTGTCGTTCGCGAATTTGTAGGCCATGGTATCGGTCGCAACTTTCACGAGGACCCTCAAGTCACCCACTATGGTCAACCTGGAACGGGTAAGCGCTTAGAACCTGGAATGGTATTCACCATTGAGCCGATGATTAATGAGGGGCACTGGAAAACTAAGATTAAAAAGGATAAGTGGACAGCTGTAACCATTGATGGCGGCGATAGTGCTCAATTCGAGCATACCATCGCCATCCGTTCCAACGGCACCGTGGAAATCCTAACCCTAATAGAAAACTACCGAGGCAATTAGCCTTCCTCTGGATTCGCAAGCAGCTCTAGGTATAGCTCCAATTCATCGGAGTAAACCGTTTCAGGAGCTGCAAGGCGCTCATCAATCACAGATAGTTTGCATTGCAACTCAGCCAAAATGTCTTTTTGGTAGCTAAGACGCTCAGAGCTCTTTAAAGCTCCCATC
Source organism: Pseudobacteriovorax antillogorgiicola (assembly GCF_900177345.1). Lineage (NCBI taxonomy): Bacteria > Pseudomonadati > Bdellovibrionota > Oligoflexia > Oligoflexales > Pseudobacteriovoracaceae > Pseudobacteriovorax > Pseudobacteriovorax antillogorgiicola. The sequence continues at coordinate 248,527 of NZ_FWZT01000001.1, forward strand.
CCAACCAATGATTCTAACGTCGATCCAATCTCTTCTATCTGTTTTGAAAGAACATCCTTGCGCAATCGTCTTAACTCGCCAATTGCATGAATGGTTTCAGGAGCGAAATCACAATCGAAAATTACAGTAGCCATAGAAAAATTCTCCAACATCCGCAGGTAACAGCTCAGCTTGATCAACAGGGAAACAGCCCTGCATTGCTGCTACGAGCAAGAGGCGTACCAATCACGAGGTTTATAAAATCAGCATATTAGAGAATAGAGAGCGCGTATGGCTCGGACGGGTGTAGACAGGCTAGCTTACCGAAAGCGGTGATGCCCAGGCCTAGCCGAGCACCACATCTTTGATATCAGGAATTTTTTCTTTTAAAATCGGCACAATACCGTTAAATAGCGTGATCTGCGAGGATGGACACCCAGAGCACCCACCGTATAGTCGCAGAGTAACAATGCCATCGTCTACATCTAGAAGCTCACAGCCTCCGGCATGCAGCTCAAGCTGTGGGTTGATGTCTTGCTCGATAATTTGCTTAATCTCTTCAATCATACGTCACCCCTTAGGTGGGAAAATCTACGATTAAATCTTTACCGATCTAGTAGGATTTTTTCAACCCCATTCAGAGCAGCTTGCCCCATCTTCCATACCGCTTCGCGGCTATTGCCTGCGATATGGGCAGTGCCAACAAAATTATCTAGTGAATACAAATCCTTGTCCAAGCAAGGTTCCTCCTCAAAAACATCCAGCGCGGCACCAGCTAATGGACCCGTTTTGAGGCAGTGCTTGAGAGACTCCTGATCCACCACTTCACCACGACACGTATTCACCAAGAAAGAGCCTGGCTTCATGCCTTCCAGTTGGCGCTCTCCGACGAATTTCAAGGTCTTATCGGTTAAGGGCACGTGGAGCGTTAGAAAGTCACTACTTTGTAAAGCATTCTCGAAGGATACCTGTTTAGCGCCAATGCTCGCAGCAAAGGCTGCTTTGTCTAATATATCGCAAATGAGCACTTCACACTGGAATGCTCTGGCAAGTGTAGCCACTTTGGAGCCTACATGACCACAGCCAATCACACTAACCACCTTACCAGTAAAGTTAACGCCACCATTTTTAACCCAGCGATCAGCCTTCATCTGCTCAGACGAGTAAAACAGCTTACGACTCATACCAATCATCATAGCAATGGCCTGCTCAGCGACCTCTTGGCTATTCACTCCAGACTCAAAGTAAACAGGCAACTGGCGGGCATGGCAGGCTTCAAAGTCGATATTATCGAGACCGACTCCGTACTTGGTAATCCCGTTTAGCTGAGGCAGCTGGCTTAGGCAAGCCTTGGTCACGGGTTCTTTGCCAACAAGCCATAGATCGGCACCTTGTAGGAACTGTAAAAGACTTGCGGACGTCCAGGGTATGCCTGGATTACAAAAGCGAAATTCGAAATGAGGAAAACGCTCCGCAGCCGAACGACGGAGCCTCTCATCTTTGGCGAAGCTTTGCGCTGAAACTGCCACCACTGGGGCTGTCATAGGAGGAGGACCCGATCGAGAGTCAGAGCACCGAAAATTCCAAACAAGTAAAAGCAGGAATAGTAGAAAAGAGGCATCGCCTTAGCTTCTCCAGTGGAACGGAGAAGCTTATACGCAAGCCAAATAAAGTAACCTGTCAATAAAGCACTCAGACTGAGATAGACCCAACCAGCATCTCCGCCCCAAAACAATAGGAATATCGGCGGAAGCAATGAGAGTGTGTAGTAAAAGATTTGCTTCTTTGTCTCAGGAACGCCACGCACAGAAGGCATCATAGGAATCTTTGCCTTCGCATAGTCATCGCGGTATTTGATTGCTAAGGCCCAAAAATGTGGGGGTGTCCAGAGAAAGATCACAGCAAACAAATACCAAGCAGGCATTGCTAGAGTGTTTTGCACCGCAGCCCAGCCAATAAGAGGACCAACAGCACCGGCGGCTCCACCAATCACAATGTTCTGCACCGTCCGGCGCTTTAGATACATAGTGTAGACAAGGACATAAAAGCCATTAGCAGCTAAAGCTACCCATGCCGCTAGAGGCGTCGCCCATCGGTACAGCATCACAAACGATATAATTCCTAAGAAGGTTGCGACAAAAAAAGCCAGGCGCTGCGATACCTTACCCGTCGGCAAAGGCCGCGATCGGGTACGATTCATATGGCCATCGATATCTGAATCAGCCAGGTGATTAAATATGCCAGCGGAACCAGACGCTAGATAAGTTCCAAGCAAAGTGACAAGGGTCAATTGCAGGCTAGGCATGGAACCATTAGCCATGATAAGCGTCGGAACGACGGTAACAACCACCAGTAGTGAGATGGTTGGCTTCATCATTTGATAGATTGGTCTTATCGATGCCAAAATTGGTGTAGAGGCATCGTTTTGGCTGACCATTGAATTGAGATTCGAACTCGTCTTCATCGTGATCCCTTAAACACGGTTTATACCGACGCTAAAGGCTAACTGACTTACTATGTTTTCCGGTCGGGGAGCAATAGGAATCTACCAAGTCGTTAATACGGAGTTGTATCACTGAACCACATGGGAGCCCAAACGCAAAGGAAAAAAAGCACTGGGAAGAGAACCATCATAAAAACGAGGGTCAACCAACCTTGGGACTCTCTTGCATTCTTTTCTTGAAGCTCATTGCTGGACATGTAAATCATTCTCCGAATTTTGTTGTGCCTACTAGACGGTGAAGTTTTATCACGAGGTAAAGCCAATAAAAAGCATAAAACAAGCTTTAGTGCGATGTCACATTTTGCGGTGTGGCGCTATAAAGACTTTTATAGATCAGCCAGTTTCTCATCACTTTTTTGACATAATTCTTAGTCTCTGTGAAGGGAATATTTTCGATCCATACCATATCGTCGCTGAATGACCGTTTCGTATTCCAACGATCCACCACGTATTCTCCAGCATTGTACGAAGCAATCACCGAGACCCAATTGCCTTTATAATAGCTTCTTAGATGATCTAAGTAGCGACTGCCCACATGGACGTTGAATTTTGGGTCTTCCAGCCGATCGATCAGCTCCTTTTCACTCAGCTCCTGCTTGGAGAATTTACCAGCAGTCTTTGGCATCAATTGCAGCAAGCCCTTAGCACCTGCCCAACTGGTGGCATCCGCACGAAACCCACTTTCTTGCCTTGCGATAGCCAGTAAAAACTCGCGGGATAGGGGGTAACGGCTCGACCCTTCTGAAAAAACATCTTCAAAAGGTGCAGGGTAATAGACCAGAACCTGCTCGGGATACTTATGCCAAATTTTAGGCTCTGCAATTGCCACATTGGTGGTATGTCCCATTGCTAGGGGGAAAAGATTATTCATGTAAAGAATGCGAGTCACAAAGAGATGGGCCTCTGTATTTTTGAGCTTCAATCTCTTGCGAGCCTCTCGATAGAGTTCTTTGGCAGTCATGGGAGCGAGGTGTTTAGCTTCAATTAAGAGAGCAATCTCTGCCCTAAGTCGCAGACGGTTCAAGGTTTCGTCACGCAATAGTGGCCCAATATCAACATCCCAATTGGAAAGCTCTTTCCTCATTGCCATTTCGTTTTTGTCAAGCCACGTGGGTTTCTCCCATTTATAGTAATCCGCACCGTAGAGCCCGTAAAAGCCTAAGGGGTAGTTTTTCTCAAGGGCACGAAAGTATTCGCTAAACTTACTTCGATTGCCAAGATCACGATGCACTTTAGCCATCCAGAAAAGGACCTGCTCTTTGAGGCTCTTGCTACGTGTACTAGTGAGCAGAGTTTTCCAAGATTTTAAAGCAGCTTTTGGTTTTCCATCTAGGTACTGATACCAACCGTCAAACCACGCGAACCTGTCTTGCCAAGTTTCAGATAGGTTCTCCAGTGCCAGGCCCTGACGATTCTGAAAATAAGCTCCAGAGAAGTCTTGCTGCTCTAGGGAGATCCGATAACCATGAATATGATGAGCCTCGGCTCGCAATTCTTGAATGCTGTCTGATTGCTTGCGTGTCATCTGACCAATTTTTTCTGAACTCGCCTCGATTTTCTTAAGGGCGTCCTGCACGAAAGCTCTTGCAGATAGATAGTCCCCCACCATAGCCCGGTAGCGTGCAGCCCATAGGGTGGTATTGATAAGCTCGTAGTGCCAATCATATTTTGAGTCCATTCCCATGCTTACCGCATCGAGCCGATCGTCTTTAAGCAACGTGACAAGAACTAGAAAGCCGTTGGCTGCAGCCTCACGATTCCCGAAGTAGCGTTCCAAGTCGACAATATGCCTAGCTGATGACACCGCAAAAGGTAGAGACTCCTTTTTCTTTCTAAGTTCAAAAAGCGTCTTTGAAAATAAGTCTAAGGCTGCCTGCCGTTGATCAGAGCAGACATGTACCAGGGCCTGCCAATAGTCGCGGAGGCCTACTGGTATTGCCTTTACATAGGCCCGCCACTCATTTCTGCTCTTAGTTTTACAGTAAAGTTTTGCCGATCGCAGATATAAGGGGTCCTTAGTCTTAATGGATTGAAAGTCATCGGCGAACTTTTCTTCAGACTCATCTTGGTCCTTACTTAGAAAAGCTTTCATATCATTTGGTGACTCTAGCTTGTTTTTTCTAGCAAACCAACTTTGAGGGCCATTAGTTTCTTTCCAAAAAAAGCGTGCTATCGTTTCAGAGTCAGCTTCTGAGCCGAGGACTTTGGCGATAACAATCTGCCATTGGTCAAAGGCATAAAAAGCTATATCCCCCTCAAAGTTGGATACTATGTCCAACCAAGCCTCACTCGCCAGATGCCATTCCGCAAGTTTTTGATGATGCTCAGCTTGTAAAGCTAACTTCAAGTCTGCACTGTATTTTTGCCATTCGGGACGATCTTTAACGAGGCCTTGAAGCGCTTGCAACTGCTGTTTAGGCTCTGTATTTTGATCGAATTTCATGGGAATAACCGTTATTTCAAGAGTCGGTAGAACTCGCTGCGTGGTGCACGATACCCCCAGAAAACCCAGTATCATTGAAACTACAAAATATTTCATTTTAACCTTCGCAATACTGTTTAGCGTTGGACTCTCACATCGAGACCGCTGTCGCTGATGGTTGCTTCCAATACCTGCCCACCAGCACATTCAATCGCTTGAATCACATGCTGCTTTTTTTTCTTATCCACAAATACAGCCATAACTCCACCACCGCCGGCACCACAGACACGGCTGAATTTAGCCCCAGCATCGATAGCAGCTTGGTCGATCGCTTTGGTTTCCAATGTCTCGATTTCTGGCCACAGAGATTTTCTGAGCTGCCATTCCTGATGGGATAGCTCGATGACGTCTTGCCAGCGATTGCCTTGGATTTTATCTGCCATCTGACGAGCAAGTCCACCAATTTGATTGAGTTTATCAAGCAACTGCCGATCACCATCAAAAACACTTCTAAAAATCGACCAGTTATTCATTCCAGACGCTCGGGACCGACCCGAGTAACAGACAATCATGCTATCAGCCAGAGCCCCAGCATCCTCAGTTTCTATGGTTTCAACCACAGTACCCTGTGGCTCAAACGATAAGACATTGAGACGTCCGCGAATCGCTCCCCAATAGTCTTGGCAACCAGTCGGGCAATGAATCAGCTTGGTTTCCACATTTTGAACCAAGCGCACTAGCTCTACTTCCGAATAAGTCTTTCCTAAGCCCAACTCATAGGCCATTTGATGAAGTGCTTGGGTCAAGCATATAGCAAGGCATGAGGAGCCTCCCAAGCCAGCCCCAGCAGGAGACTGACACTCACTTTCAATGACTAACCCCGGCCACTCCTCGCGCCAGGCTGCCAAAATTAGGTGAGCAAAAAGGGGAAGCGTCACGGCCAGTTGAAGATCGCCCCAGAGCCCCGACCACTCTTTCTCTTGATCAAGACTATGCAGATAAAACCTACCGTCTTCACTCTCTTTTATGGAAACTTTGGCATTGAGGTTGATGCCAAGATTGACTGTTCTTGGTCGGTCTAAGACTTGCGACAAGGCGGTGATATCGAGTGTTCCCCCAGCAAGATCAATGCGAGTCGGTGCTTCAGCAGTCACAGTTAACATTAAGGGCTCCTCGTTGGGTTCCAAATTAGTTAGACTAGTATAACAAGCCATCGCAATAACGTCGTGGAGAATACACTGTGAGCGTTCCTAAGACACAACAACAGCGCAAGCGACGACTCTGTTACTGGGATAGCCAGAAAAAAAGCGTCGGTGCTGTGAAACTAAATTTCGAACGACACCTCCGATTTCTCCCCGAGTTCGATCTCGTTACCCTTAAGGCTCTCGATGATGAAAAGTTCGCACCTTGCGATCTTCTAATCATTAGTGCGGAGGACATCCCCTCCGAGGACTTTTCCCAATGGCTTCAGGGGATCAATAAGCGCATCGTGAATCAGGGCCAAATCTGGACTCCCGCACTGATATTCTCCGAAACGGACTTCGTTGACCTGTCTTCTGAGATCCATGATTTTGCCGACAACAACTGGTACTTCGACATCCTGAACCCTCTGCATTTAGAGTCTATGCCGATTCGCGTTGCCAATCTTCTACGTATTCATGACCACCTTCACGAACTCTGGCGCTACAAGGATCAGCTCGATACTATGCAAGAACAGATTAATGAGATAGAGAAGAGACTTAATGTTTGAAAGGGTCCTATGTCTTACATCCCTCCTGACTCACTGCAAGGCCGAAATCTCATCGCCCAATTTGTTCTTTCGTTGAGAAAGAGCGGCTTCGTACTACCGTACCGCGAGTATCAGTACATTGACCAGTGGCTAAAACTTGGCCATGAAGACGAGGTGCTCTTGGTTTTGGATGAGGTCTTGCCGCCTCTTTTCAAAAAAGCGGAAAACCACCGCCATCCGCCCAGCTTGCGATTTGTCCATCGAGAAGTCTGTCAGAAAATGCGAGGTCTGAAGCAGCGGGCTCAAAGCAGGAAGGAGTGGGAGAATGAAGTTTCAGAAACTTGATGACAACACCTTTGATCAAGCCTTAACTCAAAGTAAAAAACCAGCTTTGGTTTATTTTTGGGCACCCTGGTCAAAGCCATGCGAGTCTTTCACGGACACCTTGGAAGAACTCCAGACCAACTATGACCAACGGCTAGAAATCTTTTGTATGAACGTCGATGAAAATGCTAACATCCCTGCCAGCTTGGGGGTTAGCCATATTCCTATGCTGGCCCGAATCAATCACGGCCAGATCCAAACATCGCTAATGGGTCGCCAAGCAAAAGTTAAAATTCGCGAGTTTGTGGCAAAGGTAGTCGATGAAAGTTGAAACGAGCCTAGAGCGTGGAGATCTTGAAAAAAAGCTTATCAAAGACGGTTACCAAACCATCGTTGGAATCGATGAGGTTGGTCGCGGCTGCTTAGCAGGCCCCATCTATGCTGCCTGTGTAATTTTAGACTATAAATCTCTGTTTCAATTACCCGAATCACAACTTAAACTTATCCGCGACTCTAAGAAGCTCAGCCACTTACAGAGGCAAAAGATCATACCGGTAATCGAAGAAATCTCGGTCGAGCATCATGTTTGCTCGTCATCTGTCCGGGAAATTGAGAGCTTGGGAATCGTCGATGCCAACTTTCGCGCTATGCGTCGTGCCTTGAGACTTTGCCAATCCTCCCCGGATATTCTCTTGCTCGATGGCAATGCTAAGCTACCCCGCTACGGGGGACAGCAAATCACTGTGGTCGAGGGGGATACCTTGTGTTTTGCTATTGCTGCCGCATCAATTTTAGCCAAAGAAGCCCGCGACCATTACATGAGAAACCAAGCTAAACGTTATCCACAGTATGACTTCGATTCCAATGTTGGCTATGGCACGAGGAAGCATATGGATGGCATTAGCAGTCATGGCATCTGCCCTATCCACCGGCGGAACTTCGCCCCCATCGCCAAGTACGTCGATTCAATAGCTCCATGAACCACAAGGGCGCGTTGGCTGAGGAGAAGGTTTCAGTTTGGCTTGAACGACAAGGCTGGAAAACATTGGCCCGCAACTACCGTCACATTGGCTTCGAACTGGATATCGTCTCAGTTCAGGGCAAGACTCTATTGGTCACGGAGGTCAAATCCCGCCCCTCTATTCATGATGAGAACGACTTACGCCCCGGCGATTACCTCACTGACCGGCAAATATCTAAAATTAAAAAGGGAATAGTACATTTCCTATCAGAAGTGCTGCTCGACATCGATAGTATACGCATGGATCTGGTAGTTGTTATGGGTATGAGGCAAGATAAATTAGCCCGATATAAAAATATCAGGCTCAATTCACTTTCCGACTAGGGAAGAACAGGTCTTACTTGCCGCGAGGAATGTAACGACTCTTAATTCTTGCAGCCTTACCAGAAAGGTTGCGGAGGTAGAACAATCGAGATCGTCTTACGATACCTGATGCAAGAACCTCAATTTTGTCGATGTTTGGTGAGTACACTGGGAAAACCCGCTCAACACCAACGCCGTTCGCACCAATTTTTCGAACTGTGAAGCTTGATTCAACTCCACCTTTCTTATAACGAATGACAACCCCTTCAAAAGCCTGCACGCGGAATTTATCGCTGCTGCCTTCTTTGATCTTGTAGTGAACCTTAATGGTATCACCAGAGCGGAAGGTAGGAAGATTTGGCTCGTTGTCGAATTTTTTCTTTTCGAATGCTGAAATGATACTGTTTTTCATGAGTCGAAACCTATTTTTTCTCTAATCGCACGCTATTCTGTTTGATCCTCAGGATCCTAGACCCCATTTCGGAATGAGCTTTGTTACATGACTTGCCTGAACCCGTCAAGAGTTTACTGAAAGAATCCCTCAAATCACGCCAATTAGGCTTGCATTGCTTGCTCGTAGAAGTCGGGCTCTCCACTTACATCCTGAAATAGTTCGTAAAGATCTTCTCGATCGGATGTAGACATCTTGGCACGAATCAGAGGCATAACCTTTTCAGCCATTAATTCCGTGTAGGAGGTCAAAGCAGCTAACAAGGGAGCAAAGGCCTTTTCCACGCCATCAATACGCGATGAGCCTATCAACTCGATATCTCGGATCATGGTTTCCAGCTTGTCTAGGGAGTCCTGCGCTAGGGAAGCCAGATAACTACCCTGATGGGACAATTCCAAAACCTCTGGTAGCAAATAGTTCTTATCGAGGGCGCTTCTACTGAGAATCTCTCTCTTCAAAGCGGTCCATTTCTGTTCGCGGGTATCTGGGCTAGCGTTGAGCAGTTCACCAGCAAGCCCTATGACTTCCTGATTCCAAGTCTTTAAATACTGAAGCACATCCATACTAACCTCCACGGTGAAGATTTTGAGTCGATCGGATGCCAAAATGGCTTTTCTGGAATAAGTTGTTGGCTAGATATAATACAGGCTCAAACCACTTACAAGCCGATCTTTGGGGACTTTTAGCGGCCTAAAGATGAGAACAGCATGAATTATTTTCGCCGTAGAACGCTTGGTTTGTAAGACATGATCGATCGCACGTAATGGATATCCCCCTGTTCACCGGTCTTATTGACTTTGTCAATCAGTTCATTGTTGGTGAGTATTGACAGGTCATTGAGAGATAGGTTTGGATTTTTTGCAGGTGCTTTAGGCTTCTTGTTAGAGAAGCCCTCGCTCATAAAGAAGGCTAAGCTCCAAATATCATGAGCTTTTAAAGTTTTCTGATAGCTAGACATGGCCGTTCCAGATGAGCCAATTAAAATAGTGTTAAAGTAGGAATAGGGCGACCGAACGCTTTCTTGAAACTGCTTCCTCAAATCCTTTGGTGGCGGTATCATTGGCAGCGCTGGATTCTTCGTAAATCGTCCGTCGCCACCACCAGTAGCGCCATGACATGAGGCGCATTGCTCTCGATAAAGTCTTTCACCATGAGCTTGATCGGGAATCCGCGCTGGCGAGGTAACCATCCTATATAACTCAAAGGTAAGCTGCCTTAGCTTTAGGAAATCAGCCTTTAAGCTAGGGCTCGGCTTTCCTTTCGCCCTGTAGGCTGCGTATGCTTTCACAAATCGGTCCTGTTTTTTCTTACTCAGCTTGCCCTTGATTTTGTCAAAGAGAGCATCCATTTCAGACACTCGTTGTTGGTGGCGCTCTGCGTCTAATCGATCATCAACTGTAAATTCAAGAAGTTGTAGCCAACGCCGCAAATTATAGGTGTGCTGTCGCTTTTGCTCTTTGGTGTCACGAGCTGAAAGGCTCGTCCCTAAACTTATAAGCACTAGGAAAATGCTAAGTCTCATGCTGCGGTAAACCGTTGGTTAAAATTTCGTCAACTCCTGCCTTGATCGCCATGTCCACTTCTACATTCCTTTCGGGAAGGTAGGCAAGGACACGTCCACCGCGGGATCGGTATTTCTCAACAAGCTTCGGCTTGAACAAGGGAATCCCACAAAATGACGGCGGAAGAGCATAAACCCGATTGGGCTTTACTCCTGAAAGGAACGATGCTCCCAGAAGCATACTGAAGCCGGCTCGTCGACACTCCGACTCCCGAGCTAAAGTGGTAGCTCCAGGAAATTTTGTCAAGAGGAGTCGGTCGTGCTCAGCACTCCAAAGTAAGAATCGAGCATGAGCGAGAAGCCAGTGCTGAGCGTCGCGATCGCTAGCCCAGGCCGCGAGTAATTGGATGCTTCGTTCGGCGCTTTCTGGCTTGATATCGAAAATCCAGTTATATGCTGCGTATTCAGTCAAAAACTCCTCAAGAGACATACCAAACTGTCCATCAACCAACTGAGTTTCTTTGAACTGCACCAGAGTCATATCCTCGACACAAATATCCCGACCGGCTGTACGCTCCATGGAGCTGTCATGATGCAAGACAATGTGGCCATCAACTGTGGTTCGCAGATCGGTCTCTAATGAGGCAAAACCAGCTTCAAGAGCTGCATCGAATGCCGCTTTGGTATTTTCCACATGCTCCTGGTGAAATCCTCGGTGACTGATCCAATTGATGGGCGACATAGTGGCTCCTAGAGGTTGCGAATACGACTTATAGAACTCGTTATACTTTTTCACTACAATGTGGCCTGCAGCGCCTTCTAGAGGTGCAACGCTTCATTTCTCCACCATTACTGACGACAGTCAAGTGTAATAGCGAGACTCGATTCCATATAAAGGTGCAAACCGTGGCAGATACAAATACTAAATATCAAAGCTGGAAAAAACTTGCAGAGAAAGATCTTCGTGGCAAACCCGTTGATGAGCTAACCCGAGAGACCCCTGAAGGCATTCCCATGAAGCCCATCTACTTCGCCGAGGATCTGGAGCAGCGGCCTCACACGAACACCGTCCCAGGGGAAGCGCCGTTCACGCGAGGGCCGCGGGCGACCATGTACACAGGAAGACCATGGACCATTCGCCAGTACGCTGGCTTTTCCACAGCAGAGGAGTCGAATCGCTTCTATCGCAAGAATCTTGCCGCCGGCCAGAAAGGCCTTAGCGTAGCCTTCGATCTTGCGACCCACCGAGGTTATGACTCGGACCACCCGAGAGTGGTCGGCGATGTGGGTAAGGCAGGGGTTGCCATCGATTCTGTGGAAGATATGAAAATCCTCTTCGACCAAATTCCACTCGATCAAATGAGCGTTTCCATGACCATGAACGGTGCCGTGATTCCGATCATGGCTGCCTACATTGTTGCTGCTGAGGAGCAAGGTGTCAGCCCTGATAAGCTATCCGGTACGATTCAGAATGATATCCTGAAAGAATATATGGTCCGCAATACCTATATTTACCCCCCCGACCACTCCATGCGCTTAGTCGGAGACATTATCGCCTACACCGCAGAAAATATGCCTCGCTTCAACAGTATATCGATCAGTGGCTACCACATGCAGGAAGCGGGTGCGAACTCGGCTATTGAACTCGCCTTCACCCTTGCTGACGGTATTGAATACGTGAAAGCCGCGCTGGCAAGGGGCCTCGACGTCGACCAGTTTGCTCCGCGACTATCATTCTTCTTTGCCATTGGCATGAACTTTTACATGGAAGTGGCCAAGCTCCGCGCTGCGCGAACTTTATGGGCCCAGATGATGGGCGAATTTCAGCCCAAAAACCCCAAGTCCTTGATGCTACGCACCCACTGCCAAACTTCAGGCTACACCCTTACTGAGCAAGATCCTTACAACAATGTGATCAGGACCACGATTGAGGCTATGGCTGCATCCATGGGCGGAACCCAATCACTCCACACCAACTCATTTGATGAGGCCGTTGGACTTCCTACTGATTTCTCCGCTAGGCTAGCCCGGAACACGCAATTGATCCTTCAAGAAGAAACTGACATCACCCATGTGGTAGATCCCTTCGGCGGCAGCTATTTTATGGAATCGCTCACCCAAGATCTTATCGATAAGGCTAAAGAGATTATCGCGGAAGTGAATGAGATGGGTGGCATGGTAGAAGCGATCAATACCGGCTACCCCAAGCTCAAAATCGAAGAAGCAGCCGCCCGCAAGCAGGCTCGGGTGGACAGTGGCCGGGATGTGATTGTTGGCGTTAACAAATATCAAACCACCAGCAAGAGCGACTATGATGTACTCAGCATCGATAACACCCAAGTTCGTCGCCAACAAATTGAGCGACTCGATGCCTTAAAATCCAAGCGCGATCAAGAGCAGGTTAGCCTGGCTCTAAAGAATCTGGAAGCAGGGGCGCGCTCCAATGGCAATATTTTAGAGCTTGCCATTCCTGCGATTCGCGCCCGAGCAACCATCGGCGAAGTTTCCGATGCCTTGCGGTCAGTGTTCGGTGAGCATCAAGCTGCGGTGCAAACCGTATCCAGTGTCTATGCAACGGAGTACCAGGTGGACGAAAACTACCAGAAAGCCAAAGATCAAATCGAAGCCTTCGCTCAAAACGAGGGTCGCCAACCCCGTATCCTCATCGTAAAGCTAGGGCAGGACGGCCATGATCGTGGTGCTAAGGTCATTGCCACTGGCTTTGCCGATCTAGGTTTCGATGTGGACATGGGTCCCCTGTTCCAAACCCCCGATGAGGCAGCGAAACAAGCCGTTGAAAACGATGTCCACGTGATAGGTGTCTCATCCCAAGCGGCAGGCCATCTCACCCTTGTCCCTGAACTCATTGCCAGCTTAAAGAAACAAGGAGCTGGTGATATTAGGGTAGTCGTTGGTGGCATTATTCCTGAGCAAGACTATCAGCAACTTTTCGATGACGGCGCCGCCGAAGTCTTCGGACCAGGTACCCCAATTCCCGTGGCTGCACTCCGAACGCTTAAGGCGATTGGAGCGCAGGGCTGATGACTGATAATCTGTTTGAGCGGCTTCTTAGTGGCGAGCGGCGAGCCCTAGGCAAAGCAATCACCCTCATCGAGAGCCAAAGCCCCAAGCACCGTGCTGAGGCCAACGCTTTGATGGACCAAGTGATGAAAGCCCCTAAACCCTCGATCCGTATTGGGATCAGCGGCACTCCAGGAGCTGGCAAATCCACGTTTATCGAGGCCTTCGGAATGGCTCTTATTGAAAAAGGCCATAAAGTTGCCGTCCTAGCTGTTGACCCTTCATCTCCTATTAGCTCTGGTAGTATTTTGGGAGACAAAACGAGAATGCAGCACTTGTCTGCCCATCCCCAAGCGTTTATCCGCCCGTCACCAGCGGGACGACACTTGGGGGGTGTTGCCAGCCGCACCCGGGAAGCCATCTATTTATGCGAAGCTGCCAACTACGATTTCATCATTGTTGAAACCGTTGGTGTAGGCCAATCTGAACATCTTGTCCACTCCATGGTCGATGCCTTCATCTATCTTCAGCTACCCAATTCTGGAGACCAGCTGCAGGGCATCAAGAAAGGTATTTTAGAGCTCGCTCATCTGATATTAGTCAATAAATGCGATGGCAAGCATGTCCAGGCCGCCAAACGCGCCAAAACAGACCTTGACCTCGCCCTGAATCTTATCTATCAGAACCGCCCAGAAGAGCGCCCCGAAGTTATCCTGATGAGCGCTCTAGAGAAAACAGGCCTTGATCAGGTATACCAGCAAATCCTCGCTCTCATAGATGGGCTCAAATCTAACGAGGAGCTTCACTCCCGACGGGCCCAACAGGCGCTTGATTGGTATCGCGATGAAGTTCAGCGACTTTTAGTAGAGCGGGTTTTCGAAAACGAGGACTTTAAGCGTCTCTACCAAGAGGCCGAGGCCAGTGTTGCGAGACAAGAAAAGTCCGCGAGGCAGGCAGCATTTAAGTTTACCAACGCTCTGATGATTGGATCTAAGTAATGTCAGAAATTTTTATTACCGAGGAAGCCAGACAAAACGCAATTACCATGCAGTCGAGCAACGACAACTTCCGTAACCTTCCACTGCGGCTGTATTTGGAAGGCAAAGGCTGCGATGGGTTTTATTATGGCGTGACCTTCGACGAGAAAACTGAGCAAGATCTCGAATTTCCGCAGGAAAACCTCTTAGTCATCTGTGATCCAGATACTCTTGAGTTTTGCAGTGGCTCAACCATCACCTGGGTTGACGATGAGCGGGGTCGAGGCTTTCTGGTCGAAAACCCTCAGCACCGAAAATTTAGAGGCAAGTTCTACAAAAGACAGGCTTGGCAAGATAAACTGACAGCGAAAGTTTCGGCTCAATCCAATTCTACCAAGCGATAGCCACCGCCATAGACACTTTCAATTTCAAGACAGGTATTACCCAATTTTTTCCGCAGCCGAGACATGTGACTATCAATAGTGCTGCGGGATATCTTAGCTCCATCCCAGACAAGCTCAGCCAGCCGCCGCCTGGAAATTGGCTTGTGATGACTACTCAATAGAAGCTTTATGATTTTAGCCTCTTTATGAGAAAGCGCTATTTCAACTTCGTTATCATGGATCACAAGCCTCATGGATTCGAAGTCCAAAGTGAATGGCTCAGCCGAAGCTCCCTGCCTTTCAAGTGCCGCCTTTATCCTAAATGGTAGAGTTTCATCAAAATGCAAAACTTCATCGTCGAGATCACACAAATTGTCTGCTACAATCAAAATACGAACACCCCGCAGACTCCGATCTTTGAGCGCGTCTAGAGAATCGAAATCCAATCCATTGACAATCAAGGCCTGGGGTTTTTCAATACTTCCCGCTATTCTGGCCAGAGTTATGAGGCTGTCGAGAGAGGCAATTGAACGAACTGCTACCGCCCCCTGAATCAGAGGCAGAATTCGTTTTCTTGATCCATCAGGTCGCTCCAAGAGCCAGACTACGCCCATATTCAACCTCACAGATCAATTTCACAGATCGAAAACTTTTTCGTAAAGCCCGAAGGGTATTGCTTGATCACAAATGGCTCGTCATCAGCGTCGCCCATCACCCCCATAACTAGATAGGTTCCTTCTTGATAAACTCCATGGTTGCCAAGATCATTGATATCAGTGGCTGATATCTTTTGCACGGTTAGTGTGCTTTCACCATCAAGCCATTTAGGAGTCAGTAAATAGGAGAATGTAGTGGTCGGGAGGAGCACAGGGTCACCAATGTGCTCGTTTTCGATAACAAAGGATTTCGCCCACAGTTGATCACCTTTCTGGTCTAAAAAACGAATTTCCATGCTAGCGTTTTCCCAAATAAGAGTATCGCCAACCACATAAACTAATAGGACACCCTCACGATGCTTGGCCATAGTCCAACTTTCTACCCGATCCTTAACCTCCTCACCTAGCTCGTAGACCGAAGGCTTCGCCTTAGATGAGCCCAAGACAGCAAACCTAAATTTAGGAAACGACTTGCCATTCCCGCCAATTCGATCTTTTTTCCACATTAAAAATAACTCTCCATCACCAACAGGAGCAGATTTTACATCACCTTCTATTTTCAAACTTGAGAGTCTTTGATAGCTCATCATTTCCTTTTTCTCGTCAATCAAAAACTCAAAGATATAGCTGGGCGAATCATCTCGGGATGAGTCCTCCTTAAGTTCCTTTGAAACCAACCAAAAACCCTTCGCAGACGGATAGACCTCTTGTCCATAAAAGTTGATACCAAGGCTTTGAGATTTATGAATGACGACATTTTTTTCTGGGTCTCTCAACTCTATGTGCTTCATCCCCTGACTGGAACTCAGCTCTATTGCAAAGAGTCGCCTCCCTCCAGCTCTAACCGTACCGAGGTAGCGCCCGCGGCCACCCCAGTTAAGGTCGATAACACCACTTTCCGTAGCAACATCTCCACCAGAGAACGGCTTAAAAGAGTGACTCCGACGCCCAGATCGATCGCGAGCGGTAACAACGAAACCCTTTTGTTCTTTTACCTGTGCCAAGGCAAGGTTAAGGATTTCAATCTCGGATCGTTTCTGAGGCCAATCCTCGCAGTCAACAGACTTCGCTTCTTGCAAAACAACCCACTCTGATTTGAGCCCGGCACGGTTTACCATTTGGCAAGATGTTGTTAAAAGACTTATTAATATTAAGAGATTACATTTCATAAAATCAGAATCCCTAAAGTTTCGTTAAACAGAGACGAAAATCCCTGGTATGGACAGGTACTTGATTGGTTAATCTATGAAAAGTGGATTGTTTTTTAAATTTTTGTATCTTGGCATGAGTCTCTCGCTTATTTCTTGCCAAACCACCGTGACCATGGATGTGGTACGCGACGGAGTCCAACTTCCCTACATTAAGAATACCGCAAACGAATGTTATTATTTAGACGAATTTATGCCTATTCCTGACAATCTTGTCTCGGGACGGAGCGGCAAATTAAGACTCCGCTACTACACCTATAAATCAGCCCTCTATAAAGACTATAAGAACAAGCATATCATTCTTTCATTTTACTCAACAGACGAGCAATGCTGGTCTCTCTTCGAAGAGTATTACGTGACAGACTGAAGAGACAAATCACCTTGCCCCCATTTTCTGGTAAAATCTATTTAGAGCCAGTCTCAAGTTTAGCCCTCTCCATTGAGAGATTGAGCCCAAGCAATTCTTAGATTCAAGAGGTTTCCATGAAACTGAGTTTAGCGATTTTTACATTTGTTATCATGCTTGGATGTAGTCATAGTAAAAAGCAACCAGAGTCCTCTTCTCCTCCTAAATCAGAGACATCCAATGATAAAAATAGACAGGTAAAAAAGAAAACTCGCTCCGAGAAACCAGCAGAAAAACCTGCAACATCTAGCTTTAGAAAAGATGAAAACGACTTATTAGAGAAGGGCAATCAATACGCCGTCGATGGATTGTATCGCGAAGCACTGCAAGCCTATAGCAAAATACTAAAGAAAAATGATACTCATACCTTGGCCCATCGTATGGTTGGAGTGATCAGCGTTAAAATTGGTGAGTACCGTAAAGCTATCAAACATTTAGAGCTTATCATTGATCAGAGAGCAGATGATTTTGAGGCCAACTACTACTTGGCAGAGGCCTATCGGACCCAAGACCGGTACGGAGACGCGATTTTCCGATATAAGGTGGCATTAACCCAAAAGCCGAATCATGTTCTTTCTCTTAAAGCCTTAGCCTGGAGCTATTACAAAATTCGCTACTACAGAGCTGCTCTCCGAACCGCTCATGTCCTGTACAAGCAAGAGCCAGATGACATGCAGGTGACTATCATTCTTGCTCGGGTCCTCAATAAAGTTGGACAACCTAAGAAGGCTATGTTGCGACTCAGAAAAACTCTTCTTAAGGCTCCCAAGGATCAGGCTCCATACCTGAAGAGTGTTCTCGGTGATGTTTACCTCTCCATTGGCAATCGAGAGAAAGCAGAGGAAGCTTATAGAGATGCTTTAAAAGACCAACCGCTTCTAGCTGGTGCGCTACTCGGCTTGGCAAAACTAACCTTACAAGCGGGAGAGCGCCCAGATATTGCAATCACCTACCTTGAGCGGGCCACACGAATCAAGCCTAGCCTCGTGGAAGCTTATTACTATCTGGGTCAAGCCTACCTCAAGACCAAGCCGAAGGTGTCGCAAAAATATTTTCAAAAATTTAACCGCCTCGCAGCAGGTGATCCAGAATTCAACGAACAGGTATCTGAAGTTCGTGAGTTTTTCCAAAAGGTAAGAAAAACACCTTCAAATAGTGAGTTGGAATCTTTGGATAGTCAGCTATAATTAAGAAGCGTGAGGTTGCAATTCACGCCATTACCCAATAGGCATTGGGGGATCTTAAATAAGCTTCATTTCTTCTTTTTGATAACTGAGTAGCGAACGTCGTGCGTCGAATAGATTTTTATAAGATTCGTAACGAACCTTAAGTCTATCGGAATCGCGGCGAGCTTCGGCAAGCTGCTCAATAAAGGATAGGTACTCAGGGTCGGTTTCAGTGAGACGCTTAAGTTTGGCTTCATTATGTTCGCCAGTATCATACTTAATCGCAATTTTAGCCTTAGTAGGGGACTTCATCAGCTCCAGATACTCTGCTCGCTTTTTAGCTTCGACGTACTCTAGCCCGACTTTGTTGGCAAGCTTGACGATCTCTTCTAAGCCGAGTTTATCAGAGGGTTTTTGGTCTCGTGAATTCATTCAAATCCTCAGTTGGACAGCCCTACGCACTAGGTATATTACAAACTGGCAAAGCCGTCTGCTAATTTATTCTTGCAGCATTTCAGTCACTTATAAACCAAATCCCCTAAGTCCTTATGAAGACTTAAGGAATTTGAAAAATTTACCGATACGGGGGGAGTGGTGTCAGGAGAGTTGCCATGAGGCGATAAAGGACGTAAGGAGGCTTCTTTGTCTGTCGTTGATCTAGTCAAACCTAATGATTTTTTTAGGGACAAGGTAGGAGATGCGGTCGATGGGCTCAACATTGATCTCGATGCCGATCTTGAATTCTATCTTGTCAATCTGCTATGCGAATTCATTCAACCTCAAAACCTAATCCTTGGCGATATTGACTTACTCGATACGCCCTTAGCTCTCATCTATAAAGAGGCCCTGGAGTCTAGTCCCCAAATGCAGCTCAAGGTCTATAAAAAACTTGGTGATATCAGCCTCTATATTGCTGGATATTTCCAGGCATCCTTGAGCCGTAAAACAGTAGGCCCTGGCTATTATATATCCATGGGCTCTTCGGCATATCAAAAGATGTCTTCGATCATGCAGAGACGTTATAACGAGCTTCATTTCACCGAAATGTACTCGAACCTATCCCGCGAGTTCAAGACTCTGGTCAGCGTTGTCACAAGGATCGCAGGCGACCTGCCTATAGAAAACCACAACCTGCTTAAGATTTACGAAAAGTGGTGCGACACGCAGTCAACGACCTTGAAGACCTTCCTAGAAAACGAAGGCCTTTCTCCTGATTCGGTCAGCTTCAAAAAGATCCAGTAGTCATCAACAAAAAAGCCCAGCAACAGGCTGGGCTATTAGCGATATATTAGGGTAAATCCTAGCGCTGATCGATGGGCTTATAAGCCATATCTGTTTCACCTACAAATATTTGGCGTGGTCGACCTATCTTAGTCGCAGATGATTCGATCATCTCCTTCCACTGAGCAATCCAGCCAGGAAGGCGACCTAGAGCAAACATGACTGTAAACATATTTGTTGGGATGTTGAGCGCCTTGTAGATAATACCAGAGTAGAAGTCGACGTTTGGATAAAGCTTACGCTCTACAAAATAGCTATCTTTCAAGGCTTCCTCTTCCAAGCCCTTCGCTATGTCAAGAAGTGGGTCTTTGATCGAAAGCTTCTCAAGAATTGTGTCGCACGCCTTTTTGATAATCCTCGCACGTGGATCGAAGTTCTTATAGACGCGGTGTCCGAAGCCCATGAGTCGGAAAGGGTCATTTTTGTCCTTAGCTTTGTCCAAAAACTTCTTGTAATCGCCACCGTCATCCTGAATCTGCATGAGCATTTCAATCACAGCTTGGTTGGCACCACCGTGGAGTGGTCCCCACAGCGCACTCACTCCAGATGCGATGGACGCATATAGATTCGCTTTTGAGGAGCCAACCAGGCGCACAGTCGAAGTCGAACAGTTTTGCTCGTGGTCAGCATGAAGAATCAAGAGAACATTCAATGCTTTTGCAACTTCTGGATCGGGCTTATAGTCACCACCACCGTACATCATGTTTAGGAAATCAGAGCAGTAATCAAATTGATTTGGCTTAGAGTCAACTAAATCCTGGCCCTGGCTGACACGGTAGAAGTATGCCGCTATATTTTTCACCTGGGCAATCAACTGAGCCATGATTGCATCTTTTTTATCTTTGGAAAGATCCTGGTCCAGATACTCAGGGTAGAATGCAGACATTGAGGATAGTACTGAAGACAAAACACCCATGGGATGAGCATCTTTCGGGAACTGCTTCATGAGGTTCTTCACCTCAGCCTTTGTTTCGCTGAAAGAATTAATCTTCTCTTGAAACCAAGTGAGCTGATCACGATCGGGCAGTTCGCCATAGACAAGCAAATAAGCAACTTCGATGAAGTTAGACTTCTCAGCCAATTCTTCGATTTTATAGCCGCGGTACTTCAAGACTCCTTCTTCGCCATTGAGGAAGGTGACAGCTGAGGCACAAGATGCTGTGTTGACGAATCCGTTATCAATGGTGACAATGCCTGTTTGGGCCCGTAGCTTGGAAATGTCGAGACCCTTCTCTCCTTCGGAGCCAACCACAACCGGAAGCTCGATACTCTTGCCGTCGATACTTAATTCTGCCGTTTCGTTACTCATAATCTCTTTTCTCACTGCTGTCATGTGTCTCCTCCCGAAACTCTACTGGTTTTCATGCAGTACGAATCCCCGCAACAACCTAATATCGGCCTCGAAAGAGAGAAGTTAAAAAAATTCCCTAACAAAATTACTAAACACTAAGTTTGCTTGATATTTAGAGGCTAGGCCCTACTTGGCTCCAGAACTCCCGGAGCTTGATGACCGCCTCTCGATGCCCATCTTCGGAAAGCTTTGTCTCGATACGCTTTATTTTGCTGTCATTCTGAGGGCGTCGAATAAGCAGAAAAAAATCTTTCTTTGCAGTGCTATAATTACCATACTTCAGCGATAACTCAAGTCTCTGAAGTCTTGCGCCATCATCCTCGGGAGTCAAGGAGAGAATTTTCGACAGCAGGTAGAACTGAAGCCTTGGATCTTCCGCTGATCGTACATCAAACAGAAGTCTTTGCTGCAAAACTGTCGGTGATGCCGCCAAGACTCCACCGACCGTCATCACCAAGAGTAAAGCCCCCACTACGGCACGAGCCCGCGGAATATTGAGAGGCACCAAACGATTTGGCCTAGCCCGAATCAAAGCGTATGTAAATACCACACCGCACACTAGGCCACCCATATGAGCAGCGTTGTCGATCTGAGGAATCATAAAACCCAAGATACCGTTCGCAATTACCATACCTGAGTACATGCTTTGACGGTTACCTTTGCCAAACATCTGTTTGAGCTTCTCCCCGACGACCCGCTCCATGTAGAACCCAGCACCAAGTAGCCCGAACAGGGAGGAAGACGCTCCAGCACTCAAGTTGATCGAGAATAGAGAGCTTGCAATATTTCCCCCAAACCCGGCTAAAATATAGAGGGTTACAAACCATTTCTTCCCGAGCAGATGTTCAATTTGATAACCGAGGGCATAGAGGGCCCAGTTATTGAAGGCGAAGTGTATAAAGCCCACATGCAAGACAATAGGGGTAATCAGTCGCCAGATTTCACCCTGCGCGATCAAAATATTTTCCTTCGCACCCCAGCGAATCAGTGACTCTGGTCCAGGGTCCATAAGACTACCTGATTCTAGGGTAAGGATCACAAAAAAGACGGTGTTAATGAGGATAAATCGTCCACTCCATGTGCCCCAAAAAAACTTTAAGCCCTTTGGCTGAGGCACGGGTGGAATGATCGGTGGCTGGTATTCTTTATCAACTTGGTACACGTGATAGTTAGCCTAAAAAATTTGGTAGTCGGCTCCAGGGGCATGCATTTCAAGGAGCTTGGCTCCTGATAGTTTCTGGGGTGGACGGGTGCGAGACAACATCCACACGGGAGTTTCCCCCTGCCGGCTTGGCAAGAAAATCAAGACCTGACTCACCTGACTAAGACCATGGGGCTTTGGCTCAACGATCTCTGCCGAAAGACGGAGGTGGTCTCCGACTTTTACCCCCATATGAACATGGTCACTGATAAGCTGCAGCTGATCGTATTTTCCAGATGGAGTCAAGGCATGGAACACAACTTCCACCAAACCTTGAGGCTTGGGCTTGATGCGCACCACTTCAAAGTTACCTCCCACTCGCTGCACCTGTGACAGCCCAACCATGGGGCAGACAAGTGCTACGAAAACTGCGATGGTCTTAATCATTGGCTTGCTCCTAACGCACAGTGAAGCCTTGGTCTTCGAGGGTCTGCCGAAGCCCACCCTGCTGTATCCAGTTTGCCACATTTTTGATGTCCACATGAAGGGAACGATCACTAGGCATACTAGCACTTATTTCTCTGGTTTTCTTGTAGACAGCTTCAAGTGCCGCTCCAGGCTTCAGAGGCGCAATCAAATCAATCCCTTGGCACGCCGTAAGAAGTTCGATGGCTAAGATCTGAGCCACATTCTGATTCACTTCCCGAGCTTTCCTAGCAGCTATAGGTCCCATACTTACATGATCTTCCTTATCAGCCGACGTAGGGATGCTATCCACAGAAGCCGGGTGACAAAGAATCTTATTTTCTGATACCAAGGCTGCCGCAACAACATGAGGAATCATAAACCCAGAATTGAGGCCACTGTCTTTCGTTACAAAGGCAGGTAAACCGCTCATATTGGGATTGGTTAGTTTCTCAATTCGTCGCTCAGAAATACTACCCAACTCAGCTGAAGCCATGGCTAAAAGATCCATGGCTAAAGCAATCGGTTGACCATGAAAGTTCCCGCCACTGAGAATATCCAGCTCGTCAAAACATAGGGGATTGTCGGTGACAGCATTGAGCTCAATATCAACTTTACTCTTGGCATAAGCGATGCCATCACGACTGGCGCCATGCACCTGCGGAGCACAGCGAAAGCTATAGGGATCTTGCACTTTGCCGCAGTCTTTGTGACTTTCTTGAATTTGATCAGGACCGGAGAACAGATCTCTCACATTCGCCGCCACATCTTGCTGACCGTGCTGAGGACGTACCCGATGAATACGCTCATCAAAGGCCTGCACCGTCCCTCTCAGGGCATCGAGGCTAAGGGCTAAAATGATATCCGCTGCTTTAGCCAGCTCCCGGGCCTCTTCCACAGCAAGAGCTGCAATAACAGTCATAAAGTGAGTGCCGTTGATCAATGAAAGGCCTTCTTTTGCCTGCAGTTGATGGGCTGCAAGGCCAGCGTCCTGAAGGGCCTGACTGGCTTCAATGGCTTTGCCTTCCTGGACTACAAAGCCCTCCCCCATGAGAGTAAGAGCCAGATGAGCCAGAGGCGCCAGATCTCCCGACGCTCCCACGCTACCTTTCTCAGGAATTGCTGGGAGTATATTGTTTTTGTAGCACTCCAAAATGAGGTCCACACACTCCTGGGAAATTCCAGTGTGGCCGAGGTAAAAGGTGTGGGCCCGAAGTACGAGCAAACCGCGACTAATAGAGTCTTCGACATAATTTCCCACCCCACAGGCATGGGACCGAACTAAGTTGCGTTGCAACTCTTCAAGTTGGCTCGTTTCGATCGAAACATCTGCCAAGTAGCCAAAGCCGGTATTAATTCCGTAGTAGGTATCTCCAGAACCAAGAGCTTGATTCACCAAATTTCGGAATTTTTTCAGCCGTTCGCGGGCTTTTTCGGATACTGCTAGATCTTTGCTTTGCTGCTTTGCATACCGAGCGAGTAGCTCGGTATTGAGAGTGTCATCCCCTAAGTGAAACGCCATATGAAACTACCTTTTCGATTGGTATGAAACTCATACCTAGCTATTTTGATTTTTCAAAAGTTCGATTGCGGCCTTGCGGTCACTTGCCCCATAGACCGCTGTTCCCGCAACAAGAACATCAGCACCTGCTTCCACAACAGATCCAACAGTTTCCTTGTTCACACCACCATCAACCTGAATACGCATATCCAGAGAGCGCTTTTCAATTTCATTGCGCAGCCACGAGATTCGTGACAGAGATTCGCGAATAAATTTCTGCCCGCCAAACCCAGGATTCACCGACATCACGTTAATCATTTTCACAAAAGGTAAAAGTGGCTCTAGCAAGCTCAGGCTCGTGCCTGGATTGATTGCTAATCCTGGTTTTGCTCCCGCTTCAGCAATCACTTGAGTCAAACGATGAGCGTGTGTTGCAGCCTCGACATGGAACAAGAGGTAATCTGCTCCGGCCTTAACGTACTCCATCGCCATCTCATCTGGATTCGAGATCATAATGTGAACATCTAGGGGGATTCCGGAAACTTTTTTCAAAGCCTTCACAAACGGAATTCCAAAAGTGAGATTCGGTACAAAGTGCCCATCCATGACATCCACATGATGGAGGTCAG
The DNA here is from genome assembly GCF_900177345.1 of Pseudobacteriovorax antillogorgiicola. NCBI lineage: Bacteria > Pseudomonadati > Bdellovibrionota > Oligoflexia > Oligoflexales > Pseudobacteriovoracaceae > Pseudobacteriovorax > Pseudobacteriovorax antillogorgiicola. The sequence goes on from NZ_FWZT01000001.1 coordinate 272,945, forward strand.
CACCGGCATCCTCAACACTCTTAGATTCTGTTTCAAAATTTAGTGGGTCTGCGGCGAGAAGCGAAGGAGCCACCCAGATGTCCTGTGCACTCATTCTTCAACCTCCGTATTCATCAGTCTCTGACGCTTGAGCACCTTCTTTCGCACCATGGTAGATTTGAGACGACTCATTCGATTGATGAAGACTATGCCATCAATGTGATCGATTTCATGCTGCAAGCAAACAGCAAATAATCCGTTCGCATGAACTTCGAACGTTTCACCATTTTCATCTTGAGCTGTTACCCAAATTTCTTCGGCACGGTCCACAAACTCAAAGACTTCAGGGAAGCTCAAGCAACCTTCTTGCCAGCGAAACTTACCCTTCTTTTTGGTGATCACAGGATTGACAAATGTCCAGCGCTTATCGTGCCAGTGCTCTTTCTTTTCTTCTTGTTCAGCGTATTTATTTTCGGTCCAAGGAATGCAAATGGTCAAAATTCTTTTGGCGACATTAACCTGATTAGCGGCAAGACCGATACCACCAGCTTCATCCATGGTTTCATGCATGTCGGCGACAAATTTTTTGAGATCCTCATCGAACTCTTTGACCTCTTCTGACTTTGTTTCGAGGACTTTTGCGGGCCACTCAACCACTTTGAGGACGCTCATAAACTCTCCTGGTTGTTGAAGGACATTAGCTCCGTGACTCTCGCCACGTAGGAATTCGCAGCAATATATCACACAGAATCTGTCCTGTCATACAGGAGGTATACACCTAATTTTTATTGGATTATCAATAACTTGCTTCGTTATCGTCGGGGGCAGACAGTTCCGCGAATGTGATTCGAGCAGTTTCGTAAACACGAACCCAGAGATCTTCAAGCTCTTCGTCCAAAGCCCTTACAATGTCATTCTGGATTATAGTTTCGTGAGCGTATGAGAAAAGAGTGCGCCCGTCATAGTTGATCGAGAGCACGAACACCCAAAACACGGCTGTTAAGAGGTGGGTTCCGATCCAACGGAGAATTGCACTCATAAATAAATGTTCCTAACTTGCTAGACCTTTGTCTCTGGACTCCGGCACGCTCCTAAATGACGCACCAGATTTATTCATCGACCCGAAAAGGATCTTGAAAACCTCATTATAGTCCGTGACGAAGTGTACTTTCAAGTTACGTTTTAAAGACGCAGGTAATTCGCTATAGTTAGGTTTATTTTTCATGGGAACTACTACTTCCTTCATGCCCTCTCGCTGGGCAGCCAGTAGCTTCTCACGCAATCCTCCAATCGCAAGGACCTTACCGTGGATCGTGATCTCCCCCGTCATTGCGACCTTCTCTTTCGGTTCCTTACCACCTAAAGCTGATAGGATCGAGGTTGCCATTGCGATTCCAGCTGATGGACCATCTTTAGGGACAGCACCCGCTGGCACATGGACATGAAGCTCGCACTCTTCAAGGATCGAAACATCCACGCCAAACTCCTCGCTCTGAGCGCGAATAAAGCTAAGGGCTGCCTGAGCAGACTCCTTCATCACATCTCCAAGTTTTCCAGTCAAAACCAGCCGAGGCTTACCACTACGGATCAGGCTAGACTCAATTGCCATGACTTCACCACCATATTGGGTATAGGCAAGGCCTAGAGAAACCCCGATCTGGGCATTTTCATGGTAGAAGTTATCGCCAAATTTCTCTGCACCCAGGTGCTTCTGCACCAAAGTTGGGGTTAACTTAACCCTCGGCATGTCCGTTCGCTCTTTTTCTTCGACCTCTGCGTACTTCCGCGCAACCTTACGGCAGATCGATGCGATCTTCTTCTCAAGCCCACGCAAGCCACTTTCCCTCGTGTAGCCATTGATGATAGCCGAAACCGAGTTCTTGGAAAAACTGAGTTTCTCTTTATCGAGGCCAGCTTCCTTGATTTGCTTAGGAATCAAGTATTGGTTGGCAATATTAACTTTTTCCTCTTCGGAGTAGCCCGATACTTCAATGATTTCAAGACGGTCGCGCAGGGGAGCTGGAATTGTATCTAAGGTGTTCGCATTGGCAATGAAAACAACATCAGAAAGATCAAAGGGAATTCCCAGATAATGGTCAACGAATTTCTTATTTTGCTCGGGATCAAGGACTTCGAGTAAGGCAGAGGATGGGTCACCACGATGATCGGACGCTAACTTATCAATCTCATCAAGCATGATCACCGGATTGGACGAACCAGATGATTTTATCGCGCTCATGATACGACCAGGGTAGGCCCCCACGTAAGTCTTTCGATGCCCTCGAATATCAGCTTCGTCACGCACGCCACCCAGGGCAATCCGTTGAAATTCCCGACCGAGAGATCGTGCAATCGAACGCCCTAGACTTGTTTTCCCCACACCTGGAGGGCCAAAGAAGCAGATGATGGGGCTTTTTGCGTTGGGATTGAGACTTTTGACAGCCAGGTGTTCAATGATTCGATCCTTAACTTTTTCCAATCCATAGTGATCTTCATCTAGAATCTGTTTCGCATGTCGAATATCAAGATTGTCTCTGGATTTCTTTCCCCAAGGCATGGCCAATAGAGTTTCTACATGGGTTCGGGTTAAAGCTGCTTCGCTCGTGTCTTGATGCATGCGCTCAAGGCGCTTCAATTGACGGGCAACTTCTTCTTTTGCTTCCTTATTCAATGGCAGTTCTTCAAGTTTCTGCCAAAATTGGTCAAGTTCGTCCTTGCCGTCGGTATCGCCAAGCTCAGATTTAATCGCTCGCATCTGTTCACGGAGGTAATGCTCTCGCTGCATGCGGCCAATCTCATCCTTGGCATGGGACTGAATGCGTACCTGCATTTGATAAACTTCGATTTCCCGGGAAAGGCAGGTGTAGACTTTATTAAGGCGGTCGACCGGATTGTTGACCGCCAATATTGATTGGGCTTCGTTTACCTTTAAGCCTAAATTTGAAGCGACAAGATCTGCTAGTCTCCCTGGCTCTGAAACGTCTTCTAAAATCATCAAAATGTCTGGAGAGAGAACTTTACCAAGACTGACAACTTTTTCTAGATTCTCTCTTACTGCACGAACTAAGGCTTCCACTTCGCTAGAGCTATTCATGAGCGTTGGATCTTGGACATTAATGAGGGCAACCTTAGGATATGGCTCGGTTTCCAACAGCTCTTGCACAACCGCTTTATGAAGCCCTTGCACAAGAACCTTCATGCGCCCATCAGGAAGCTTTCGAGTTCTCATGATCGAACAAACAGTTCCTATATCGTAGACATCGAAAGGAGCGTCCAACTTTGACTCCAGTCCCTCACCATCTTGTCCCATGACTTGAAAGGCCGAGAGGAAGATCTTACGCTCGCCTTCGAGAGCACTCTCTACAGCGTTGATACAAAGATCTTCGTTGATGAAGACTGGAACGATCATGTTAGGAAAGACGACAATATCCTTCAGCGGCAGCAGTGGCAACTCAGCGTTGACAACAGTTAGCTTTCCATCGATTCCTTGGGTCATTGACTCACTCCCTGAGTTATAGGTCTAGCAGGATCTTTCAACTTAAGTTCGGAACTAAATCGAGAAACCTTGAGACCTGGCAAAGAAGTCACTTTTCTATAATTTCCAAAACAAACGTTTTTCTTAGGCGTATCGGATAGTCACGTGGAGGTGGCCGCACTGGCCATGTTCCTTGTCGCCGTAACCATCTAGCGTAATCCTGTGTCCGTTGGGGGTGCCGGGCTTAATTTCGATCTGGTGCTTGATCTTTTCCCGTTTAGACACAGCTTCGTCACCTACTGTCTCGGTGACAGCTCGCGACAGCTCGACTTCCTTTATGCATCCGTGACGAGCTTCTTGGGGGTCAACCTTGAGTGATATTTCTAGGTCGAGGGAGTTGTGGTGATCACACCACTTATCAAATTCAATATCTTCTAGCTCTATCCCAGCGCAGAACTCGTCTAGAGCATCAAAGTCGATTTGGGTGGACTCGGCAAGATCAGAGGGTGATTTTTTCTTATCTCGCCGAGACGCCACGGGCCTTAATCCTTTGTCGCAGGCACGGCAACGCTTACCACCGCCGGCCGGAGAAGCCTTTCATTGAGCATATAGCCCTTTTGAAATACATCTTTGACTCGTTCGGTTTCGACCGACTCATCTTCGATCCGCTGAATGCCTTGGTGAAGGTTAGGATCGAATTCCTCTCCCTGGGATTCAAAGCCTGTCAGACCATGCTTTTCAGCCATATCTGTAAGCTGCTTGAATACCATTTTGACACCCTCTACATAGCTTTGGCTTTCATCACCTTCACCTGTCGCTAGAGCTTTCTCGAAGCTGTCTAACACCGGTAGAAGGTCTTCCAATAGCTTCTCGTTGCCATACTTAGCCAAGTCTGACTTTTCTTTATCATGACGCCTGCGAAGGTTTTCCATATCAGCAACAGTTCGCAGAAACTTATTTTGAAGTTCCTTGTTCTCTGCTTCGAGCTTTTTTACAGTTTCCTGCAAGGACCCCTGCTCAGATGACTCATCTACAACCTCAGCTGTTTGAGCCTTGGCATCCTGGTTGTCACGACTGTCTTCTTGAGCATCGCTATCGTTCGCTGATTTTGGTGCTTGATTTGATTCTTGGTTAACTTCCATACCGCCTAGAAATCCTATAGTTAAACTGCTTCAAAAGGTTTTACATCGCCAGTTTATTCATATCAAGGCTTTCGTAGGGGCAAAGTTGAGAGATGATAACACGTTAGTGTGACCTATTGCTTGTTTCACTATTAAAGATTGTAACGCAGGCCCTTCTGCGAAAAATGGGAAAAGCCTGCCGAGCAAGCAAGATCTTTAAATTCCATCAGAAAGTTGACAGCCTATCCCCCGCCTTGATAAAAAAACGTCACCTGTTCTTGCAGGGTCAGACAGCACCGGGTATCGTCGGTTTCTTTTTTGGATGGATTACTAGTGGATCAAATCATCTCCCAGACCCCTCGTCCAGGCCAGGGCTCTTCATCGTCACAGTCTCAGATTCCCAGTAAACCAGCGAATATGACATCTCGCGGCATCAATATCGATGATGTGGATTTGATCAAGCGCTTGGATAAATACTCGATCGAAGACGTGGTAGAGCTAAAAATATCGCGCTTCCTAGATCAAATTGGTACTTTTTATCCGGAAAATGTCCATGAGCTGATCATGTCCAAGGTGGAAAAGCCGCTGCTTATTCAGATACTGCGCCGAGTGGGTGGAAATCAAGTCCAAGCTGCTAAGATCCTCGGCATCAATCGCAACACACTCAGAAAAAAGATAAAGCTCTACGGGATTTAGATGCTATTGAGCTCGATCCTAAAAACTCAATCTAGGCGTCGTCCGATTCGTGGAAGAGGTTCTGGAATGAGACATAGTTAGGCTGGTAGGCCAATTTGATAGTAGTAAGAGAACCGTGCCGGTTTTTTGCGACCAGCAACTCGGCAATCCCTGCCATCTCTGAATTTGGATTGTAGTACTCGTCTCGATAGACAAAAAAGATCATATCGGCGTCCTGCTCCATCGACCCTGATTCTCGTAGATCTGAAAGCTTTGGACGTTTATCCGGTCTAGAGTCTGGACCACGATTAAGCTGTGCCAAAGCGATCACGGGCACACCCAATTCCTTGGCCAGATTTTTCAAGCCCATGGAGATTTCGGATATCTCACGCTCACGGCTCTCTGACTTTGCTTGTGATGAACCAGACATGAGCTGCAAATAGTCGATAATAATCATATCGACGCCATTCTCTTTGTGAAAACGTCGGCACCGAGACCTAAGTTCCATAAGAGAAATACCAGGTGTTTCATCAATCCCTAAGGCATCCTTACACTCATAAATACGACGCGCACCTTCCATCAAGCGATCTTGCTCTTCATCCGAAAGGTCTCCCTTGCGCAACCGCGACGAGTCGACTCTCGCTACACTCGACAAGACCCTGGCCATGAGCTGTTCTTTACTCATCTCCAAGCTGAACACTACGACAGACTTGCCAGCGAGAACCGCATTCGTGGCCACATTCAGAACCAATGCTGTTTTACCCATACCAGGCCGAGCTGCTAGAATAATCAAGTCACTGGGCTGGAGACCACCAGTCAGAGCATCAAGATCGTTAAAGCCGGTGGTGACACCACTTAACGAACCATCTGATTCCAGTTTTTTCTGAATATCTTCAATCGTCGATTCAAGAACGCGGTCTGCCGTCACGATACCTTGGCTGTCGTACTCTGACGCAATAGCTAGAAACTGCTTTTCCACCTTCTCGATAAACGACTCAATGGAGCCGTCAAAGCTTTTCGCACCCTGAATCACATCTTCACATGATGTAATGATGCCTCGGCGATAGAAGTGGTTCCTAACTATCTTTGCATAGTGCTCAACATTCTGTGTAACAGGACAGTTTTCGGTAAGATCCACAAGGTATGACGGGCCAAGCTGCTTGCCGTCTTCCTGAAGTTCACGGAGCTTTTCTGCGACCGTCACAATATCAACCGACTCACCGGCCGATGAAAGCGTAAAAATAGCTTCATAAATCTTGCGATGGGAATCAATAAAGAAGTGTCGGGGCTCCAGAACCCCTTCCACCACTGACAAGGTCTCAGAGTCACGGAGGATAGAGCCCAAGACAGCCTTTTCAGCATCCACCGAGTGAGGTAATTTGCCACTCACCTGATGCTGATCTGTACTCAAATCTAAGTCTGTCAACTCTGCGATCCTGAGGAAGCATAGTGCGCCCCAGAATCGGAGCGCCTATTTTTACTGGGCAACAACCCAAACTTTGAATTTAGCGACAACTTCAGGATGTACTTTAACTGAAGCGGCGTAAACACCTACTTTACGAACTTCTTCGTCAAGCTTGATGTCCTTGCGGTTGACCGTGATACCCTCAGCGATCAACAGCTCTTCAAGTTCAGCCGTAGTGACAGATCCGAAGATTCTTTCGTCTTCGCCAACTTGCTTGGTTACTGTCACAGAAGTTTTTTCAATAGCTGCAGCAGCCTTCTTCGCCTCAGCAAGAAGCTCAGCTTTTTTCTTCTCAAGAACCTTGAGTTGCTGATTCAATGCTTTTTCATTGCCTTCGTTAGCAACAGACGCGATGCCGCGAGGAATCAGGTAGTTACGTGCATATCCTGCTTTTACTTTAACGATGTCACCAATGTTGCCAAGGGAGTCAACGTTTTGGTTCAAGATAAGTCTCATGATTACTTCTCCTCAGACTGCTGTGCGTCAAGCTTAGCTAGCTCAGCTCGTCGCTCTTCCACATTTACGTCTTCGTCGATCTTTACAACCAAATAGCGAAGGACATTTTCGTCAATACGAAGAAGTCGCTCACACTCAGCAATGCTATCGGGGCTTGCTGTTAGATCGTAGAACGCGTAGTGACCACGGAAGTTTTTCTTGATTGGGTAAGCTAGTTTTTTAGTTCCCCAGTCAGACTTTTTAAGAATCTCGCCACCGTTCCGGGCAAGGATTTCTTCATAGCCAGATAGGACTTTTGTCTTATCAGCGTCAGGCAAATCTGCCTTTGTTACAAATGTAAATTCGTATTCTCTCAGCAAAACGAACCTCCCTTATGGATTGAAGCAGCCCTATGCCCTCGGCAAGAGCAAGAGAGACATGTCATCTTTTCTGTTTATAAATAGAATCAAGTCGCACCATTGCGTCTTGAACCATGTCTTTAGCTAATACGTCCAATTCCTCTTGTGAGAAACGGCTCAAAACCCAATCAGACACCTGTCCGTCTTCGGGTTTCTGGGGTCGACCAACGCCAAGTTTGATACGGACAAAGTCCTTGAGGCCGGTTTCCGCTATAATGCTGCGAATGCCATTATTGCCACCATGACCGCCGCCCATCTTGGCCTTTACCTTGCCAAATGGAACGTCGATATCGTCATGGAAGACCAATAAGTCGTCGACGCCTAGTTTGTAGAAGCGCATCGCCTGACTCACAGAACGACCGCTTAAGTTCATGAAGGTATTTGGCTTTAGAAGAAGACAGGCCTCTCCTAAAATTTGCCCCTTCCCAAACTCTCCCTGAAACTTCTGACCTTCCCATTGAATTCCACACTGATCGGCAATTTGATCAAGGACAAGGAAGCCAGCGTTGTGGCGGGTGAGTTCATATTTTGGCCCTGGATTGCCAAGGCCGACAAGTAGCTTCAACGATTCATCCGCAATTAAGCGTACATGAGGTCGACATGAAGAGGCATGCGCTTGATCGCATCGAGGTGAACCTCTTTGATCACAACCAGCTTAGTCTCACCATTGAGCGTGAGGTTAAACTTCTTGCCTTCTTTATAAGCTTTACCAAGCCACTTAGGATCTAGCTCAAGGCTTGTTGCCTTGCCCTTTTCCATCAAGTTTGCAGGAATTTTTCCCGCTTTTCTTAGCTTGCGCGCATATTCTTTACCAGTTTGCTCTCTGACAACCGCTTCGATTGTAACGAGATTCTCAGACATACGATCTCCTATCCTCAAGCCCGCTAGAGGCATCTACTTCAATTATTCAATTTAAATAAATACTTATATCTAACTCAAGCTGCGTCTGCGGGTAGACAATTTGAACTTGAGGTTAGCGTTATATAAGGAACCCGCAAGGCATGCAAGTGCCTTGTGGATAAAAATACGTCATTAAACAAATAAGGAGCTGATCGAACCAGCCCCATGAATGCGTCGTATCGCCTTACCAAGAAGTTCCCCTACAGATAACTGCTTAATTTTCGAGCAGTTTCTCGCCTTTTCAGATAAAGGGATAGTGTCTGTCACGACTAGCTCAGTTAGGCAAGACTCGGCAATTCTCTCAACTGCTGGTCCACTCAGCACAGGGTGAGTGATGGCAGCGCTAACCGATCGGGCACCCTTGTCCACAAGTGCCTGGGCAGCCTTACATAGAGAGCCACCAGTATCACAGATATCGTCGACGATCAGGCAGTCCTTGTCTGTCACATCGCCAATAATGTGCATAACTGCACTTTCATTGGGGCGATCACGCCTCTTATCCACAATCGCTAGGCCACAATCATAGTATTTCGCAATGGCACGCGCTCTTTCAGCACCCCCAGCATCAGGAGACACTACTAATAGGTTATCCCGCCCTTGGAAGTAAGGGCCAAACACCGGTTTCGAAAACAAATGATCTACCGGGATATTAAAGAACCCTTGGATTGCAGAAGTATGCAATTCCATACAAAGCATGCGATCCACACCAGCGACCGTGAACAAGTCCGACACAAGTTTCGCCGTAATGGGCGTCCGCGGCGCGCTTTTTCGCTCTTGCCTGGCATAACCAAAATATGGATTCACCAAGGTAATGCGCTTTGCAGAGGCCCGCCTACAGGCATCAACCATCACAAGAGCTTCCATAATATGCTGATTAGCTGGTGCACAGGTTGGCTGAATGATGAACACGTCCCGGCCGCGGATATTCTCGTTGAGCTCGACTCGTGTCTCTCCGTCTGAAAAGCGCTCGACGATTGCGTTACCTAACTTAAGATCTAAGTAGCTAGCAATTCGTCCGGCAAGGGCCCGATTAGCATTTCCTGAAAGCAATACGAGATCATGACTCATGGCAGATTAGTCCTTGTATGTGAGAGGATAAATATCATCAAAGCTAAAAAGCTTTTAGGGACTTGTCTAGGTGCTTGAAAATGGATATGGCTGGGGCGGCAGGACTCGAACCTGCGGATGCTGGAATCAAAATCCAGTGTCTTACCACTTGACGACGCCCCAATTCAGGAAGAAGTAGTCTCCTCGACGGGACCCAAAGATACTTCAAAGAATATTAAAAAGTCAATAGGCCCTCTTCACATTTTTTAAATAATTTTCACCATTATCGGGCAGGGGGAAGAAAGCGATGTTGACGCTCATCTTTTTGGAAGGTAAGCATGCCGTAATGATCGTACCCAAGAACCCAGGCTCCTTTCCACTGCTCCTCTTCGATGAGCTTGTCAGTGACGAAATCCACCACGGTATCCTTGAAGATCCGATGTAAACCTCGCCCCCCAAAATTACTGTCTAGGCCGAAGGCTATCAACTCTTGCTCCAGCTCCTCACTTAGCGATAGGCGAATGTCCTTGTCCTGGAGGCGATCATTCAGCTGCCGCAAACTCTTCGCTAGAAGCTCACGAAACTCGAGCTCCCCAAGAGCTTTAAACCTAACAATTTCATCGATGCGATTCACCAGTTCCGGCCTTAGCTCCTGCGCCACCGATTGGCGAAGAGCCTCCCCTTTGCCTAGGGGATGATCAGCTAGGCTGTTTACTGCTAAATTTGATGTCATGATGATGATGGTTTGCTTAAAGTCAGCTGTACGCCCTTGACCATCTGTTAAACGCCCATCATCAAAAACCTGTAGCAGTATGTCGAGTACCTTGGGATTGGCCTTTTCAATTTCGTCTAGAAGAACAACTGAGTAAGGCTTGTTGCGAACAGCATCGGTAAGCTCCCCCCCAGAGTCGTGGCCGGTGTAGCCAGGCGGAGAACCAATTAAGCGAGACACACTGAAGGACTCCATGTACTCAGACATATCAATTCTAATCAACTTCGATTCGTCATCAAACAGCTCTTCAGCGATCGCCTTAGCCGTTTCTGTCTTTCCAACACCCGTTGGACCCAAGAAAAGAAAGACACCTAGGGGTCTTGTTGGATCGTTAATACCAGCTCGGGCCCGCTTGATTGCCTTGGAAAGAACACGAATACCTTGCTCCTGCCCATAAACTCGGTCGCTGATTCGCTGTTCAATAGTCATCAATCGCATGCGGTCGCTAGCCATCATCTTGCGGCTAGGGATACCTGTCCACTGGCTCAAAACTTCAGCAACCTCTCGGACGCCCACAATCTGCCTTAAAAAAGGATGGTCTTTTTCGAGAGACTCCAGCTTTTCGCGTACCCCCTGGACCCGAGCCTCTACTTCTGGCAGCTCCACATGTTGGGTTCGCGCTGCTAGTTCAAAATCTTGCTGATCTTTTGCATCACGATGAAGGGAAGCCAAGTCTTCCGCTTTCTGCTCCTCACTACGTAGCATTTCGTGAAGCTCTTGATGGGAGCGCCAGACCCCCTCCAAAATTTCACACTCCTTGCGAAGCATATCAATTTTGACATTCAAGGATGCTAGAGCCTTACTATGACCTTCACCCATTAAAGATTGTTTTTCGATTTCAAGCTCGGAAATCTTAGTAAACAGCTCATCTAGCTCCCGTGGAGTGCTATCGATCTGAAGCCTCATTCGCGACGAGGCCTCATCGATTAAGTCGATAGCCTTATCAGGCAAGCGCCTGCTAGGCAGGTACTTTACAGAAAACTCTACAGCTGATAACAGAGCTTCATCCTCTATGGTTACCCCGTGATGGATCTCGTACTTCTTTTTAATCCCTCGCAAGATAGCCACTGAGCTGGCTTTATCAGGCTCGTTGACCATGATCGGCTGAAATCGCCGTTCAAGAGCCGCATCTTTTTCAAAGTACTTCCGATATTCGGCCAAGGTTGTAGCACCCAAGCAACGCATTTCACCTCTCGCCAATGCAGGTTTGAGTAAATTTGCTGCATCCATGCTCCCTTCAGATTGGCCAGCGCCAACAACCGTATGAATTTCGTCAATAAATAGTATGACCTTGTCACCTAACTCTTCCAGGCACTCCAAGACACCCTTCAAGCGATCTTCAAATTCGCCGCGATACTTACTGCCTGCGATCATCGAACCGAGATCGAGGGACAAGACACGAACTCCAGTCAAAGACTCTGGTACTTTTCCTTCTACAATCTTTAAAGCTATACCTTCGGCCACTGCTGTTTTGCCAACTCCTGGGTCCCCCAGTAAGATCGGATTATTTTTTTTCTTGCGCCCCAGAACTTCGAGCACTCTACGGATCTCCCGATCTCGACCTAAGACCGGATCCAGGTTGCCACGACTAGCCGCCTCAGTAAGGTCTACCGAATACTGCCGTAGCTTCTTATCGAGGGACTTTTCCAGGGTTTTCGATTGGTCTCTAGGTCGTTTGCGACGCTCCACAAAATCCGGGTCATCGGGATCTTTACCCTCTTGCCCGTTCGGCTTCTGTTTGTGAGGAAAGAGCTCTTCAAACTGATGATGCTTGCGAGTTTCCTGCTCACCTTTGTAGAGAGCATTCTTGATAGCCGTAGATTCTCTTTGCAGGTGAGACCACAAAGTTTCTAAATCAATGGGTTCGTTTGGCGACGCCGATTCAGCGGCATCCATGGCAGTATTGAGCCTTGGTCCAAACTCGACCTTGACCGCTCCGAAGTGCTTGGGATAGCTCTGCAGGAACGATTCAAGAGCTCTTTCCACGACCCCATGGGTCATAGCGTCTAAGATATCCCAATTGGAACGCAGGATCGCCAGCGCAACGTGTTCACACTCAAGGTGGTCATGGCCAAGACCCTTCGCATAGCGAAGGCCAAAGTGAAGGGCTTTCCGACATTCGAAATTATACTTAGCAAGATCCATGAGCTACCTAGTCATTTTTGTAAACTTTTCGGATAGCTATGGATTTTCTTTAGGGAGCTGAACTGGGAGAGTTAGGAATTCTTTTGTTGATCAGTGTACTTCGTTTTTAAGTCAAGCAAGGCGTCCTTCAGAAGTCGCTCTTCCTCCTCACTGAGATTGCCTTTCGTTTTTTCGGCTAGAAGACCTAGGATATCAATATTTTGCTTAGCTAGAGCTAGATTGCGAGGTGCACTAGAGTCACCGAAACCCATGTACGAGAGCGCCGCTGAGCAAAAGCCAAGAACCAATCCAGAAAATTCAACCTGTTGCTGCTGATCTGACATACGTTATCCTCCCTTCACAGACCCCAATGTATTAGATTTACGATAAACATGGAAGGATTTAAGCAATCTGAAAAAAAATGAGTGAAAGGTGTTGACTTTATGCCAGAATCAAGGCAAATACTCATTCCACGAGCGGACGTGGTGGAATTGGTAGACACGCTGGTCTTAGAAGCCAGTGCCTTGCGCGTGTGAGTTCAAGTCTCACCGTCCGCACCATCGACCTTCCTTTTTGGTCTTGCACTCTTTATAAAAATCAAACATACTCATCTCTCAAAAATACATCTAAATTCAAATTGTCGAGCATCATCAGATCGTCGCAACTTTTCCCCACACCCTTGTGGATAAACTAACATTCATATCCTGAATATGGGGTTAAAACCTTAATATCAGTACAAAAAAAATATCCACAGTTTCTTTTGAAAACTGTGGATAAGATTTGTAGTTCACTAATGATTATGCTAGCGCTGCCTTAGCAGTGACAACCAACTGAGCAAATGCTTTTGGGTCGTTGATAGCAAGATCAGCAAGTACGCTACGGTCTAGTGTAACCGAAGCTTTCTTAAGACCGTTCATGAATTCTGAGTAGCGAAGCCCCTCGGACCTTGCAGCCGCGTTAATACGTACGATCCATAAACGACGGAACTCTCTTTTTCTGACGCGACGGTCACGGTAAGAGAACGCCAATGCACGTTTTACAACGTGAACCGAGTTGCGGAATCTATTCTTACGAGATCCACGGTAGCCCTTTGCTAGGCCAAGTATCTTTTTTCTTCTACGTCGGGCTTTAAAACCCCGTTTAGCGCGAGACATATTTTGTATCCTTCTGTTCTAGTTGTTAATTATCCGTTTGGTAAGCAGCGAAGCACAAGCTTAACGTCAGAAGCTACTACGTAGGCTGACTTCTTAAGTTTGTTCAAGCGAGCACGCTTTTTCTTTGTAAGAATGTGCTGCTTATTCGCGTGGTTACGACGAATTTTACCGGAAGGAAGAATACGAAATCGCTTAGCTGCCGCTCGTTTCGTCTTTACTTTAGGCATGTCTAATGACCCTTTCTAGTGTTTATGCTAGGCAGTTCTGCCGAACGTTTAGGGAGCCCGCACAAATTGCAGGACGACTTGTCCTGTAACGGCTCGAATTGAGCTGTTTAACAAATAAGCACTGTAGACTCAAGCTTAAAAAGAGATTTCGATGAGGTAGGTCTATCCAGTAAGTTAGGGAGCCGAGGACTCACCCTAAGTCGGTTGAATTAGGGACCAACGATGGCAACTTTTGCCTGCTCAAGTAAGCCATAATTTCCATCAACAAGACTCTGCCATTCTTTGCCGTCGACAACGATAATACGATCACCCTTGGACTTGCCTTTAATATTGATAGGCTTCTCGCCGCTAAAGTAGTTGAGGCGCCTCTTGCTATCACCGTCGAAAAAACGGCCCATAAAGTTTTTGGCAAACTCAGACCTGGCAACATCTTTTAGGCGATAGAGTGATTCACCGGCTTGATTTTGGATTTCATAGATCATCTGGGGGTCCATAGCACTGGGCAGCTCCACCACTATACCCGTATTCCTAGTATTCAATTCACTTGGCTCATCCTTCGTGAAATCAAGGCCTTGAGGTGCCAATGCATTGGGTAGGCTACTCTCCAAGTCGACGCGAACCCGCCCGTCGCTAAAGTAAGTTGTGCCATAGGTATAGGTCTTGGTTGAAACACCTTGAACAATGCTGCGATCGTCCTGCTCACCCAGGAGCCCTTGTTCTAAATTCGCCATACGGATTGCAGGAAGAGCTTCTACTATATACGAGATACCTTCCTTCACAGCCTCTTTTTCTGTGTCTCGAAGGCTTCCTGACTGTTTGGCCTCACCATAGAAGCGAATTCTCATAGTATCCCAGTTCAGCTCCACCCTCTCGTAGGAGCTTTGGCCGTCAACGGCACTCGAATCCGGTGAATGGAGAAAAAGGCATGCTAATAAGCTAACTTTAAGGCGCATATTCACGATCCTCCTTTTACACTTATAGTGTAACAGGAAGACCACAATTAGGCCAATTTTACATCTTTGAACGTAGGTACTCAGACATGGACCGAGTACCACACAGTATCCCGTCAGACTCCGGGTCGAAGGAGTCTGCCCCCCGACCGGTATCGTAAACATAGCCGCCGGCTTCTTGGACTATGAGAGACCCAGCCGCGATATCCCAAGGCCTCAAGCCAAACTCCCAATATCCATCGTAAATTCCGTAGGCCACATAGGCTAGATCCAAAGCTGCAGCGCCATCTCTTCGTATACTTTGGCATACTTCAGCCACTCGTAAGAAACGATTCACATCGACCTCAAGCTCTGGGCCTTTATGATAGGAAAAGCCTGTTACGATAAAGCCCTCTTCTGGTGGGCGGTCAGGACGAACTGAAATGTCTCGCCCATTGCAAGAGGCACCGCGACCTCGCTCTGCAAGAAAGCACTCCTCTCGAACTGGGTCGTAGACCCCACCTTGGACGATCTCGATCTTTCCATCTTTCGTGAATACCCCTCGACCCATGGAAACACAGAAAAATGGATAATGATTTGAGAAGTTTGTAGTTCCATCTAAAGGGTCCACAATCCAGATGTAGCTTCCCTCGTGACGATCAGCCGAAGATAGCCCTGCCTCTTCGGAGTAAATCTTATCACCGGGGAAGTGCTCTGTTAGAGCATCAATGATCACCTTCTCACTCGCTAGATCCGCCTCAGTTACCAGGGAATCATCCTTCTTCTGAGTTACCCTCAGATCATCCCGTCGATAAAACGACATCAGCTTGTCGCCTGCAGCGCGGATGATCTGGTCCAGTGTCTTGAGATCGCCTTCAATCTCCATGCCTCTCCCTCAGCCCCTTCTGCTTCTTCTATATCTTAGATTGCCTGCTTGTTGTATGATCTAGTATTGTGACACGCTTGATGAAAATGCGCGAGTCATACTCACTTTTTAACCATAGATTGAGCGTCTAAATGACTCCTCAATTAAACACCTATAAGAACCGAAAAGATACTGAATATAGAATGGGGTACCCGTCTCATGGATGTCAATATTTCACTTTCTACCATCATCGCCATCATGGCGATATCAACTGTTGCAGGATATGCTTTTTTTGTTTTTATGAAGCGCTCGCTTCCGAAAAGGCTTACTGCCGAGCAAGTGCAGCAGCGAGAAAAAGTTGTCCAGAAAGCATTGGCCAGGAAGCAGCATATCGTCGAGGAGTCGATCGCCCGCCAGGACGAAAAGCTCAGCATTTACCAAGAGGAGCTCGACGCTCAGCTCGAAGATCGCGCCCAAGACTTGGAGGCCCAGGAACAGGAAATCGAGCAGCAGGAAGACTTCCTATCGAGAGAAGAATCGCGAATTGCTAAAATTGAAAACCAGTGCAATTCCTACCAGCAAAAAGTCGAAGTTGTGAAAGCGCAGCTGGACAAAGTCTCTGGAGATGTCAACAATCACCGACGTGAGCTACAAGGAGCATTGGCTAAGCACGCTGAATGCGAACTTGAAACCGTCGAATCGAACCTTGCTGAAGAGATCATCAACTCGCGAATGCTCGAAAGCCAAAAGCGCATTAAAGACATGAGCGAAGACCTTCAAACCAATAGTAAAAAGTTGGCAGATCGTTCCCTCGCCCGCGTTCTTTCGCGGTATGAACCAAAATTTGTCTGGCCAAAACCAGTGAGCCATGTGGAAATCGCTAACAAAAAATCTCTAGAAGCCTTGTCGGGTGATAAGCACCGATTGATCGAAGATCTGCAAGAATTAGTGGATCAGGTAGAAATTGGTATGAGCGAGGAAAAAAGCCAAGACGCTCCCGTGATTAAGCTAGGGGGCGGCTATGGAATCGATAAAGAGGCTGCTCGCCTAACTTTAGAAGAGCTCATTCCAAAAGGGCCTGGAGCCTGGGCTAAAGCAGAAAAAGTATTCTCGAAGCACAAACGTGGACTAGAGAACACCGCACTTAAGCTTGGCCAGCAGGCAGTTAGGGAGCTTCACCTAGAGGGTATTGCCCCTGAGATCCAACGGATGGTGGGAGCATTAAACTGGCGAACAAGCTATCGTCAAAATCAATATTTTCATTCTTTAGAAGTAGCGAAACTAGCAGGAATTCTCGCCTCCGAGCTAGACGTCGACCCTCAAACCGCAAAACGTTGCGGCCTGCTACACGACATTGGCAAGGGCATTGACTACCGGATCGAGGGAAGTCATGCTGTAATTAGCGGCGACTATGCAGATCGATTTGGAGAATCAAAACTGGTATGTGATACGGTGATGTCTCACCATAACGATCTCGTCCTTGAGACTCCGATGAGCTACGTATTGAAATCCGCCGATACGCTTTCTGGAGCACGCCCAGGGGCTAGGGTCAATTTGGAGGAAGGCTATCAGATCCGTCTTAGCGCGATCGAAGACGTCGTTCGTAGCTTCCCGGGGATTCTAAAAATTGCCATTATGAATGGTGGCCGGGAGGTTCATATCGATGTGAATCACAAAAAGGTTAAAGAGAACGAATTAAATAAGTACACTCAAGATATCGCCCGGAAGATTGAAGCGGAAGTCGCGTTTCCAGGGCAAATCAAAGTTCTGGTATCTCGCCGCTTCGAGTCCGTTGCTGTTGCATAGGAAAGGGTATGCCCTCGATCAGAGCCAAGCTCAGAGAGATTCAAGAGAAAGTAAGCATCTATCTGAGTGTCAACCGTTTTGGGGCAGCGGAAAAGCTGCTTCATGAATCCATCGAAGAGCTAGGTGCCTTATCCAACCTCCACAACTTGCTAGGCCTTACATTTCATCGACAATCTAAATTTGGCCTCGCGATTCAGCAATTCCAAAAAGCCTTGGAGCTTAATCCCAAGTTTATCGAGGCGGGCCTTAACCTAACAATCCTTTACTGCGATCTCGGCCTTTATCAGCAAGGAGAGCAGCAATATCAAAATCTGAACCAAACTTTTGCTTCAGGTAGCCGACAGCTTCCAAGTCTTTTTCTGGGTCGCCTTGCCAATCTTCATTGCCAAACCGCAGAGTACTACGAGAAAGCCGGACTTCGCGTTGAAGCGATCAAAGAGTATGAAAAAGCTCTCAGCATCTTTCCGAGCATGCCAGATAAAATCTACTCTTTAGCAAGCCTGGAATACGAGGTTGGTCATCTTGAGAAGGCCAAGGCCCGCCTGAGGGAATTTTCTGGGAAGTTTGCTCCTAATACAAATGTATACAATCTTCTCGGCCTGATCCACTACCGCGAAGGAGATTACACAAATGCTCATAACTATTGGACTAAATCCCAGGAGATCAATACCGAGGATCGGATCTCTCGATCGCTGATTCGCTGCCTTAGAGAAGCCCCCCCACAAGCTCCAAAAGCTTAAAGTTATTCACATAAGCACCGAAGGACTCTTCAGGAGAACTCAAAGCTTATGGATCAATTGCCATTCAAACCGAGCGAGATCCGCGTCCTTGTGGGTGACGAACACGACCTTATGCGTAAGTCTATTGAGCGAGTGCTCGAGCGCATTGGGGTCGTGCAATATGTGGACGCTCATCACGGCCGTGATGTCAGACGTATGATCCAGGCGGAAGCATTCGATCTCTATATCTTGGATCTCTATTACAGTGATACTGACGGCTTCGACATCCTTCAGATGATCCGAAATAAAGACATCCAATCCGATACTCCGATTATCGCTATCACTGGCGAAGCCAATCGCGATGATATTGTTAAAGCCATCGACCTAGGGGCTAACGACTATCTATTAAAGCCTTTCCAGCCAGAAGAACTTGAGAAGAAAATTATCACGGTCCTGACCCAATACCACTCACCAGGCCCTGTGGTGAAGCTGATTCGCAAGGCTGAGCAGCTTATCCATTCAGGGGACTATGCTCCAGCACTTAGCATCATCGAGAAGATTTTACAGCGAAAGGCAGATCACCCAACGGCAGAGTATCTGAAGGCTCTGATTTTATACAAAGACTCCCAAGTGGATCTCGCCATTGCCAAACTTCAAGCCAATATCAAGAAATATCCCGAGTATTTGAAAAACTACAAAACTCTATCTGACCTATATATCGAACAGGGTCGCCAAGAAGAAGCTGTAGACGCTCTAACGAAAGAGCTAGAGGCTAACCCTAAGCAGTTACTCAGGCAAATCAAGGTTGCAAACATTCACCTCAAGCTTGGCCAAAACATGAAGGCCATCGAGCATCTACGGCTAGCTCTTTTGGAAAACAATAAAAACCCCGAAGCCCTTTATGGAATGGGTGTCGCATACGCCAAAGAGAATAATTTAGAAAAATCTATCTACTACTTCAAACGCCTCAGGCGCCAGTATCCAGACAACTCTAAGCCACTTGAAGCAATCGTTAAATTTTGCCAGGCTATCCACAAGGAGAAGCTGGCAGAAATGGTCCTTCGCGATGAGAAGAAAGGTCACCCTCAACGAGTTGATACTTACCGAATCTTGGCCAAGCTATACCTAAGCGAGGGTAAAGAAGAGGAAGGCTTGGCCACCTTAGAAGAAGCTGTTCAAAAAAATCCCAGCAATCTAAGTGCCTATCAAATGCTTGCGAAGCACTTCGTAGATCAAGGTGAGCTTGACAGTGCGTCTGGAGTTTTCGATCGCTACATTGCGATTACGAAGGACCATGAGGGCTACCTTTACCAGACCGAAATCTATCTTCAAGCTAAGAACTATGCTCAAGCCATTTCTGCGATTCACAATGGTATGGCTGCATCCTCAGATCATGGCAAGCTATTGAAATTACTTTGTATATGCACCCTAAAAACCCAGCAGTTAGCCAAGGGTTACTTCATTCAAAAACGCATGTTTAAGTTGGGTCATAAAGACCCTACAATTGTCGCAAAGCACCGCGAACTCAAGAACTTGGTGATTAACCGCCGCGAAAGTCGTCGCCCAAAGAAATCAGCCTCCTAGCTTGGTATTTTCTGTGGTATACAGAGGTTTCGGGAGGAACGATGCTGGAACAAAAACTTATAAACTATATTAGCTGGTTATCCGACAGGGGACTCGAAACTCCGCGCCTATTCAAGATTCCGATGGATGAGAAAGGCCAAGAAGCAGCAACAGAATCGCCCCCCATAGCGGCGGATCAAAACCTTGAAGCTCCGCCTACACCCACGTCGAGTCAGAATTTCGAAGCTCCACCAACGCTAGTCGCTGATATCGACCTCAAAAATGAAGCTGATGCCATAAGCTCCAAGCTATTGGATGCCAGGCATGAGGGACTTGCTCTCCAGGCAGCCAAGACTTATATCATCGCGAAGGGGTTGCCGGAATCCGAGTCACTTCAGACCCTGACCAAGCTTATTAGGGCCCTTCGACTGAAAGATGGTGAGTTCGTTTTCCACGAATTGACTGACAACCCGGATCCAGGCGCGTTCTTAGACCAGCTAGAATCAGCAAGCTGCCAGCGACTTATCATTCTTGACGAACAGCTGAGCGAGTTGATACTGGACGCAGATTTCCATGACATTTGCCAAGCCCCGCAAACAACAGCTTACGACATTCAGGTCATGGCTGCCCCAGCATTGGACCGACTTGACCCAAGAGCTAAAGCAATCTTTTGGAAGGGGTTGCGACAGCTATTCAAACTGTCCTGAAACAAACAATTAAGGGCCCCAACTTAGGGCCCTTTAGTCGATTCTATTCAAATCTTACAGATATTACTTACCTTCTTCAAACTCAGCGTCCACCACGTTAGGGTCGGACTTGTTACCTGAGTCTTGCGCACCACCAGCAGGCCCTTGTCCAGGTGCTTGCTGACCTTCAGCACCAGCTTGCTTATACATGATTTCCGCAAGCTTGTGAGTCTTACTTTCCAGCTCTTCTTTAGCTGCTTTGAGAGCACTCACATCAGTGCTATTAAGCTTCTCTTTAGCAGAAGCTAGGGCTGCTTCAACTTCGGTCTTAAGGTCCGCAGGAACCTTGTCACCAGCATCTGCTAGAGACTTTTCAGTTGTAAAGATCAAAGAGTCGAGACCATTTTTAGCTTCCGCAGCTTCGCGCTTGACCTGGTCAGCCTCTTTGTTGGACTCAGCTTCTTTAACCATACGATCGATCTCGTTATCGTCGATCTTAGTTGCTGCTTCGACAGTAATCTTCTGCTCTTTACCAGTCCCTAGATCCTTTGCGGATACGGAAAGGATACCGTTCGCATCGATATCGAAGGTTACTTCAACCTGTGGAACCCCACGAGGTGCAGGAG
This sequence comes from Pseudobacteriovorax antillogorgiicola, assembly GCF_900177345.1. Lineage (NCBI taxonomy): Bacteria > Pseudomonadati > Bdellovibrionota > Oligoflexia > Oligoflexales > Pseudobacteriovoracaceae > Pseudobacteriovorax > Pseudobacteriovorax antillogorgiicola. Next base: position 293,932 of record NZ_FWZT01000001.1, read on the forward strand.
GAATATCCTGAAGGGTGAATCGTGCTAGCTGGCGGTTATCCGTTGCCATCTCTCGCTCACCTTGGAGGACATTAATCTCCACGGATGTTTGATTATCTGCAGCTGTCGAGAATACTTGACTCTTCTTGTGAGGAATCGTTGTATTACGCTCAATTAGCTTCGTCATAACTCCACCAAGAGTTTCGATACCCAAGGTAAGAGGTGTTACATCTAGAAGTAGAACATCCTTCACGTCACCAGCAAGAACACCACCCTGAACTGCAGCACCGATACCAACAACCTCATCTGGGTTTACTGTCTTGTTAGGCTCTTTGTTGAAAAAGTCCTTCACGCGCTGCTGTACAAGAGGAATTCGTGTCGAACCACCGACAAGGATAACTTCATCGATCTCGCTTGTAGATAAACCAGCATCCTTGATCACCTGCTTACAAGGCTCAAGAGTCTTGTCGATCAGGCTAGAGATCAGCTGCTCAAACTGTGAGCGTGTTAGCGCCACGTTCAAGTGCTTCGGTCCTGATTGATCAGCAGTCAAGAACGGTAGATTGATGTCTGTTGACTGTGCCGAAGAAAGCTCGATCTTGGCTTTTTCCGCGGCTTCTTTCAGACGCTGCATAGCCATTGGATCGCCAGTCACGTCAACACCAGTTTCTGACTTGAAAGTCTTCACAAGGTGGTCAATTAGGATTTCGTCGACGTTATCACCACCAAGGTGGTTGTTACCACCTGTTGCTAGAACCTCAACAACGTTCTCACCAACTTCAAGAATGGAGACGTCGAACGTACCACCACCAAAGTCGAACACGACCACTTTTTCGTCAGCTTTTTTATCAAGACCGTAGGCCAAGGCTGCTGCTGTAGGCTCGTTCACGATCCGCTTCACATCAAGACCAGCAATTTTACCTGCGTCTTTGGTTGCTTGACGCTGGCTGTCGTTGAAATAAGCAGGAACTGTGATCACAGCTTCTGTGACCGATTCGCCGAGGTAGTCTTCTGCAGCTTGCTTAAGCTTACCAAGAACCTTCGCACCGATCTCTTGTGGCGTGTACTGCTTGCCATCTACATCGAAGACGACCATGCTACCTTTACCTTCGGCAACCTTGTAAGGCATCTGGCCAGCTTCGTCTTTACGCTCGCCGAACGTACAGCCCATAAATCGCTTGGCTGAGTAGATCGTTTTTTCAGGATTTGTTACTGCCTGACGTCGTGCTGCATCACCGACCAGAATTTCGCCAGACTTGGTGAAGCCAATCACACTTGGCGTAGTACGCTTACCTTCAGAGTTTGGAATGATTTTAGGTTGCCCTTGCTCCATCACAGCAACGACCGAGTTAGTCGTTCCTAAGTCTATACCAATAATCTTACCCATGTTCTTCTCTCCATTCTAAGCTGGCCAAAAGGCTATATTAATAAAATTAATCATGTTTTCGTGATGAGATGACTTTTTTACCGGGTTCGATGCCGTCTCCACTACAACCTAAGACCGATATCCTCCCTGTCAACACATCAATCGTGATAATATGAAAGAAAAAGGAGTTGCCAGAATTGCATGAGCTAACCTGTCCATCCTGTAACAAACCATCGCAATATGTCTTTTCTGACTATCTGCTCATGTGCCCATTTTGCTCGGCCACCTTCCGGTTTGATACAGACTCTGGGCAGAAAGAGCTGTTTGGCGACCACTACATTGTTCCAAACCTACTGGATGCTGGAGCGGTGAAAGAGCTATCTCTTGAGTGGCTCAGACGGCTCCATCACCGTCCTGGAGCCGTAGACAAGGAGTTCTTCGTCGTCGATGTTCAAGGCTTCAGTCTGCCCGTGTGGGTGATATCCCTCGAAGCCCACACAGCGTGGAAAGGCCTGGTGAAGCGCCAAAACCCACTTCACGTGAACCTGTCATCAGCGGGCGAGCACCTTTTAGAATCGGGACAGTTCCGAAGAGGATATCGCTGGGCGATTTCAGCTCGGGCCAATATATGCGAAACCTGGGGCCTCACACGGCTGCACGAACCACCAGAACCAATTAATACCGAGTGGGATGGTTTTCCTCTCGATTCAACCCTTTCCCGCGGCCGTCTTCTGGATGACGACCAGAAGTCTGCCTACGAAGCACGAAATTTCTTTGAATTCAAATACGCCAACGGCTTGCCGATCCTCGGAGTTCAGGTTGATGAGCACGAGGCCTTAAGGCGGGCCAAAAATCATATTGAGCTATACCACTACAAAATCTCCACCCTCAATGCAGACTTTCTCATTGATAACCGAACAGAGGTAGAAGTCGCCGGCGTGCAGCTCATTCACATACCAGTTTGGAAAGTCGGGTATCTCTATCGACCTAAAAATATTTTGAGACACTTTTACAAAGGCCGTGAAAAGAGGCTCCTGATCGATGGTCACGGCAAGGGAGTTCTAACTGGTCAATTAGCTATGGTTCACACGGATAAAGTGCTCGTTAATGGGTATGTTACAAGTGGGGCTGCATTCTTCTTTTTGCTCGTTGGAATTCTGTGGCATCCTGCATTTATTGTGGTTGCCCTTTTCGCATTGATCGTAGCTGGAACCAGCTTCTACCAAAGTGCTCAAGCGCTCAAGGCCAAAGAGCTAGCACAATTAGAGAATATTTCAAACTCATTTGGCACAGACCCGTCCAAGAGTGCACAAGCTGCCTCATAGACGGAAGCATATCGCCTGTACCAACGAGCGTCGCACTTATTCCACCCTATTCATGACTCTCTGGAATGGGCAGCGGTGGCATTGCCATCACGTGGCTTAATTTCTCTGCTAATTCATCAAGGGAACAAGTTTTTGAAGCATAGTGATTTGGCTCAATTTCTTTTTCATAGGTTTCGATGACCCTAGGTTCATCCGCCAAAGCCGATACGATCAAACACCGTGGTGGATACGAAAGGCTCCGCATAATGCGATAGCACTCCAAACCATCCATTTCAGGCATAATGATGTCTAAGGAAACTAAGTCAGGGCTTAGTTCCTTGATTAAATCCAAAGCTTCCAAGCCGTTTTCTGCTTCTCCGACGACACGGTGACCTAGGCTTTCAAAGCGGTTTCTTAGATCTTGTCGTAGTATTTGTGAGTCATCTACAACGAGTATGTTGAGAGCTTGATCCATGAAGCCGAACTCCTTTTCGATATCGATCCATTTTCGATTCTAGTCTTGTTTCCGCAATAAATCAGAAAAAATTTTTATTAGAAGAACCCCAAGAAGTAGAACCTTCAACTCCTCGCTAGGGCTCAACGACAGATCCCACGTTGCGAATTGATCCAGCCATTGGAACAACGAAAGTAGCATCCGTTGCCCTTCGAACACATACGAGGCGGAGTCGCCCCACGTCACCCACAAGTAGGCGCCAAAGATCGAGCTAAGCAGCAACGCAAAGAAGGGAGCTAACAGCAAGTTTATCAGGATACTTAAGACTGTAATTGAAGGCAGAAAGACCAATAGGATTGCTGATATCATCACCTGGCTTATAACAGCGTTCATCCAGGTCTTGCCAGAATCACGACTTACAAGAACCAAGTAAATCAGCCAAGTCAGTGCGAATGACATTGACAGAGCCGCGTAAGGGGCTAAAAACAAATGAATAAAGTGCACCAATAGCAATCGATGATTCAGGCTCAACCCAGAACCAAGCCACTGTTTGTGTCCTAAAATGCTCGTAAGGCAAGCCCTCTGGCAAGGAACTGAGAACCCCAGAAAGTAAGAAGCAATAATAACTGAAGATACTTGTGTTGGGAAAACCCAGTTCTTGACCCACCGCCAGAGCCTCGGCGAAATCAGAGTCAAAACATAGAGTGACTTAGGTATCTGAGCCACAAGGCCACCTACAAACTTGAATACCAAACTCATATGAAAGCCCGAGAGAACAAGCAGATGATAAATACCCAAAGTTTTAAAAAGATCTTTGTAATAATGATACTCCCGGCTCATGCCGAGAATCACTCCTCGATAGATGTACAAAAGATCAGATGGAATCTGATGGTCAAGAACCATCGCCTGTCGGGCTCGCCAATCACGACGCCAGCTACTTACCAAACTTGAACCAACTGGAGAATCTTCCATACCTTTGAAGCGACAGCTTCGATTCGAGCAAGTTAAAACTCCAATTTGGCCTTTCTTGGTATCTGCAAAGGCTAGCCAATCTCCCTTGGAACAAGCAACCAGCCATGGCCCTTCCAAGCCCAGACCTTGTTTGGATACAACAGCGCAATCATTAACGACTAATGGTATTTGCACCCGGTAACTGCCCCAGCCCCAAATAGCTCCTAGTGCAATCGTCACGCACTTCACAGCCACACGATGAAATCGGTCGCGAAAATATAATATAATGAGGGCAGCAATTGGGTAAATCGGCCAAGCCAAACTTCCGACCCATATGGAATCCGAATAGTGCTTTGCTAGCAAAGCGAAAATGTAAAACGAAGCAATAAACTCTAGCATAAGCCCCCATTCAAAGGACCTTTACTAGCGCAAAAACAACAACATTAAAGAAGACATCTCTACGATTTAAGGGGACATTTTGAGCACAAGCAGCTACCTATCTCACTACCCAAACCTTGAGCAGTGGTACTTTCATAAGGGCCTGCAAGACGAAAACCGAACTCTGTTTCGCCTTTGCCGCTCCCTGAATGCCGAGGGGTTCAACGAAGTCTGTGACAATATTTCATTTTTCTTTTTGAATTTGACGAACTTGTCTGAAAACGACCTTATTGAAACCTTGGAAGATTTAGAGACTTACTGTAGCGCTATGAAGACCAACTATCACAATCTAGTTGTTCAAATTGTAGAACGAAGTATTAAAGAAGATTGCTGGCAGTCGCTATATAGCTCCCTATCTGCTCTAGCAAGAAAATCAAAAATGTCAATCTATTGCTTTATGTCAGCGTGGATGGCCCTCAACACCGATAAACGTGAAGATTGCCTAGAATTCTACGAGCTATCAGATCAAAAGAACGCCGACTTTCACAGTCTACTCGGTCAAGCATATATTGAGCTTGAACAGTTCGACAAGGCCCATCGATGCTTCGAGCTATCCACAGAGATGGCGCCACTCGATCCCATCCATTGGTTTTGGCATGCAAAGTCGGCCTTCACTTTGGGACTTACTGACGAGGCATGGCAATCAGCAAAAGAGTGCCAGAACCTTTTACCCCACAATGCTGAAGCTTGCGTGCTACTTGGAATGATTACGACAGAAATAGATGGACCTCGACAGAGCCAGTTAGAAGTCGCTTGGAATGCACTTTGGCCACTCATCGACCATGTGGAGGATCCTGGTTTCCTGGCTCAGCTCATGTTTGGCATCGGCTTTAAGATGAGCGATGAGAGCTACACTCACGCTCTCATCGAAAAAATCAACTTCAAGCGCCTTGCCAGAAATACAGAATTCATAGGGAAGTTAGGCTCAATCCTAAGGGAGCTAGCTAGTAAGCCATGGCCCGAGACAAACCGACTTTTCCTAGAAAAATATCAGGAAGCCCTCAGAGCATGACCAAATTACTTAGAAACGAGACTAGCCGAGATTGGCCCAAGCAGGCCTGAAAACTTGTGATGCTGTTGAAACGTGTTCTTTGGGCCGAACAAAAGGGCTTATGAACATCGCTTCTAAATACTCGGACTCATTTTCCAAAAGTGCTTTTGTAAACTTTGCCGTTAAAGCGTGTCCTGGCTTGTGAACCTTGACATCGCCAAGGAACGGAGCACCTAACAATGCCATGTCACCGATCAAATCAAGAAGCTTATGCTCAGCAAACTCCTCTTGGGAACGTAAGCCTTCAGCGTTTAGCAAGCCATCATCAGAAATCACAATAGCATTTTCTAGGGAACCACCAAGAGCAAGGCCTTGTTCCTTCATCATATTCACGTCTTTGATATGACAGAACGTACGGGCATTCGCGACACGAATAAAATTCTCAGTACTCGCCCAATAATCAACCGACTGCTTGCCAATCATGTGGAACGGAAAGTCGATACTGCATTGGTATCGTTGCCGACGAGATGGTTCGATACGTATAAACTGATCGCCTTCTCTGATTTCAAAGGGCTTGATCACCTTC